>QHSO01000049.1 GCA_003220475.1 Candidatus Rokuibacteriota bacterium | reverse complement strand
CGTCGAGAATCACTGTCGACGCCCGCTCCTCTTCGCGCGCTGACGCCTGTCCGGCAGCCCTTCGGAACGCCACGATCTCTCTGTCTGCGCGGTGCGCTAGTATTGTCCACATGAGCCGCCTCGCCCGCACGCTCCGTGAACGCATTCTCGTCCTCGATGGCGCGATGGGGACGATGATCCAGGCCGCGGAGCTTACCGCGAGCGACTTCGGCGGCGAGCGCTATGAGGGCTGCAACGAGTACCTGAACCTCACGCGCCCCGACGTCATTCGCGGGATCCACGCGGCCTATGTCGATGCGGGCGCGGACGTCGTCTCCACGAACACCTTCGGCTGCGCGCCCTATGTGCTCGGCGAGTACGGGCTCGCCGACCGCGCGCACGAGCTGTGCGTGGCCGCCGCTCGCCTCGCGCGCGAGGCCGCCGGGGACCGGTTCGTCGTCGGCGCCATGGGCCCGTCGACGCGCTCGATCAGCGTCACGCGCAACGTGACCTTCGATGACGTCATGCACGCGTACGAGGTCCAGGCGGCCGGCCTGCTCGCGGGCGGCGTGGACGCGCTGCTGCTCGAGACGGCACAGGACACGCTGAATCTCAAAGCCGCGGCGCTGGGCGTGCGCGCGGCGCAGCACGCCGCCGGGCGTGACGACGTACCCCTGATGGTAAGCGCCACCATCGAGCCGATGGGCACGATGCTCGCCGGCCAGGGCGTGGAGGCGCTGTACATCTCGCTCCAGCACCTCCGGCTCTTTTCGATCGGCCTCAACTGTGCGACCGGCCCCGAGTTCATGACGGACCACCTGCGCTCGCTCGCCGGCCTGGCCACGTGCTGGACGAGCGTGTACCCGAATGCCGGTCTGCCGGACGAGCGCGGCCAGTACGGCGAGACGCCGCAGAGCCTGGCGCTCAAGCTCGCGCGCTTCGTCGGCGAGCGCTGGGTCAATTTCGTCGGCGGCTGCTGCGGCACCACGCCCGAGCACATCCGCGCGATCGCGCGGCTCGTCACCGGCAAGCCGCCGCGCGTCCCGGCCGCCGTCGAGCCGCAGGCCGTGAGCGGGATCGAGATCCTCTATCCCAACGACGACAATCGCCCCGTGTTCGTGGGCGAGCGCACCAACGTCATCGGCTCGCGCAAGTTCAAGGAGCTCGTCGTCGCGGATCGCTTCGACGACGCGGCGGAGGTCGGGCGTGCCCAGGTGCGGGCCTCGGCGCAGGTGCTCGACGTGTGCCTGGCCAATCCCGACCGCGACGAAGCGGCGGACATGGACCGCTTCATGCGCGAGCTGACCCGACGCGTGAAGGTCCCGCTGATGATCGACTCCACCGACGCGGCGGTGCTCGAGCTCGCGCTGCGCCACTGCCAGGGCAAGGCCATCGTCAACTCGATCAATCTCGAGGACGGCGAGGAGCGCTTCGAGCACGTGGCCCCGATGCTCCGCCGGTACGGCGCGGCCGTCGTCGTTGGCTGTATCGACGAGAACAAGCAGCAGGGCATGGCCGTCAGCCGCGAGCGCAAGCTCGCCGTCGCCGAGCGCTCGTACGAGCTGCTCACGCGCAAGTACGACATTCCCGCGCGCGATCTGATTTTCGATCCGCTGGTGTTCCCCGTCGGGACCGGCGACGTCAACTATATCGGCTCGGCGGTCGAGACGATCGAGGGCCTGCGCGCGATCAAGTCGCGCTTCCCGGAGTGCAAGACCATTCTGGGAATTTCCAATGTCTCATTCGGGTTGCCGCCGGCCGGTCGAGAAGTCTTGAACGGCGTCTTCCTCTATCACTGCACCAAGGCCGGCCTCGACTACGCGATCATCAACACCGAGCGGTTGGAGCGCTATCCGTCCATTCCAGAGGAAGAGCGCCGTCTGGCCGAAGATCTGCTGGAAAACCGCGGCGCCGACCCCGTGGCCGCGTTCGCCGCGCACTTCCGCGACCGCGTGAAGACCGTGACGCCGCGGGAGACGCTTCCGCTGGACGAGCGACTCGCGCGCTACATCGTCGAGGGCAGCCGCGACGGACTGCTCGAGGATCTGGACGCCAAGCTTCGTGAGGCGGCCCCGCTGGCCATCATCAACGGACCGCTCATGCGCGGCATGGACGAGGTCGGGCGGCTCTTCAATGACAACCAGCTGATCGTCGCCGAGGTGCTGCAGTCGGCGGAGGCGATGAAGGCGGCGGTCGCGCACCTCGAGCCGCACATGGAGAAGGCGGAGTCCGCCACGCGCGGCGTGATCGTGCTGGCCACCGTGAAGGGCGACGTCCACGACATCGGCAAGAACCTCGTCGAGATCATCTTCGGCAACAACGGCTATCGCGTGATCAACCTCGGCATCAAAGTGCCGCCGGAAGACCTCATCGCCGCGTATCACACCCACAAGCCGGACGCCTTCGGCCTGTCGGGACTGCTCGTCAAGTCCGCGCAGCAGATGGTCGTGACCGCGCAGGATCTCAAGGCGGCGGGCATCGAGATTCCCCTGTTCGTCGGCGGCGCGGCGCTCACGAAAAAGTTCACCGCCACCCGCATCGCCGCGGAATACGGCGGGGTGACGCTCTATGCCAAGGACGCGATGGACGGCCTCGACCTCGCGAACCAGCTGTTCTCGGCGGTGACGCGTGAGCGTCTCGTCGAGCGCGTGCGCGCCGAGCAGGCGGCGCTGGCCCGCGGCGCCGCCGCCGCAGATGCGCCGCGGCCCGCGACGCCACCGGTGCGCGCGACGGCCGTCGTTCCGCGCGTGGACCCTTCGGTGCCGCCCGATCTCGAAGCGCACGTCCTGCGCAACGTGCCGCTCGCGCAGATCTATCCCTACCTCAATCTCCAGATGCTCTACGGCAAGCATCTCGGGCTGCGCGGACTCGTCTCGCGGCTGCTCGCCGACGGTGATCCCAAAGCGCGCGAGCTGCACGAGGTAGTCGAGACGCTCAAGGCCGAGGCCGTCCGCGACCACCTCCTGCGCGCCGACGGCGTCTACCGCTGGTTCCGTGCGCGCGCGGAAGGCGAGACGCTACGCCTGTTCGGACCCGACGCCCACGAGGTCGGACGCTTCACGTTCCCGCGGCAGTCGGCGGGCGAGCGACTCTGCCTCACGGACTACGTCCGCGACGACGTCGATGATTACATTGCGCTCTTCGCGGTCACGTGCGGTATCGGCGTGCGAGAGCGCGCGCAGGCGTGGAAGGAGCAGGGCGCCTATCTACGATCGCACGCGCTGCAGGCGCTCGCCATCGAATCGGCGGAGGCCTTCGCCGAGATGCTCCACGCGCGCCTGCGCACGCTGTGGGGCTTCCCCGATCCGCCCGAGCTCCCGATCGAGGACAAGCTGAAGGCGCGCTATCGCGGGCTGCGCGTGTCGTTCGGCTATCCCGCCTGTCCGGAGCTTGCCGATCAGGCGACGCTGTGGCGATTGCTACGCCCCGAGCAGATCGGCGTGCAGCTGACCGAGGGATTCATGATGGACCCGGAAGCCTCGGTCTCGGCGCTGGTATTCCACCACCCCGCCGCGAAGTACTTCAAGGCCGAGTAAGTCCCCGCAGGAGCGGCCGCAGCGCGCGCACCTCAGCCTCGAGCCGTTGGAGCCGCCGGCCGATCTCCCTGCCGCGCGCGGCGGGAGTCGCGAGGTAGCCGCGCTCGACGAGGTCGATGAACGCCCCCGCGATGGCGTCGGCGTCCCAGGCGCGCCCGCGGCCGGGGTGATACCAGCGATAGACCCAGTTGGACATGCCGAGCAGCGCCAGCACCAGCAAGCGCGGCTCCGCAGCACGAATCTCGCCCGCCCGCGCCGCGCGCTCGACGATGCCGCGGACCGTGCGGTCGTAACGCCCCTTGCGACGCACGATGTCCTTCTGCAGTCGTGACGGCAGGCTGCCCTCCTCGCTGAAGAAGACCGTGAGGAACGCGCGCTCCGCCACGACCAGGCGCACGTGGTGACGAATCACCTCGCGCAGCTGGTCGGCGGGCGACAGCGCGCTCGCGCGGATCGCCGCGAGGCCCGCCTCGGCCAGCGTCATCGTGCGGTGGAAGATCGCCGCGAGCAGGTCTTCCTTCGAGCGAAAGTATCCGTACACGGTCGCCTTCGACATGCCCAGGCGCCGGGCGAGCTCGTCGAGGGTGGTGGCGCGATAGCCGCGCGCGCGGAACAACTCGGCGGCGGTCGTGAGGATCTCGGTCCTCACCAGGGCTCGACGCGACGGCCGCGCGCGCCCGCGTCTCAGTGGTGGCAGGCGATGCAGTCGAGCGGCGCGTGCGTGTCGCGCGTCGCGTTCTCGCGGCGGTGACAGTCGACGCACCAGCCCATCGTCAGCAGACGCTGTGGCGGGTGCAGCCCGACCAGGCGCGCGAGATCGTGGGCGAGCCCGGGCCCGGTATCGGCGCCCACCACCGGCATGCGCTCGATCGGACCGTGGCAGGTCTGGCAGGCGACGTCGGCGCGCACGTGCGCCTTGTGTGGGAAGTAGGTGAACTCCGGCACCTTGAAGACGCGCATCCACGGGATCGGTGCGCCGCGCCGCGCGTAGTCGTGGATTTTCCCGATCTCGGGATTGTCGGCGACGCCGATGATCTTGTGGCAACCGACGCAGCGCTCGATGCTCGGCAGCCCCGCGTACTCCGAGCGGCGCGCGTCGGCATGGCAGTACTGGCAGGGAATCTGGAACGAGCCCGAATGAATGACGTGGTTGAAGAAGATCGGCTGTCGCGGCGCCCGCGGCGGCCGCGCCAGCGTCGTCGGCCCACCGCGGTAGTCGGGCCGCGCCAGCGTCCGCACGAACGCGACCACGCGGCGAATCTGATCGGCGCTGAGCGTGCGATCGAACGGCGGCATCGTGGGCGCGAGACCTTGCGCCGGGCCGCCATGGGTGATCACGCTCACGAGGAACTCGTCCGGCAGCCCGTTCATCAGCCGCCCGTCGGCCAGATCGGAGGGCCGGGTGGCGAAGCTCGCCGCGGACGCGCCGTCGCCGCGACCGCCCTCGCCGTGACAGGCCGCGCAATGCGTGGCGAACAGCGCGCGTCCGGCCTGAACGTCACGCTCGGTGTGCGAGGCGGCCAGCGCGCGCGAGCCGAAGACGGTGAGCCACGCGGCGAGGAAGGCCACCGCGAGCGCCACACCTCCGGCGGCCCAGCTCCGCCACTTCACGCCGCAGGTCCTCCCGGACCGCTATTCGCGAATCAGCCGGAGCCGGCGCTGCAGGTACGCGTGACGGACGGCGCTGTACATGTCGATCACGCTTTCTTCGAAGCCCTGGAAGAGATCCAGGTTGAGCGACCGCTCGTTGACGATGTCGCCCACCTTCATCGCGAGGCGCTCCCAGATCAGCGGCAAGAAGTAGGAGAGCGGGTCCAGCGCGCTGTCGACGGCCTTGCCCACGCCATCGCGGACGGTGAGCGGCTCGAGGAACGGTACGATGAGGTACGGCCCGGACCCGACGCCCCACACGCCGAGCGTCTGGCCGAAGTCCTCACGGCTCTTGAGGATGCCGAAGACGTCCTTGGCGGGATCGAACAGCCCGCCGACGCCCGCGGTGCTGTTGATCAGGAAGCGGCCGAGCTCGCGGCCCGCGCCCTTCACCTTGCCCTGCAGCAGGCTGTTCACCAGACGTGGCACGAACGAGATGTTGTCGAAGCCGTTGGAGATCATGATCTGAATCTCGTCGGGCACGACGAAGTTGTAGCCCTGCGCCTGGGCCATGCCTTCTTCGAGCGCCGGCGTCTCGGGCGTCGACTGCGCCTGGGCGGCGACCGGGTCGGGGGCGCGATCGCCCTCGGGCGATGTGGCCGTCGAGCCCGCCGGTTCGGCGTCGGCGGGCAGCGCGGCCTCGATCGTGCGCGGCGGCCCGGCGACCGGCAGCGACGCTGCGCTGCCAGTCGCCGGGCCGCCGACCTGCAGGGCGTCGGGCCGCGCGGTGTGGGAGAAGGTGCTGCAGGCCGTCACGGCGAGGGCGAGCGCGCCGAAACAGGCGACGGTGGCGAGGCGATTCAACGCCAAGCGAAGCAAAGCCGCACCTCCCGAACAGATTGATCCCCGGAAACCTGGCGCCACAATATATCCAAGTCCCTCTCCGTTGGCGATATCCAAATGGCGACGGTGGCGCCCTGCCTACCGTTTGCATTGTCACAATCGGTCGAAAGAGCGTATGTTGAGAGACGCTGTCGGGAAGGAGAAGCGCTAGCGTGAGTCGAGGCCGTGCTCGTGAGTTCTGGTGTTCCGTCGTATCCGAGCCCGTGATGATCCGCCTCAAGCGGCCGGGAGGGTTCGGTCGCGTCCAGGGCTACTTCGTGCAGTGCAATCAGACTGAATGTCAGTACGTCGAGGAAAACAAACCGCCCTGTCCGTTGCACGCGGGACTCTTCGCCGACGAGATCAAGGCGGCCGAGGAAGCCCGCGGCGCCCGCCGCGAAGAGTTCGAAGGCTGAGGCGGCGGGGGCGGCCCCCCCGCCGCCGTTGATTCCCCTACTTCTTGGTGGCGCCGTAGATCGCGCCGGCGGCGGCGCCCACCCCGGTTCCGATCAGCGCGCCCTTGCCCGCACCGTAGCCGGTGCCGGCGCCGATCGCGGCGCCCGTGCCGGCGCCGACGCCCGCGCCGACCAGCGTGCTGCACGCCGTCATCGTCGTGGCCAGCAGCCCGAGACCCGCAATCGTGGCGACCATTCGCTTTGTCATTTTTGCGACCTCCTGGAACTGACTCATGAATCGCGTCACGGCAATGAGACGCGCGCGATTGGGCCGCCATTCCAGGTCGCCTTGCGCGTCAGAACGGAGCGGCGCTCGTGAAGCGCAGGCGGCGACCGCGCGCATCGGTGAAGCCGAGCACGGTCGCGTGAAGACACAGACGCTGCAGCGGGTCGGTCTGCGCGCCGAAGGCGCGATCGCCGACGATCGGATGGCCGAGCGCGGCGAGCTGAGCGCGGATCTGCCCGCGCCGCCCGGTGCGCAGGCGTAACTCGAGCACGGTCGAGCGCGCACGTCGCTCGCGAACGCGGTACTCGGTGATCGCCTCTCGACCGCCGGGGCCAGTCCGTACGCGCAGCGTCGTCGGATCCTCGACGACGGGCTCGCGCAGCGTGCCTTGGTCCTCGCGCACGCGTCCCTCGACCGCGGCCACGTAGCCACGCTCGACGGCGCGCGCGACGAACTGCGCCTGAAGGTAGCGCTTGACCACCGCGGACTTCGCGAACACGAGCAGGCCCGACGTCTCGCGATCGAGCCGGTGAACGATGAAGATCCTCGCGGCGCGTCCCTGCGCGGCGACGTAGTCGGACAGCAGACGATACGCGGTGCGCCGACGCTCCCGCTCGGTGGCCACGGTGAGCAGTCCCGGCGGCTTGTCGACGACGATGAGATCGGCGTCCTCGTGCACGAGGCGGAGCGCCGACGGGAACGCCGGCGCGTCCGCGCGGAGCGTCACGCGCGCGTCGGCGCCAACCTCGGCGTCGGCACGATGCACGACGACACCATCGACGCGCACGCGTCCGGACGCCAGCCAGCCGCGCATGGCCGTGCGCGAAGCCTCCGGAAAGAGCGTCTGCAGACGATCGAGGAGACGGCTCAGCGCGCGGGGTGCGGACCGAGCACCAGCGTGACCGGCGTCGCGAGGTAGGTCGTCGCCGCGCGCTGGACGTCGGCCGCGGTGACGGCCTCCACCGCGGCACGATACCGCTCCGGGTAGTCGGCGCCCACGGCTTCCACCTCGTAGAACGCCAGATACCACGCGAGGCGTTCGCTCGTGCGGCGGTCCATCGCGTAGCGGCCGACGAGATAGCGCCTGGCGCGGGCGAGCTCCGCGTCTGGGACCGGCTCGCGCTTGATGCGGTCGACCTCGGCCAGCAACGCCTGCTCGGCCTGGGTCGCGGTCTGGGGCGTCGTGCCCAGATAGAGCACGATCACGCCGGGCTCCTTCATGGGCTCGTAGAAGGCCGTCGCGGTGTACGCGAGCGCGCGCTTGTCACGCAGCTCGACGAACAATCGGCCTGCCATGCCCCCGCCGAGCACGCTCGAGAGGACTTTGACCGCCGCATAGTCGCGGTGGTCGAGCGGCGGCGCGAGCCCGCCCATGAGGATCTGCGTCTGTTGCGCGGCCTGATCGATCACGCGGCGCCGCGCCGCCGCGACCGGCGCCGGACTCGTGCCGTCGAGCATCGCCGAGCTGCCGGCCGGCATCGCGCCGAAGAGACGCTGCGCCTCGGCGAGCACGTCGTCCACGGGCACCTGCCCGCTCACGGCCAGCACGATGCGATCGGGGCGATAGAAGGCGCGATAGCGGCCGACGACCGCGGCGTGGTCGAAGCGCGCGAGCGAGGCGGGCGTGCCGAGAGTCGGCAGCGCGTAAGGATGCGGCCCGTAGACGAGCGCATAGAACTCGTCGAAGGCGTGCGAGGGCGCGTTGTCGTGCCGGCGCTGCAGGCGGGACAGCACGAAGTCGCGCTCGCGATCGACCTCCTCCGGCGCGAACTTCGGCTGCAGCGCCAGCTCCGCCGTGAGCCCCAGCAGCTCGCGCCAGAAGCGGGCGAGCGCGGAGGCGCGGATCTCCGAATAGTCCGCCTCGGCCGAGGCGCTGATCTTTCCGCCGAGCGCGGCCACCGCGTCCGCGAGCTCGGCGCCGCTGCGCCGCGTGGTGCCCTTCACCATCACCGCGTGGGCGAAGTTCGACAGCCCGGCCGTCTCGGGCGTCTCCCAGCGCGTCCCCATCCGAACCAGCAGTGAAACGGCCACGACCGGCGCGACGTCGCTGGGGCGCACGATGACGGTGAGCCCGTTCGCCAGCCGCGTGCGCCGGACCTCGTCCTTCGGCTGCGCGAGCACCGGCGCCGCGAGCGCCAGCACGAGCGCCGCGACGAGGACGCGCCTCACCGCGCGCCTTCCGGCAGGAAGCGCACGCGGACGTAGTTGTCGTCGCCGAAGTACGTGCGTGCGGCGGCGCGGATCTGCTCCGCGCTCACCCGCCGCACGCGCTCGAGATAGTGCACCTCGTCCTGCAGCGTCCACGTCGTCTCGGCCTGGCCGTAGGCTTTCGCCAGCCCCTCGACCGTCTCGATGTCGAACGCGTAGCTCGATTCGGCCGTGGTGATGGCGCGCTCGCGCTCGGCCGACGTCACGCCCTCGTCACGCACGCGACGCACGATCTCGCGCACCGCCGCCTCGGCGGCGTCGAAATTCTTGGCGTCGAGGCGCGCGGTGACCGATACCAGCCCGGACAGCTGCCGCGGAATGTAGCTCGCGTCGATCGTCTGCACCAGGCCGCGCTGCTCGCGCAGCACCTGGTTGAGGCGGCTCGAGGGCCCATCGCCGAGGATGTACGTCAGCAGGTCGACCGCGTAGATGTCGGTGTTGCCCGTCGGCGCCGCGTGCCACGCGATCCCGAGATACGCCTGCCGCTCGGAGCGCCGAACGTCTTGCGGCGCCCCCCGGCGCGTCGGCGGCCCGACGGCAGGGCGCACCGGCGCGGGGCCGGTCAGGCGGCCGAAGGTCTCGGCCGCAACGTCGCGCGCCTGCGCCGGTGTGACAGCGCCGACGACGACGAGCACCATATTGGCCGGCACGTAGTGCTTCTTGTAGTAGGCGTTCAGCGTCTCGCGCGTGAGATTTTTTACGAACTCGCGCGTGCCGAGCAGCGGGCGCCCGTAGGGATGCGCCGGATAGGCCGCCTCGGTGAGGCGGCGCTGCAGGAAGCGCTCCGGATCGTCCTCGGTGAGGTTCATCTCCTCGAACACGACCTTCTTCTCGCTCTCGAGCTCGGCGGGCACGAAGGCGGCGTTGACGGCGATGTCGGCGAGCAGCGCGGCGGCGGCGCGCAGGCCCGAGAGGGGGACGACGAGGTCGTAATGCGTGAAGTCGTACGACGTGAACGCGTTGCTGTTGCCGCCGAGGCCTTCGATCTCGGTGTCGATCGACCCCGGTGGCCGCGTCGGCGTTCCCTTGAAGAGCATGTGCTCGAGATAGTGCGAGAGCCCCAGCTCGGCGGGCGCCTCGTCGCGTCCGCCCACGCGCAGCCAGAGCTGCACGGCGACGATGTCGCTGGCGCGGTGCTCCTGGCTGATGACGACGACGCCGTTGGGCAGGACGTGCCGCGTCGGGGCGGCGGCGTCCGGCGGGCCCGGCGCGCGGGGCGTGACGCCGGCGCAGCCGGTGAGCAGCAGGACGAGGAAGACCAGGAGGCGTGCGGTCGAGTCCATGGCCGATGAGCCTAGCAGATGGTCGCGTCGCCTGGCGAATCGACGAGCAGAGTCCCACACGCGGATGCCGAGCAGGAGCGCGAGGATGGCCGCATACACCCAGGGATCCGGCCGCACCTTCTTGGCCAGCCAGATGAAGTGCAGGCAGCCGGCCACCGCCGCCGCGTACACGAGGCGGTGCAGCCGCCGCCAGCGCGCGGCGCCGAGCCGCTTGATCATGCCGGTCGTCGACGTCGCCGTGAGCGGCACGAGCAGCGTGAAGGCCAGCATGCCGACGGTGATGTACGGGCGCTTGACGATGTCGGCGCCCATCTCGCGCCAGTCGAAGAAGTGATCGAGGACGACCCACACCGAAAGGTGCAGGCACACGTAGAAGAACGCGAAGAGCCCGAGCAGGCGGCGGAGCGGCATCTGCCAGCCCCAGCCGAAGAGGATGCGCAGCGGCGTGAGCGCCAGGCTCAGCAGCAGCAGCCGCAGCGTCGTCTGGCCGAGCTCGTTGGTGACGTACGAGATCGGATTCGCGGTGAGATCGTCCGTCCAGAATCCGTAGAACAGCTTCGCGAGCGGGCTGAGGCACACGAGCCACACGCCCGCCTTGAGCGCGACGCGCACGCGCCGGGACACGACGCTAGTAGTTCTTCCTCAGATCCATCCCGGTATACAGGGATGCGACCTGGTCGGCGTAGCCGTTGAGCATCAGCGTCTTGCGGCGCCGGAACTCGCCGATGCGACGCTCGGTGGCCTGACTCCAGCGCGGATGGTCCACGTCGGGGTTGACGTTGGAGTAAAAGCCGTACTCCTGCGGTGCCGCCTTGTTCCACGCCGTCTTCGGCTGCTCCTCGGTCAATCGGATGCGCACGATCGACTTCGCGCTCTTGAAGCCGTACTTCCACGGGATCACGACGCGCACCGGAGCGCCGTTCTGGTTCGGCAGCACCTTGCCGTACATGCCGACGGTGAGCAGCGCGAGCGGATGCAGCGCTTCGTCCAGGCGCAGCCCCTCCGTGTAGGGCCAGTCGAGGCCGCCGCCCAGGCCGAACAATCCCGGCTTTTGGGCGGGGAACTGCTCGGGATCTTTCAGCGTGGTGAACTCGACGTACTTCGCCTTGCTCGTCGGCTCCGCGCGCCGCAGCAACATCGAGAGCGGATAGCCGATCCATGGGATCACCATCGACCAGCCTTCCACGCAGCGCAGGCCGTAGATGCGCTCCTCCAGCGGCGCCGCCTTCAGCACCTCGTCGATGTCCAGGCGCTGCGGCTTGGCCACGAGACCATCCACGACCACCGACCACGGTCGTGGCCGCAGACTGGCGGCGTGGTGTGCGGGGTCGCTCTTGTCGGTGCCGAACTCGTAGAAGTTGTTGTAGGTCGTCGCGCTCTCGTACTTGGTCGGCGGATCGTCGATCCGGAATTTCGGGTTGGGCGTCGCCTTCAGCGCCGCGGGCTCCGGCGGCGTCGCCGCCTCGGCGCGGGCGCCGCCAACGAGCAGCGCCGCGGCGCCGACCATGAACGCGCGGCGGTCGAGGTAGATCGCCTCGGGTGTGATGTCCGCGTACTTCAGCTTCATCCCTGTTCCCCCAGGAGCCGGCGGATCATCGCCTCCGTCGCCTCGTAATCACCCTCGCCGATGTGCCGATAGCGGACGATGCCGCGCCGGTCGACCAACACCAGCGTCGGCCACGCACGCACCCCGTAACGGCTCCACACGGCAAAGTCGTTGTCCTGCACGATCGCGTACTTGATCTGGAGGGAGCGCACGGCGTCGACGAGCTTGTCGAAGGGCTTCTCCCAGCCGAACTCCGGACAGTGCACGCCGACGATCGTAAGACCCTGCGCCGCGTACTTCGTGTGCCAGTCCCGCAACTGCGGGATCACATTCTTGCAGTTGTATCAGCCGAACGTCCAGAACTCGACGGCGACGACTTGCCCGCGCAGGCCGCCGATCGTCAGCGGCGCGCTGTTGATCCAGTTGCCGGCGGTGATCTCGGGCGCGGCTCGCCCGGGGGCCGGCTGGGCGTCGATACCGCTGGCCGCTGTCAGCACGAGGAGCCCGGCGGTCACGAGCGCCCGGACGCCGACGACGAGCCGTTGCCGCATTGCGCTCCTCCCCATCACCCGTCGATTCTCGCACGGCGGATCGTGTGGGCCGCGCGGTAGAGTCTCGGCCATGGCCGCGTGGTGCTCGATCGTCATCCCGGCTCGCAACGACGCCGCAGCGCTCGCGCAGACACTCGACGCGCTCGACCGCTTGCACGGCCGCGCGGGCGTCGAGATCATCGTGGCCGCCGCCGGTGATCCCGTTGGTACGACACGCGCGGCCGGCGAAAGGGTTCGCCTGCTCTGGCCCGGTCCGTCCACGCGGGCCGCGCTGATGAACGCGGGCGCGGCCGCCGCCGGCGGCGACGTGCTGTTCTTCGTGCACGCCGACTCCGTTCCGCCCACCGACGCGCTCGTGCGGATCGCCGATGCGCTGGCCGATCCGCGCGTGGTGGGCGGCGCCTTCGAGCACCGCTTTGCGGAGCGCGCATGGAGCCTGCGCGCGATCAACCTCGTCAACCGCTTGCGGTACCGCCTCACGCGCAACTGGTACGGCGACCAGGGAATCTTCGTCCGCGCCGACGTGTTTCGCGCGCTCGGCGGCTATCGCGAGCTACGGCTGATGGAGGACCTCGACTTCTCTCAGCGTCTCAAGCGCCGCGGACGCAGCGTGCTGATCCGTGCGCCCCTCGTGACGTCGGGCCGTCGCTTCCTCGCGCGCGGGCCGTGGCGAACCTTCGGCTTCATCGTCTGGCTGCTCGCGCTGTGGACGCTCGGCTTCGACACCGAGCGCTACGCGGAGCGGTGGCGCCGGTGACCTGTTGAAGCTGGGGGGCCCCGAAATGGCCCCCCAACGCTCGGACGCGCCCCGGCAAAGCCGTGGCGCGCCTCGGTCACACCAGCTCGTCGCTACGCGCGGTGGTTTCGCCGAAGCGACCCATCGAGTACGGCGGCAGCGTCGCGTAGGCCTCGTGCAGTCGCAGGTCGATCTCGCGATTAGCGAGCGCGAACAGGCTGCGTCCGGCGCGGTCGCCTTCAACGAGAAACGGGCCGAGCCGCTCGACCTCGAGGACCCACATCGCCTGCGCGATACCCAGCTCCGCGAGCCAGTGAACCTCGAGCACGCGCCGGATGCCGCGGCCGTACGCGGCGCCCATGCCATAGCCCACGGTCGTGAGATACACCGCGCCGTGCGGCACGAACCATTCGCGATACGCGAGCTCCGTGAGCCCGGCCTTGCCGATGATGACCTTGGCGCCGGAGCGCTCGAACCAGCGGCTCATCGACTTGCCGAAGCGGAACGACGCCGTCGCCGTGACCGCCTCCACCACATAGCTACCATCGGGCCGCACGGCGGCCGCCGGCGAGCAGTGGAAGTTGACGTTCGTCGCCTCGCGCACGCCGGGCGGCATCGGCGCGCCACGATCGACGATCATGCGATACACCCCCTCGCGCGCCGTGTAGAGCACGCCCGAAACGAAGACGACATCGCCGAGCTCCAGGCCGGCGATGGCCGCATCGGTCACGGGCATCGTCAGCTCGACCTCGCGCATCCGGACGTCGTCGAGACGCGTCACTCGACGCCCTCGCGTCGGTAGTAGTCGGTGAACCACTGGGGATCCGCGCGGAACTCGACGCGGCCGTCGGCGTGAAGGCGCGCGGTGGCGCGACGCGACGAGAGGCAAAACGCGTGGATCCCCACGGGCATCCCGCCGGTGTGCGTGTATGCGATCTCCACGTGCGTCGCGACGACGAGCGAGGTGCCCGCAAAGCCCATGGCGCCGATGCCGACGTAGTTGCCGAGCGCGGTCAGCTCGGCCTCGAGCCGCGCGACGTCCGGATCGGGATGACGGCTGCCGACCGTGCGCAGGCACGCCGCCTCTTTGCCCAGCCGCACGCACGTGTCCTTGGCGCCGCCGATGCCGACGCCCATGATGGCCGGCTGACAGGCGAGCCCGCGCTTGCCGAACTGCACGAGCGTGTCGACGAAGAACCGTTTGATCCCGCCCACACCGTCGGCGGGAAAGAGCATGCGGTAGTCGCTGCCGAAGAGCCCGCCTTTGTGCACGGTCGTGACGTCGATCCAGTCCGCGCCGGGCTCGAACGCGTACGTGACTTCCGGCGCGTGGGCGCCGACGTTGTTGTTGTGGTCGACGCGCGTGAGCGGGTGCACGCGATTCGGGCGGAGCGGGATCGTGGCCGTCGCCTCGGCCGTGGCGCGGCGCAGTGCGCGCTCGAGCGCCACGAAGCCGCCCTCGACCACCGCCTCGTTGCCCGCGCGCACGTAATAGCGCGGCAGCCCCGTGTCCGCGCACATCGGCCGCCGGTCCGCGGTGGCGATGTCCCAGTTGCGCTCCATCTCGGTGAGGACGAAGCGTGCCAGCCGGTTCTGCTCGCGCTCGCGCGCGGCGGCCACGCCCGCGCGGTAGTCGGCGGGGATGTCGATGGCCGCGCGCGCCATCAGCTCGCGCGCGGTGTCCTCGATCAGCTTGGCGGGAATCACGACGGCCGGAAGGCGCGCGCGATGTAGTCGGGGAAGCGCGCTTCGAGCTCGGCCACCACGGCCTCGCCGACATCACGCGCATTGCCCGGGCGCTCGCCGCCGGGCAGCTTCGTCCACTGCTCGAGATACGCGGCCTCGTCCTGCATGCCGAGCTGCATCGCCACCGAATCGATCAGCGACTGGAACTTCTCGCTCAGCGGCAGGGTCACCTGTCCGGCGTCGTCGTGCACCTCCACGATGGCCGGGATCTCGCGCCAGGCGAGGATCTCCCAGCGGGCCACGTCACCGCCCACCCATGAACTGCGCCAGCAGCGTGACGCGATCGCCGGGCTGCAGCTTGCTGTCGAGATCGTGGGCCACGCCGAGCACGGCGTCATTGACGAGCACCTCGATGTGCTCGCCGAGATCGGCGCCGTGCCAGAGCGCTTCGTCCAACTCCGGGAAGCGCGCGCTCAAGCTCTTCAGCAGCGAGCGGACGGTGGTGCCGGGCGGCAGCGGCTCGTCGAACAGGCGCCGGGCGGCGCCGTCGCCGCCCACGAAGCGCGTGGGCCAGCCGACGATCTCGATCGGCGCGGTACTCACCGCTCGGTGCGGCGCGGTCGTTCCGACTCTCGGAGGAACTCGCCCCGGGTCCGCAGGCGCTTCACGAGCTCTTCGTAGGACTGTGTGCGGATGATGCGGTCGAACTGCGCGCGGTAGTTTCCGATGAGGCTGATGTTCTCGATGAGGATGTCGTAGATCAGCCACCGGTCGCCCTTGCGCAGCAGCCGGGCTTCCACCGGCACCTCGGTCGCCTGCCGCGTGATGACCTTGGCGCGCACGATCGCGTGGTCGCCGTCCACTTTCTCCTCGGTGAACCGCAGGCGCTCGCCGCCGAAGAGGTCGATCTTCGAGATGTACGTCTGCTCGACCAGCTCGGCGAACAGCTGCACGAACTCCTCGCGCTGCTGCGGGGTGCGCTGCTGCCAGTGCGGGCCGAGCGCGCGCCGCGCCGTCTCCTGCACGTCGAACACCTCGGTGGCGATCTTTCGCACGGCCGCCCGCCGCTCCGGCTTGCGATCTTCGGTTTTGAGCGCGGGGTCCTCGAGGATCTTCAGAACCGCGTCGGTGTACTCGCGGACCTGGTCGGTCGGCGCCCCGGCCCACACGCGGTCGGTGACGGCCGCGACGAGCGCAAGGGCGGCCGCGAGCGAGGCGAAGCATCGAGTCATGAAGGCGGCTCCTCCCCGGGAAGTATACCGTGTAGGTCGCCGAGGACGGACGGGGCTAGCGTACGACGGTCTTGAGGTGGGCGAGGACTTCTTTCTCGAACTGATCGAGGGTCTGCCCGAAGGTGTCGCGGAAGTTGCTGTGACGGTCTTGCCGGCGCTCGAACGACTTGAAGTACGCGACCACGCGCTCGAACCCGTCGCGCTCGATCAGATAGTCGGCCATCAAGAACGCCAGCTGATACGTCGGCAGCGAGCCTTCCTTGAGATGGCGCACCGTGAAACCGCGCGGGTTGCCGAGCGTTTCCAGATCCAGGCGCGCCGCCACCAGCGCGGCATGGTTGCGAATCCCCGCCGTCGCAAGCGCGCGGCGGTTGGCGAGCGTGTCGAGCCCCAGGTGCTCGAGCGACGTGAAGGCGACCCATTCGGCCATGCCCTCGGCCAGCCACTGCTCGGCGCGTCCCTCGCCGGCCGCCATCTCGATCTGCGAGACGTGCGCGAGCTCGTGCGCGATCAGCCGCAGCCACTCGCGGCCGCGCGGCTGCGCGCCGTCGTCGTTCAGCAGCAGCTGCCGTCGCTTGCCGATCCCGACCGCGAACTCCGAGAGCTCCGCGGCGCGCGCGGGCGCGACCTGCGCGTCCTGCACGAGCCCCTGCTCGAACGTATGGCGTCCCCCGTACACGTAGAGCGTGAACGTCGTCGGCATCGGCAGGCCGAGGTCGCGCACGAGGATCGCCGTCAGCCCGCGCACCGCCGCCTCATGTGACGTCAGCGCGCGCGCGTCGCGCGGCACCGTGATGTTGGCGGGATCGATGGTGAACGGAATGACGACGCGCGCCGCCGCGCCA
Organism: Candidatus Rokuibacteriota bacterium; assembly: GCA_003220475.1. Lineage (GTDB taxonomy): Bacteria > Methylomirabilota > Methylomirabilia > Rokubacteriales > CSP1-6 > AR12. The sequence continues at coordinate 10,865 of QHSO01000049.1, read as the reverse complement.
CAGGTTGCGATCACGACAGCCGAGAGGAGCGCTGCGACGCCGACCCAGCGGTGGGAAATCGCTTTCATACCCCGCGGCGATTTTCACATGCCGCGAGGGCGAAGGGAAGACAATTTCCCAGGGCGGCGTGTGAAAGCTACAAGCGCCCGCGCAGCGGGGATTTGCCAGTAATTCTAAGGTTTAGACACGCAGGCGCTCGGGCCGGACCCCCAACCCTACCAGGCGTCCGGGTAGCCTGCGCAGGCGTGGATACCGGCCAAGCAGGCGCACAGCGAGGGCCGGCCTGACAGGGCGGCGGCTCTCGAGCACCCGGCGCACGACGCGGTTCTGAACGAGCACCTGGATACCCTGCGTCACGCGCGTGGGCCACGCGCGACGCCGTTGGACGCGCGCGAGATCGTCGAGGCCGACGCCTCGCGCCCGCAGCGGCGCCGCCAGCACGTTCGCCGCGGCCACCGCGTCCTGGATGGCGAGGTTGATGCCGACGCCGCCGACCGGGGACATCGCGTGCGCGGCGTCGCCGATGCAGAGCAGGCTGGGCCGGAACCACGTCGTGAGGTGATCCACGCGCACAGTCAGCAGCTTGACCTCGTTCCAGTCACGCAGCACGCCGCTCTCGACGGGCGCCCCGACGAGGCGCGCGACGTCGGCGCGGAACGCCTCGAGCCCCCGCGCACGGATGTCCTCCAGGGTCCCTTTCGCGATCACGAAGCCGCACTGCCAGTAGTCGCCGCGATCGAGCATGACGAAGATGCGTCCGGCCTCGATGCGCCCGAGCACTCCCGACGTGACGCCCGCGCGCTTCGGCAGCCGGAACCACAGCACGTCCATCGGCGCACCGAGGATCTTGACGGGCAGCCTCGCGGCCGCGCGAACCGTCGAGTCGCGGCCGTCGGCGCCGACGATGAGGTCGGCGCGGATCTCGAGCGGACCGTCTGGCGCTGTTGCGCGCACGCCGGCGACGCGACCGTCCTGGTACAGAAGATCGCCGACGCCGGTGCTCATGTGCAGCGCGAAGCCCGGATGGCGCCGCGCGTGACGCGCGAGGAAATCGAGGAAGTCCCACTGCGGCATCAACGCGATGAAGGGGCAGCGCACCGGCAGGTGGCTGAAGTCGGCGATCTGCAGCCGCTCGCCGCCCACGATCCCGGTCAGCTCGCGGATCTCCTGGTGGGGCAGGGCGAGGAACTCGTCGAGCAGCCCGAGCTGGTGCATGACCTCGAGCGTGGAGGGATGGATCGTGTCGCCCCGAAAGTCGCGCAGGAAGTCGGCGTGCTTCTCGAGCACGACGACGTCGACACCCGCGCGGGCGAGGAGCAGACCGAGCATCATCCCGGCCGGGCCGCCGCCGGCGATGCAGCAGCGTGTCTCGAGCGTCCTCATGCCGCGCGACGATGCGCGCGTGTCCGCAGCAGCTCCGTCAGCCGCCGCGCGTTGCGCACCGCCGCCGCGCGGCCATCGTTGTTGAAGTAGACGTAGACGTCACGCCCGTCGCGCGTCCACTCGTCGACACGACCGGCGTCCGCGGCGAGCATGGCCTCCGCGTACGAGCCTCCGTAACGACGCCGCGTGCCGTGACGGCGCACGTACACGAAATCGGCGGTGAGCGGGCCGGTCACCGGCTGCTCCTTCCAATCGTGCAGGCACAGCGAGACATTGGCGCGCCTGAGGCGCTCGAAGACCGGCTCGACGAGCCATGAGGCGTGGCGCACCTCGAGCACCCAGCGCACGTGGGGGCGGCGCGACAGCGCGCGCAGCAGCCCATCGAGGCGATCGAGACGCAGGTGGAACGTCGAGGGCAGCTGGATCAGCACCGGGCCGAGGGCATTGCCGAGTCCGCGCGCGCGCCGCAGAAAGAGCGTCACGGGCGGGCCCGGCTCGTTGAGGCGCTTGACGTGAGTGAGGAACCGGCTCGCCTTCACGGCGAAGACGAAGTGCGGCGGGACGGCGGCGGCCCAGGCGCGGAACGTGGCCGCGCGTGGCAGACGGTAGAAGGGACTGTTCAACTCCACCGTCTCGAATGTCGCCGCGTAGTACGGCAGCCAGTCGCGTGCGCCCAGCGCCTGCGGGTAGAAGCGCCGCCGCCAATCGCGATACACGTAGCCGCTCGTGCCGACGAGCCAGCGAGCCATTGCATTCTCCAGACCGCTCAGCGTGCCCGCGGCACGCCGGCGCGGGTCGTCGCTCGCGACCGATTATAATGACGGCCCGTGGCGGACCCGGTATCGGCGGCTGACTTCTACGAACGGCGGCGCGTGCCCGTCCTCGACAGCTTCATGGCCTACGTCGAGGTCGGCGTCGGCGCGCCGATCGTCTTCCTGCACGGCAATCCCACGTCCTCGTATCTTTGGCGCAACGTGATCCCGTTGCTGCAGGGCTCCGGCCGCTGCCTGGCTCCCGACCTCGTCGGCATGGGCCGCTCGGGCAAGGCGAGCGGCGGCACGTACCGCTTCGCCGATCACGCGCGGTATCTCGACGCCTGGTTCGAGGCGCTCGCGTTGCGCGACGTGACGCTCGTGATGCACGACTGGGGCTCGGCGCTCGGCTTCCACTGGGCGCGTCGCCATCCCGAGCGTGTGCGCGCGCTCGCATACATGGAAGCGATCGTGCGGCCGGTAACGTGGGCCGAGTGGCCCGAGGCGGGGCGTAAGATCTTTCAGGCGATGCGCTCGCCCGCCGGCGAGGAGATGGTGCTCGACAAGAACGTGTTCGTCGAGCGCATCCTGCCCGCGAGCGTGCTGCGCGGACTGACGCACGAGGCCATGGACAAGTATCGCGAGCCGTTCCGTCAGCCCGGCGAATCGCGGCGGCCGACGCTCACCTGGCCCCGCGAGATTCCGATCGATGGCGAGCCCGCCGACGTGACGGCGATCGTGTCGGCGTACGCCGAGTGGCTGTCGACGAGCCCGCTGCCCAAGCTGTTCGTGAACGCCGAGCCGGGGTCCATCCTCGTCGGCGCGCAGCGCGAGTTCTGCCGTCGCTGGCCGAACCAGCAAGAAGTCACCGTGCGCGGCAGCCACTTCGTGCAGGAGGACTCGCCCGCCGAGATCGGCCGCGCCATCGCCGCCTTCCTCCGTCGCTTGCCGCGCTGACCGGAATTCGAGGGGCGGCACGGCTTCACCGTGCCGCCTCCGAGCGTTGGGGGGTTTGGGGGGCCATTTCGGGGCCCCCCATTCCATTAGGCGGCGCGCGGGGGCGCGGGCTCGGCGCGCACGCGCCGATACTGAACGATGCGATCGCGCGCCTCGCCGAGCGTGGTCGCGACGTCCGTCGCGCCGGCGTCGACGAGGGCGGCACGCGCCTCGTCAGCCTCGTCGGGCGCGCTCCAGCATGTCGCCACGAGCGGCAGATCCGCGAAACGCGCGCGCAGTCGCTTGAGCACGTAGCGCGCATGACCGAGCCCGTTCGCCGCGACCGACGCCACGACCACCACGCCCGGCCGCATGGCCTCGACGCGCTCGAGCACCTCGGCCGCGAGCACACCGGCGTCCGCCACGTCGAGGCGCACTCCCTCGGTCGCCACGCGGGCGGCGAGCATCCGCAGCGCGGCGGCGTCGACCTCGTCGCGCGCGGGACACGCCAGCGCCTCGAGGACGGGAGCCGCCGCAGCCTCGTCCTGCGCGGCCGGCCGGCCGCCGTCTTCGGACTCATCGACGACGCGACGGATGGCGCCGGTGATGAACGCCGACTCCTGTGCGGTGAGCGCACCGCGGGACGCGTCGCGGCGCACGCGAGCCAGGACGGGCAGCAGGGCCTCTTCGTACACGTCGGCCGTCGGGTGCTCCTTGACGTACTGCGCGAGCACCGCGCGCGCGCCGTCCTCGTCACCCTTCAACAGCCGCTGATAGACGGCGACATCCGTGCTGACGACGGGCTCGTCGCCGAAGAGCACGACGATGAACTGCATCTCCGGCAAGTGCCGCCCCAGCGCGACGAGACATACCGTGAGTGGCGTGCCGAGAATCAGGCCGATCGGTCCCCACAGCCACGTCCAGAACGCGAGGGTGATCAGCAAGGCCAGCGGGGACACACCGGCGCTGTGGCTGTAGAGGAGCGGCTCGACGACGAGATAGATCAGCAGCTCCACCAGGGTGAACAGCGTGAGCACCATGAGCGGCTCGCGCCAGCCGTCGGACACGGCGAGACTGACGAGCGCCGCGGAGCCGGCGGCGACCCACACGCCGACGTAGGGAACGAACCGCAGCACCGCGCCGAGCACGCCGAACAGCAGCGCGTAGGGCACGCCGATGAGGAACAGCCCGGTGGCGATCGTGACGCCGAAACCCGTGTTGATCAGCGATTGCGCCTGCAGATAACGTCCGATCCGGTCCGCGGCGTCGCTCAGAATCTTCGTCGTGAGCGTGACGCGAAACGAATCGAGCCCACCTGGCGCGGGCTTCTCGACGACGACCGGCTGCGGCGGTTTCTTCGCGGCGACCGAGCCGTCCTTCTGCAGTTCGCCGATGACCTCCTTCACCGCCGACTGCGCTTTCTCGAGCGAGTCGGATTTGCCGACACGACGCACCTCGCGGATTTTGCGGGTGAGGTTGTGCTTGTACTGCGGTAGGTCCGCGGCGAGCGTCGTCGCCTGTGAGGCCAGCAGCCAGCCGAGCCCGCCGAGCACCGAGAACGCGAAGACGACGGTGACGACGACCGCGGCGACGCGCGGCACGTGCCAGTGCTGCAGCCGCTCGACGATCGGAGACAGCACGAAGGTCAGCAGCATCGCCAGCGCGATCGGGATGAAGACGTCCTGCGCGATCCCCAGACAGAAGAGCCCGAAGGCGAGGATGACGACCTGCAGCAGCGGCTGCAGGCGGCTGAGGACATCGCGGCGGCTCGAGGCCATCCCCACCTGCCAGTGCACAAGCCGGGCCAGTCGGAGGTAAACTCTCGCCAGCATGGATCTCGTAGCGACCTACGCTGCCAAGCACCCGCACCGGCCGGCCCTCATCGAGGGCGAGCGATCGCTGACGTGGGAACAATTTTTCCGTGCGCGGAACCGCCTCGCGCATTCGCTCGGCGCGCTGGGCGTCGGCGCCGGCCAGCACGCCATCATCTACGCCCACAACGCGCTGGAGAACCTCATCGCCGGTTCTGCCCTGCGAGCACTCGGCGCCGTCGGCGTGCCGATGAGCCACCGCCTCACCGCCGAGGAGGCGGCCTACATCCTCGACAACTCCGACGCGACCGCCGTGTTCGTCGGCGACGCGTTCCTGCCGATGGCCGAGCGCGTTCGCGACGGCGCGCGCGTGAAGCACTGGATCACGCTCGGGGCCGAGCGCCGCCCGTGGGCGGCCGCCTTCGACGAGCTGCTCGCGCGCGGCCGCGACGCGCCGCCGCCGGCTCCCGCCGCCCTGGGCGGCTCGATGATTTACACGGCCGGCACCACCGGCAAGCCCAAGGGCGCGCTCCGCCGCGTGATCGATCCGCGCTCGGTGCTGCCGCGCCTGGTCGCATTGGACTGCGCCGATGCCGACCAGGTGCATCTCGTCGCCGGTCCGCTCTATCACTCGGCGCCCGGCGGCTTTGCGCTCTATGCGCAGATGGTCGGCGGCACCCTCGTGGTGATGCGAAAGTTCGATCCCGAGGATGCCCTGCGGCAGATCGAGCGCCATCGCTGCACGACGACGTTCATGGCGCCCACGCTGCTCAAGCGTATCGTCGATCTGCCGGCGGAGGTCCGCGCGCGTTACGACGTGTCGTCGATGCGCTCGCTCGTCATCGCCGCGGCGCCGTGTCCGATGCGCGTGAAGGAGCAGGCCCTCGCGCTTTTCGGTCCGGTGCTCTACGAGTTCTACGGCTCGACCGAGCTCGGCGTGAATACCGTGCTGCGCCCCGAAGACGTGCTGCGCAAGCCGGGCTCGTGCGGCCGTGCCGCGCCCGGCGTCGAGCTCACCGTCCTCGACGACGAGGGCGCTCCAGCGTCGCCGGGCACCCCGGGCGAGCTGTTCGTGCGGCGCTACGACGGCGTGTTCGACGAGTACTATCGCAACCCTGCGGCGACGGCGCAGACGTCGCGCGGTGAGTGGATGTCGGTCGGCGACGTTGCGTGGATGGACGACGAGGGGTTCGTCTACATCTGCGATCGCAAGCGCGACATGATCATCTCGGGCGGCGTGAACATCTATCCCGCCGAGATCGAGGACGCGCTGCACCGGCATCCCGCCGTCGAGGACGCCGCGGTGTTCGGTGTGCCCGACCCCGAATGGGGCGAGCGCGTGCACGCGGCCATCCAGCTACGCGCCGACCACCACGCCACCGAAGCCGAGCTGATGGAATTCTGTCGCGCCCACATCGCCGACTACAAGACGCCGCGCGAGGTGTCGTTCCACGCGGACTTCCCGCGGGACACCGCCGGCAAGCTCGTCAAGCGACTGCTGCGCGAGCCGTACTGGGCCGGCCGCACCACGCGCGTGTGACAGAGGAGCGCCACGGCTTTGGGGGGCGCCCCGAACGGTGGTACTGGGCCGGCCACACCACGCGCGTGTGACAGAGGAGCGCCACGGCTTTGCCGGGGCGCTCCGAACGGTGGGGGGTTTGGGGGGCGCTCGAAGCCCCCCATGTTGTCAGTCGCTACGCTCCGGGAGCCTCTGGCGCGGTCTGATTCGCGGGATCGAAGTCGATCCGGCCGCGAATCGAGGCGTCGAGCTCGCGGCCGCCGAGCACGCCGCTGAGCTGCTGCGGATCCGCGATCGGCCCGTGCTCGTCGCGGAAGCGCACGATGGCCTCGGCCTCGTCGGGACGCAGACCAGGGACCTCGAGCAGCTCTTGCCGGTTGGCGGTGTTGATCCGGATCCGGCGCGGTGCACTCTCGGTCGGCGTCGTCTGCTCGGCCACGTCGGCCTCCTCCTCTTCATCGTCCTGCTTGGCGTTCTCGCGGCGCAGGCGTAGCACGACCAGCGAGCGCGCCTCCATGTCGTACGTCTCGCCGCCCGGCATCGCGCGGCGCTTGGTCTTGCCCGTCGGCTCGCGCGTGTCGAGGACCGTCTCCCACTGCGTGCCGTCACGATGCGCGGGCACCGTGAAGCCCATCGGCTCGTGATGGGCGTTGAGCATGACGAGGAAGGTGTCGTCGACGATCCGCTGGCCGAGGGCGTCGGGCTCGAGGATCGCGTCACCGGCCAGACGCAGGCCAAAGCAGCGCGTGATCGGATTGGTCCAGTCGTCCTGCGTCATCTCCTTGCCGTCGCACCGGAACCACGTGAGGTCCTTCACCTCCGAGGTCCTGACAGTAGGCGTTGTTGTTCCCCTTCTGCGTGCGGCCGATCTCGTCGCCGCTGCAGATCATCGGCACGCCCTGAGAGAGCACCAGCGTGGCCAGGAAATTCCGCTTCTGCCGCTCGCGGAGCGCCGTGATCTTGACGTCGTGGGTCGGGCCCTCGACGCCGTGGTTCCAGGAGATGTTGTGGTCGGAGCCGTCGTGGTTGTCCTCGCCGTTGGCCTCGTTGTGCTTCTCGTTGTACGAGACGAGGTCGTTGAGCGTGAAGCCGTCGTGCGCGATCACGAAGTTGATCGAGGCGTACGGCCGCCGCCCGCCACGGCCATAGAGATCGCTGGAGCCGGTGAGCCGATGGCCCATGGCTCCCGCCTGGCTCTCGTCGCCCTTCCAGTAGGCGCGCACCGCGTCGCGGTACATTCCGTTCCACTCGGCCCACTGATTGGGGAAGTTGCCGACCTGATAGCCGCCTTCGCCCAGATCCCACGGCTCGGCGATGAGCTTGGCCTGCGAGATCACCGGATCCTGATGGATGATGTCGAAGAACGAGCCCAGGCGATCGACGTCGTTGAGCTCGCGGGCCAGGGCGGAGGCCAGGTCGAAGCGGAAGCCGTCGACGTGCATCTCCTGGATCCAGTATCGCAGGCTGTCCATGATGAGCTGCAGCGTGCGCGGGTTGGTCATGTTGAGCGTGTTGCCGCACCCGGTGAAATCCATGTAGTGCCGGCGCGACTCGGGGCTGAGCCGGTAGTAGGCGGCGTTGTCGATGCCGCGGAAGCAGAAGGTCGGCCCGAGCTGGTTGCCCTCGGCCGTGTGGTTGTAGACGACATCGAGGATCACTTCGATGCCGTTCTCGTGCAGCGTTTTGACCATCGTCTTGAACTCGTTGACCTGGCCGCCCTGGCCATTGGCCGAGGCGTAGCGGAAATCCGGGGCAAAGAACCCGATCGAGTTGTAGCCCCAGTAGTTGCTGAGACCCTTTTCCTTCAGGTAACGGTCCGAGACGAACTGGTGGACGGGCATCAGCTCGACGGCGGTCACCCCGAGCGCCTTGAGGTGCTCGAGGGCGGCCGGCGCGATCAGCCCGGCGTACGTGCCGCGCAACTCTTCGGAGACCTCGGGATGGCGCTGGGTGAAGCCCTTGACGTGGGCTTCGTAGATGACCGTCTCGTTCCACGGCGTCCGCAGCGGCCGGTCGCCACCCCAGGTGAAGGCGGTGTCCACGACGATGGCCTTGGGCATGTGCTCGGCGCTGTCGTGCCCATCGATCTTGAGGTCGGCGTCCTCGCCGCCCCCGACCTCATAGGCGAAGAGCGAATCACCCCAGGTGATCGTTCCGTCGATCGCGCGGGCATAGGGATCGAGGAGCAGCTTCGCGGGGTTGAACCGGTGCCCGTTCGCGGGCTCCCACGGTCCGTGCACACGATATCCATAGCGCGTTCCCGGCCGCGCGTCCGGCAGATAGATGTGCCAGACGTGGTCGGAGTTCTCCACAATCGGTACACGGGTCTCCTGCCCGTTGTCGTCGAAGAGGCAAAGCTCCACGCCGGTCGCGTTCTCGGAGAACAGGGCGAAGTTGACGCCCGAGCCGTCCCAGATCGCGCCAAGCGGATACGGTCGACCGGGCCGGTTCCGGACGCTGGAGGGTCGCTCTTTTGAAGTCATGGCTGTATGACGTACAAATGCAATGCCAGCGGATCAGTTGAGACGACCGCGAAGCGAGTGCAGCGCTTTGGCCGAGTCGGCATCCGTCGGCGCCACCCGCACCGCCGACTCGAACTGGCGGAGCGCCTCCCACCAGCGCCCCTGTTTGAGATAGATCCGGCCGAGGTTCATGTACGGGAACTGGCGCGGCTCGTACCGTGCCGCCTGCTTGGCCCGCTCCAGCCACGGAATCGCCTCGTCGAGCTTGCCCTGCTGCATCAGGTAGACGCCGATGTCGTTATACGGGTTGCCGAAGTCGGGATCGACCTCGATCGCCCGCAGGCATTCCGCGGTCGCCTCCTCGAGCCGGCCCTGGAACGAATACGTCCAGCCGAGGAAGGTGTGCGCCTCGGCCGTGGGACAGGCGGCGATCGAACGACGATAGATCTCGATGGCGTCCTCGAGGTCGCCCGCCAGCTGCCGGCGGTAGGCCTCACGCCACAGCTCGATCGCGCGCGCTCGCGCGTCGTCGCTCATCGCGCCCCGCTCAGCCAGTGCCCGAATCCGGCACGCCCGAGCGGTCCACGGGCGCGATGTCAGCCATGTCGGAGTGAAGCTGCAGGGTGTCGGCGATCTTCGTGTACGACGAGAACATCTGCGTGACGCCGATGATCTCCATCACACCCGGTTCGCCAACGCCGAGGCGCCGCAGCTCGCCGAGATGGAACGCGGTCCCGAACGCCGAGCGCGTGGTGAGCGACACGGCGAACGCCAGCGCGGTCTTGTGACGCCGCGTGAGACGACGCTCGGTGAACGCGCGCTTGACCGCCGCCCAGACATCCGCCAGATAGGCGGGGTCGTGCGCGATGATCGCGAACGGTGTCGGAATCTCGCCGCCGCCGCGCGCCTGGTCGCCACGTCCATAGAAGGCGCGGATGTCCGTGAAGACTTCCCGCACGTCGGCGGTCGCGGTCGTCGGCTCGACTGGACGCATCGCCGCGCCGGCAAGGCCGTCGGCGACGACGTTGAGCGCGTTGGTGATCCCGACGACGAACGCGGCCTCGTACCACCGATCGTCCCCGGTCATCCCCTGCAGCTTCCCGGCTGCAGTGTGCGCGTCCACTCAGTACGTGCACGCGTTGGCGCCGCTCACGGCGGCGGCCACCATCTCTTTTTCGCCGCGCGAAAACTCGCCGGGCGCCATCGCGCGCTTCATCGCGCGGCCGTGCGGCCCGCCGAACTCCGGATCCCACGCCATCACCCGGCTCATCGCCGGTGGCTCGGGGAAGTCGTACTTGAACCAGGCCTTCGACAGCTCGAAGAGCTTCTGCACGGCGTCTGGATACTCGGAGGCCTTCCGGAGTCTCACCGTCGGCATGGTCACCTCGGCGGCCGCAGGATCTGGCCCGCGCGCGCGGCGGACATCCGGCCCGCATCGACGGCGACGGCGCCGTTGACGATGACGTAAGGAATGCCCGTCGGGTAGCGGTGCGGATCGGGGTAGGTCGACGCGTCCTTCACGGATGTGGGATCGAACACCGTGACGTCGGCGGCAAAGCCTTCGCGCAGGAGCCCGCGATCGTCGAGGCGCAGGCGCTGCGCCGCCATGCCGGTCATCTTGTGGACTGCGGTCTCGAGCGACATCAGGCGCCGGTCGCGCGCGTATTCGCCGAGGACGCGCGGGAACGTGCCGTACGTGCGCGGATGCGGCTTGCCCGGCTTGTCCGCGTCGCCCTCGTAGAGCGGGATCGAGTCGGAGCCGATCATCAGCATCGGATGGGCGAGGACCTTCGCGACGTTCTCGAGGCTCTGCGTGAAGCTCACCATCCCGACCGTGCACTTCTGATCGAGGAGCAGGTTCATGAGCGTGTCCACCGGCGCGATGCCCGACTGGCGCGCGATCTGCGCGAGGCTCAGTCCCTCCAGCTCGCGGCGCGCGCACGAGGCGATGAAGACCTGGTCGAAGCCGACCTCGCCCGAGCCGCCCGTGCGCCACCGCTCG
>QHSO01000242.1 GCA_003220475.1 Candidatus Rokuibacteriota bacterium | reverse complement strand
CCGCGCGCGATGACCCGGGAGCTGGGCCGGTGACCCGCCGCGCCTCGCTCGGCCTCGCCGTGCTCGCGCTGCTGCTCGCCGCCGGCGTGACGCGGGCCGAGCGACCGACCCTCCGCGTCGGCTCGAAATCGTTCACGGAGAGCTACATCCTGGCGGAGATCGTCGCGCAGATCATCGACGACACCGGTGAGGCTCGCGCCGAGACGTCGGTCGGCGCCATGCGCGCGGCCCTCGACGGGCGCGGCGTCATCGTCGGCACGCCGCTGGGCTTCGACAACACGTACGCGCTCGCCGCCCGCCGCGACGAGGCGACACGGCTGGGTCTACGCACGATCGGCGATCTCGCGCACCACCCCGGCCTCCGCGCGGCCTTCGACCCTGGCTTCCTCGAGCGCGCCGACGGTTGGCCCGGTCTATCGCGTCGCTACGGCCTGCGCTTGGCCGACGTGCACGTCATGGAGCACGCGCTGACATACCCGGCGCTCGCCGCCGGCCGCGTGGACGTCATCGACGTGTTCTCCACCGACGGTCAGCTCGCGCGGCTCGACCTGGTGCTGCTCGCCGACGATCGTCGTTTCTTTCCCGACTACAGCGCCGTGCTCCTCGCACGCCGCGCGCTCGCCGACGAGTTTCCGCGGACGTGGGCGGCTCTCGAACGACGGCTGGGCGGCCGCCTCGACAATGCGACGATGGCGCGGCTCAATGCCCTGGCCGACCTCGAGCGCCGATCGTTCGCCGACGTGGCCGCGACGTTTCTCGGCCGGGCGAGTGCCGCGACGCCGCGGAGCCGTATCGGCGAGCTCGCGACGTTGACGCTCGAGCATCTGGTCCTGGTCGCCATCTCGCTCACGGCCGCCGTCTTGCTCGGCTTGCCACTCGGCATCGTCGCCGCTCGGCGTCCGCGACTCGCGCAGGCGGAGCTGATGGGCGTCGGAATCCTACAAACGATTCCCGCACTCGCCCTGCTCGCGTTCATGATTCCGCTGTTCGGCATCGGCCAGGTGCCGGCGCTCGTTGCCCTGTCGCTCTATGCGCTGCTGCCGATCGTACGCACCACGCACGCCGGGATCAGCAGTCTGGACGCGCGGCTTACCGAGATGACGAGCGTGCTAGGACTGCGGGGCTGGCGGCGGCTCGCCTGGATCGAGCTGCCGCTGGCATCGGTCACCGTCATGGCGGGCATCAAGACGTCGGCGGTCCTCACCGTGGGCACGGCGACGCTCGCCGCGTTCGTCGGCGGCGGCGGCTACGGCACGCTCATCGTGACGGGGCTCGCGCTCAACGACGTGCGGACCATCCTCGCCGGCGCGATTCCCGCCGCCGTGATGGCGCTCGTCATCCACGCCGCGTTCGAAGGACTCGACCGCCTCGTCGTCCCGCGCGCGCTGCGCGCCGCGCCCTCAGCGGCGCGTTAGCATGCCGCCGTCCGAAAGCCGGCGAAGATATTGCGGCGGTGACGCTTGAAGAAGTTGCGCCACGTGGCGCGGATGAGGCGCGAGCGCGTGGTCCAGCATCCGCCCTTGAGCACGTTCTTGCCGCCGAAGTGCGGCTCCGAATACTCCCGATAAGGGTCGCATACGAATCCCGGGTACGGTTCGAAGGTATCCGCCACCCACTCCCACACGTTGCCGATCATCTGCCGACAGCCGACGGGACTGTCGCCCGCCGGCAGTGCGCGTACGTCGAGCGTGCCGCCGGCACGGTAATCGAGATTCGCGCACTCGGGTGTGGGCGGCGCGTCTCCCCACGGGAACCGACGCTTGCGTCCGGTCGCCGGCTCGAGCGTGGCGGCCATCTCCCACTCCGCCTCGGTGGGCAACCGCCGCCCGGCCCACCGACAGAATGCTTCCGCCTCGTACCAGTTGACGTGCACGACCGGGTGCCACGGCTCGAGCGGCACGAGCAATTCGAACCGTCGCTCGAACCAGCAGCCGCCCTCGCGCTGCCAGAACAGCGGATGCTCGGCGCCCTCGCGCCGGCGCCAGTCCCAGCCGCGCCGGCCCCAGCACTCACGACGCCGATAGCCGCCGTCGTCGACGAAGGCTTGGAGCTCCGCGTTCGTGACGGGCGTCGCGGCGATACGGAACGGCGCGACCTCGACGGGATGCGCCCACTTCTCGTTGTCGAAGACGAACGGCTCCTCGGGATCGGCGCCCAGCATGAACGTGCCGCCCGGCACGACGACGTCGACCGGACGAAACGCGTGATCCACGGGCGGCGGCGCTCCCGCTGAACGCAGGCTCGCCGGCCGCGTGTGCCCGAGCGTTTGCAAGATCGCCGTCAGGTTCTCCGCGTGCATGTCCTCGTGCTGCGCCGCCAGCGTGTAGAAGTACGCCTCGTCACTCCGCGGCTCACGCGATTCGAGGCGCGCGACGCTGCGCCGCAGCACCTCGGTGATGTAGGCGAGCGTCGCCGCCCGCGACGGAAAGCGATGGTCCCAGCGCTGCGTGTACGAGACGTTGAACGAATCGTAGATCTCGTCCGCGCCGGGCAGCAGCGGATCGGCGCCGTCGAGGCGGCGCAACAACCAGTACTCCTGGAACCACCCGACGTGGCCCATCTCCCAGATGGGCGGCTCCAGAAAGTGGCCACGGCGGCCGAGCATCTGCGCGTCGCTCAGATCATCCAGGAGCGCGAGCTCGACGCGACGCGCATCGAGCAGCGCGTCGAGCAATGTCTCCGGCGTGGAACGAACCTCGGGCGTGATCATCGACGTCGTTCACCGACGTGCAAAGCCTAGCGCGGTGACGTCGTCCCGCAACTCCCGATAGCGCGGCTGGCGCTCCGCCTATACCTCGCCGGCGTTGACGCCGCGTCAGCGCCGCAGGGCGCCGATGATCGCGTCGACGTCGTAGACGCAGCCGCCCCACGTGCCGCCGCCCGCCTGCTGCAGCGCCGCCCACAGCCGCGTGTCGTCGGGTATGTCGGGATCCGGCGACAGATCCGGCCGCGGCGCGCGCGAGGCGAGCACGCGCGCGCCTTCTTCCGCGGACAACGTCCGGCCGGCCTCGCCGACGAGATCCACCGATCCTTCCAAGCGGTTGCGGTCGATCACGATGCGAATCGTGTCGCCGTCGCGCACCTTGCCGATGGGCCCGCCGGCGAGCGCCTCGGGGCCGACGTGGCCGATGCACGCGCCCGTCGAGACGCCGGAGAAGCGCGCGTCGGTGATCACCGCGACGTGCTTGCCGAACGACAGGTGCTTGAGCGCGGCGGTGATCTGGTAGATCTCCTCCATCCCGGCGCCGAGCGGGCCGCGGCAGATCAGTACGAGGACGTCGCCCGACTTGATGCCGCCGGGTCCGGGATTCTTGATCGCCGCGATCGCGTCCTTCTCGCGCACGAACACGCGCGCGGGCCCCGTCTTGCGGTAGATGCCGTCGGCGTCGACGACCGACGGATCGATCGCGGTGGACTTGATGACGGAGCCCTCGGGCGCGAGGTTGCCGCGCGGAAACGTCACCGTGCTCGTCAGTCCGCGCGCGCGCGCCCGCTCGGGATCCATGATGACGTCCTCGGGCGCCACGCCGTCCGCGCGACGCAGCCGCTCGCGCAGCACATGGCGACGCTCGCTGCCCTCCCACCAGTCGAGCACGCGTGAGAGCGTCTCGCCGCTCACCGTCAGCGCCGACTCCTCGAGCAGGCCGAGGCGCCGCAGATGCAGCATGACCTCCGGCACGCCGCCGGCGAGGAACGCCCGCACGGTCGGATGCGGACCGTTCGGCAGCGTGTCGACCAGCCGCGGCACGCGGCGGTTGACCGCGCTCCAGTCCTCGACGGTGGGACGCCGCAGCCCCGCGGCGTGCGCGATCGCCGGCGTGTGCAGCAGCAAGTTCGTCGAGCCGCCGAACGCCGCGTGCACGACCATCGCGTTTCGGATCGCCGCGTCGGTGACGATCGACGCGGCGGTGATGCCGCGGGCGGCGAGGCTGACCAGCGCGCGCGCCGAGCGGCGCGCCATGTCCGTCCAGATGGGCTGGCCCGAGGGCGCCAGCGCGGAGTGCGGCAGCGACAGCCCGAGCGCTTCGCCGACCACCTGCGAGGTCGCCGCCGTGCCGAGGAACTGGCAGCCGCCGCCCGGTGAGCCGCAGGCGCGGCAGCCGAGATCCTGCGCCTGTTCGAGCGTCAGCTCGCCGTGCGCGAAGCGCGCGCCGATCGACTGGACCTTGCCCGCGTCCTCGCCGTTGGTCGGCGGCAGCGTCACGCCGCCGGGCACGAGCACGACGGGCAGCGCGCGCATTGCGGCGAGCGTCATCATCATCGCGGGCAGGCCCTTGTCGCAGGTCGCGATGCCGAGCACACCGCGACGCGTCGGCAGCGAGCGCACCAGACGGCGCAGGACGATCGCCGCATCGTTGCGGTAGGCGAGGCTGTCCATCATGCCGACGGTGCCCTGCGTGCGGCCGTCGCACGGGTCCGAGCAAAACGCGGCGAACGGCAAACATTCCTGCGCCACGAGCTCTTCGGCGGCCGCCTGCATGAGCAGGCCGATCTCCCAGTGACCGGTGTGGTAGCCGAGCGCGATCGGCCGGCCGTCGGCGGCACGCAGCCCGCCGTTGGTCCCGAGCATCAGGAATTGCGGCCGGCCGAGCTCGCGCGGGTCCCAGCCCATTCCGGCGTTCTGTGTGAGGCCGAAGACGTCGCCGCTCGGCCGCTCGAGCAGCATCTCGGCGGTGAGCGGAAGCCGCCCCGCCGGTCCCGCAGCGGCCGTCTGGACCTCGAACGTTCCCCGATCGGATTCGACCAGCGCCTGGAATCCTGTCGCGTTCATGGCGGGAGGGTACCACCGCCCCCGGGCTCGCTGGCGCGAGCGTTGCACCTTCGTTGGGACCGATGAGCGATGGCCCGCGCCTGCTCGACCGTTACCTCGACGTGCGTCGGGCCACCGAGCGCCTCTGCCAGCCACTGGCGGTCGAAGACTACGTCGTCCAGGCGATGCCCGACGTCAGCCCGGCCAAGTGGCATCTCGCCCACGTCTCTTGGTTCTTCGAGACCTTTGTGCTGCGCATGCGGCTGGCTGACTATCGCCCGCTCGACGAGCGCCA
>QHSO01000048.1 GCA_003220475.1 Candidatus Rokuibacteriota bacterium | reverse complement strand
CGGTTCGTTTTTCGTCGCCTCGTTTTTTCGTCAGCAGTGCCGGCCGTGCCGGGGGCGGCGCCGTCAGGCCGGTGGGGGCTCGGCCCCCTTCGTGACGTCGAGCTCGCGCGCGCGGGGACTTCAGCTCAAGCGCGAGTGGCCGCGGCGCGCAACAGCGCCACGGAAGGGGACCGAACGTGCTCTGCCGGGGCCACCATTTTTGATTGTCACGCTCGTGGTCGTCGCGTTGCTCATCGTCTGGGAGGGGCTATGAGTGTGTCCGATGGTCCGGTCAGGCCTTTCGTGTAGAAGTGTTCCCAACTTAGGAAAAGGTTTTCCCTTCACTATTCCCGCTATAGGTCGCGGTCACGTATGCCACGATTATTTTCATGATGACGAAGCCAACCGCGCCCTTGGTTCTGATCGCGGACGACAATCGAGACACGCGTGACATGTATGCGCTCTACCTCAGCAAGATCGGCTACTCCGTGGAGACGGCCGCGGAGGGGCGAGAGGCCGTGGTGAAGGCGCTCACGCTTCGGCCCGATCTCATCGTGATGGACCTCGAGATGCCGGGAGTGAGTGGCTGGAGGGCGATGGAGGATATTCGCCGCGACGCGAAGACGGCGGATACGCCGATCCTCGTGCTCACCGGGCACGATTTCAAAAACTATCTCCAGCCCGCAGCCGTCGCGCTGGGAGCATGCTCGTTCCTCGTCAAGCCGTGCCTCCCGGAGGAGCTCGCGCGTGAGATCAGCGAAATCATCCCGACGCGCCAGAACCGCGCCGCGAACGCCTCGTAGCACGCGCGGTCTCCAATCGCGCAACGGCTTTGCGAAGCACGCCAAGTAGCTGTCGCTCGCCTGCGCCGTTGCCCCATACTCGAGCTATCCGTCATGAGCCTGTTGCGCACGCTCACGATATCTCGGCGGCGGCGCCGTCGCGCGGCGCGGATGGCCTTCCTCTGGCTCAGGACCCGACGCGCGCGCCGACTCCTCAAGCTGCTGGTGGCGGCGCCCCTGGCGGTGCGCATCATCGTCGGCACGATTGTCGTGCTGACCGTGTGGTCGGCGGCAAACTGGCTCTATCAGGTCGTGCGCAAGCCGACCGAGCTGTTCTTTCCGGTGGACGGCGTGCTCGCCAAGGCGCCGGCGGAGACGTGGCGAGGATATGGGCCGCTGTTTCGCCGGCACTCGACGGCCGTCATCACACCGGAGCTGCTGGCGGCCCTCGCTCAGGTCGAGGGCTCCGGCAATCCAGTGGCGAGGACGTACTGGCGATGGCGGCTGACATGGAATCCGTTCGAGGTGTACCAGCCGGCGTCGAGCGCGGTGGGGATGTACCAGATCACCGATGCGACCTTCCGCGAGGCACGGCGGTTCTGCATCCGCGATCACGTCGTGGTGGAAGACGGTCCCTGGCACGACACGCGGTCGTGCTGGTTCAACGGCCTCTATACGCGCGTGCTGCCGAGTCACGCGGTCGAGATGACCGCCGCGCTCCTGGATCGCGGGGTCGCGGAGACGCTGCAACGGCATCGCATCGTGACGGCGTCGCCGGCACAGAAAGAGGATCTGGCCGCCGTCATCCATCTCTGCGGCGCCGGTCCGGGGGACGGCTACGCGCGGCGCGGCTTCCGGCTGACGCCGGGACAGCGCTGCGGCGACCACGACACCGGCCGCTACCTGGCCCGGGTCAGCGCCATGAAGCGGCTGTTCGCCCGGCTGGCCGCCGCCGAGTAGCGAAAATCGGCGGCCGTTGCGGGGGGTCGCGTCTATCCTTTTGCCAACATGCAGACGGTGGGCCCTCGGACGACGACCTCCTACGAGACCGCGGCGCGCAAGCGGCGGCGGCTCTTGTTCGTGGTCTCCCGTGAGCAGCCGCAGCGGTATGACTCGCTTGCGCACGCCTTCGGCGGCGAGGAGGACGTGAAGGTGATCTTCGACCGCCGTCGAGGCGAGCGGCGTCAACGAAGCCAGGCGCCCGTCGTGGAGCGCCGGCGTCGTGATCGGCGCTCGGCGATCCGGGCCTGGGCCGTCGGCGCGGTCGGCTGGATTCGGGTGGCCGTCGCGCCTTTCTGAGCGCCGATGAGCCGCTGGGCACGATTGGCGGTCATCGTCGCGCTCGCCGCGGTCGTGATCGTGCCGGCCATCCTCTATATATCGGACGCGCTCGTGCTGCGGTACCGCCTCGGGCGGGGCGCTGGGCGCGACACCGTCACCGTCTATTTCGCGACCCGACTGAAGAACGGCAAGTTCGAGGTCTTCACCGACCGCCCGCAGACTGAGGTCTGCGCGCAGGCCCTGTTCCCTCACTTCGGGCTGCGGCCGTGCTGGTACGTGCGCCGCAGCGGGGGCGTGAAAGTGATATAAGGGTCGGCGGTCGCTGCAGCGCCTCTCGCACCGGAGGACGTCGATGCCCGCCCCCGCTTTCCTGACCCGTCGCACGTTGCTCAAGGCCGCCGGCGCGGTGGCCCTCACGCCAGGCCTCGCGCTGGCCCAGCCGAAGCCCGTCGAGCCGCCTACCGTCATCACGACGCCGCCGCGGGATTTCGGGCCGAACGCGCCGCCCAACGTGTACTTCACCGATCCGGACGTGCTCACGGTCGATCCATCCTTCAACGGCCTTCGCCAGGTCAACGCGCCGATCCAGCGGCTGTGGACGGGCGCGCTGTGGTCGGAGGGGCCGGCGTGGAGCGGGCAGGGACGTTATCTCGTCTGGAGCGACATTCCCAACAACCGGCAGATGCGCTGGCTCGAGGACGACGGCCGCGTCGCGGTCTTCCGCATGCCGTCGAACAACAGCAACGGCAACACGTTCGATTTTCAGGGCCGCCAGCTGTCGTGCGAGCACCTCGCCCGCCGCGTGGTGCGCTACGAGCACGACGGGTCCATCACGCTGATCGCCGACCACTATCAGGGCAAGCGCCTGAACTCGCCGAACGACGTCGTGCCGCATCCCGACGGCTCGTACTGGTTCACCGATCCCCCGTATGGCGGTCAGCTCTACGAGGGCGCGCCGGACGCCGCGGGCGGACCGAGCAACGCCCAGGGCCGGCTCAAGCCGCGTCTGGGCCAGGCGCTCGGCATCGGCGAGTACAAGCGCGAGCTGCCGACCGGCGTCTATCGCGTCGATCCGGCCGGAAAGATGGATCTCGTCGTCCCCGAGGCCCAGGTGCCCGATCCCAACGGGCTCTGCTTCTCGCCCGATTACAAGAAGCTCTACGTGATCAGCACCGGAAAAGGCCCCGGAGACACCGGCGCGGGCGGCAAGGGCGACATGCACGTGTTCGACGTCGGCAGCGACAACAAGCTCTCGGGCGGCAAGCTCTTCAGCGACTTCATGGTCGACGGCGTGAAGTGCGGGCCCGACGGCGTGCGCGCCGACGTCGAGGGCAATCTCTGGTGCTCGAGCAACGCCGGCCGCTCCGTCGGCTACAGCGGCGTGACGATCTGGAATCTGGGCGGCAAGCTGATCGGACGCATCCGGCTACCCGAGATCTGTGGCAACGTCTGCTTCGGCGGGCCCAAGCGCAATCGGCTGTTCATGGCGGCCAGCCAGTCGCTCTACGCGGTCTACACGGCGACGCAGGGCGCGGCGCCGGGTTAGAGCGTCAGCGCCCGCGGTCCTCGAGCATCAACGTCTCGATGTCGTTAAGGACCGTGCGCGGGTGCAAGAAGGTCGACGAATAGATTTCGCGGATATATCCCGCGCGATCGATGAGGAAGACCTTGAGCACGTGCGCCAGCTCGCGGCGGGGGGTGCCGCCGGAGGCGTCGACCGTGTAGCGGATGTCCTGGCCGAAGCCCTCGACCAGGGGCATCAGCTCGCGCGCCGAGCGCGTCGTCAGGAACAGCCACGGCACGTCGCCGCTGCGCGCCCGGCTGCCTGCATAGCGCGCCATCGTGCCGGGCGTGTCACGCGCGGGATCGAAGGACAGGGTCACGAGGCGCACGCGATCACGCAGCGCCGGGGCGGCGGCGACCGCCTCGCGCACGGCGTCGAACACCTGGTAGGCGCGCGGGCAGCCCTCCGGATCCACGCAGGTCGTGTAGATGAAGCCGAGCAGGGTGATGCCCTCGCGCGTGAATCGCGCGAGGCGCTGCGGTCGGCCATCCAGCCCGAGGACCTCGCCGTCGGGTGCGGCCATGATGCGGTGAAGGGTGTAGGTCCCCGGCGCCGGCGGCTCGAAGTCGAGCGCGGGCGCGTCGCCGTCGTGGCTCGCCGCAAGGGGGACGGCGAGCCACGACGGCGCGAGCAGCAGCCCCACGACCAGGCCGAGCGCGCGCACGGCGGCGCACGGGGTCACTGCGCGGACGGGGCCGAGCGCAGCGACTTGCTGCCGAGCTTCATATGGTGGGCGCGGCCGAGCTTTTCCTGCATGAAGTCGACCTCGAACGCCTGCGTGAGCTCCTTGCCGTCCCAGCGGAAGCCGCGCAGGAACTGCTCGTTGTCGGCGCCGCCCTTGTCCCAGTTGGCCAGCAGCGACGAGGTGATGTACACGCGCTTGCCGTCCCAGCTCTGCGAGATCATGTTGACCTGCTTGCCGGTGACCTTCTCGTACGTCTGCTTCGGCGCCTCGGGATTGCTCAGGTCGAAATACCGCGTGGTGCCGTCCATGAACGTGTTCAGCCAGAGCCCTTTGCCGTCGCGCGTGATGCTGATATCCACGGGCAGCGGAATCTTGGCCGGATCGCCGACCGTCGCGACCTCCTTGGCCTGCCACGCGCCCTTGTCCGGCTTGACGAGCCAGAGCTTGGACGTCAGCGCGGTGGCGGTGATCGCCCAGTCGTCGCCCGGGTTGAGCGACCAGCGGATCTCCAGCGGCGTGCCGGGCACCGCGAGGATCTGCTTTGGCTTCATGGCCTTGAGGTCCCAGACGACCATGGTGTTGCCGAAGCGCTTCATCGCCTCGGGATCCTTGACGACGTCGCCGAGCGGCCGCATGTAGTTGTCGTAGCCGGTGAAGCTCGAGGTGAGCAGGACGTTCTTGCGCGGGTTGACCGCGAGGTCGTAGCCGTAGCCGTCGCCGCCGCCGTCCGTCGGCATCGGGTAGGAGGCGACGAACCCGCCCGCGTTGTTGTAGAGCGCCATGCCGGTGCGGCCGCCTTTGTCCTTCGTGTTCGAGAGCGCTTGCACCAGCATGCGACCCGGCATCGCGTAGTAGGTGTGCGGGCCGAGATAGCCGGTCTTGTCGGCCATATCGCTGATCGTCTTCACCAGCTTCGGCCGGCCGGGATCGGTGCCGATGTCGAAGACGTAGATCTTCGGCTCCGACAGGCCGCCGGCCCAGATGAAGCGCCGATCGTCGGTAAAGCCCATGTGGTGCGCCTCGCCGCGCGTGCCCACGGATACGGCATTGAGCACTTTGCCGTAACGCTTGGACTTCGGGTTCACGTCCACCGTCACGAGCTTGTCCGAGCCGTCGCCGACGCTGTCGACACCGAGCGTCCAGACGTAGACGAAGTCCTCCTGGCCCTTGATGAGCTTGGTGACATACGGTGAGTTGCACGTCTCGTCGGCGGCCGCGATGGCGGCGATGCCGACCACGAAAGCCAGCGCGAGCGTGACGATGGTGCGGCCTTGACGCTGCCTATGCATGATGTCCCCCCGTTGCGCCGCCGGAAAAGATCGCACGGCCCCCGCAGGCTACTGGCGCGCACGGGCATGGTCAAGTAGCGTGGGCCGCGGGAGGACCGACGCCATGCGTTTTTCGACCCTCGAGCCCGAGCGGATGTCGCCGGCGCAGAAGCGCGTGTACGACGCCATCGTCAGCGGACCTCGCGGCGGCGCGCGCGGCCCGTTCAACGTCCTGCTGCGCAGCCCCGAGCTTGCCGATCGCGTGCAGAAAGTCGGCGAATACCTGCGTTTCAACTCGTCGCTGCCGCCGCGGCTCAACGAGTTCGCCATCCTCGTCAACGCCAGGTTCTGGGAGTCGAAGTACGAGTGGTACGCGCATCGCCCCCTGGCGGTGAAGGGGGGCCTGGCCGAGTCGATCGCGGACGACCTCGCTCGCAACCGGCGGCCGGCCGGCATGAAGCCCGACGAGGAGGCGGTCTACGAGTTTTGCACCATGCTCCACCGCCAGCATTTCGTGGAGGGCGCGCTCTTCGAGCGTGCGGTCGCCGTCCTGGGCGAGCAGGGGGTGGTCGACCTCATCGGGGTGAGCGGCTACTACACGCTCGTCTCGATGGTGCTGAACGTCGCCGAGGTCCCATTGCCGGACGGTGTGCCATCGCCGTGGTGATCCACCGCCCATAGTTCGCCAGCGCGATACCCGACCACGGTAGCGCGTTGCAGCCTCGGGCGGGGGCGAGCGCTAAAAGCCACTGGCGCCGCCCGTTTCCGGGTCGGGCACGGCGCTTGCTCAAGTACTCAGCCGTGAAGAAGCTAGCGGAGACCTCCCATCGGGTCGGCATCATCGGTGAGTTCTTCACCTACCTGTGGCGGCAGAAGCTCTGGTGGATGATGCCGATGTTCGTCGTCATCTTCCTCTTCGGGCTCCTCCTGATCCTCGGCCAGAGCTCGGCGCTGGCTCCCTTCATCTACACGATCTTCTAGCGCCGACCCGTGACCATCCCGACCGTTCTGGTGCGCGCGTGGAAGGCGTGGCAGCGGGTGGCGCACTGGATCGGCGAAAAGCAGGCGATCGTCGTCTACACGGTCCTCTACTTCGCCGTCATCGGCCCGATCGCCCTCGTGCGCCGCGTCTTCACCGATCCGCTGCAGCTGCGCGGCCGGCAGCGGACGACTTTCTGGATGCCGCGCGCGGCGACGCCCGCGAGCCTCGACGAAGCCCGGAGGCAGTGATGCACGTCCTCGGGATCAGCTGTCACTACCACGACGCCGCGGCCGCGTTGCTGCGCGATGGCGTGCTCATCGCCGCCGCGCAGGAAGAGCGCTTCACGCGTCGCAAGCACGACGCAGCGTTCCCGCTGCGCGCGATCGAGTTCTGCCTGGAGCAGGCCGGCATCGAGGCGACGGATCTCGATTACGTCGTCTTCTACGAGAAGCCCTTCGCGAAGGCCGAGCGCCTCATGACGACGATCGTCGCCACCTTCCCGCGCTCGCTGCGCCTGTTCCGCGAGGGGTTTCACGTCTGGCTCAAGGAGAAAGTCTGGATCAAGGCGCAGATCCAGAAGCATCTCGGGACGCCGGCGGACCGAGTCCTGTTCGTCGATCACCACCTCTCGCACGCCGCCAGCGCGTTCTTCGCCTCTCCGTTCGAGGAGGCTGCCGTGCTGACGGTGGACGGCGTGGGCGAATGGACGACCGCCACCTGCGGCCGCGCGGCGGGTGACTGGGGACAGGGCGGGCCGAACCGACTGGATCTGACGCACGAGCTTCGCTTTCCGCACTCGCTCGGTCTGCTCTACTCGGTCTTCACGGCGTTCCTCGGCTTCGAGGTCAACGAGGGCGAGTACAAGGTCATGGGTATGGCCCCGTTCGGGGAGCCACGCTACGTCGATCAGATCCGATCGATCATGGAGCTGCGCGAGGACGGCAGTCTCTGGCTCGATCCGGCCTACATGCGCTTTCACGACACCGAGCGCGCCTTCACGCGCCGCTTCGAGCGGGTGTTCGGCGCCCCACGCAACCCGAAGGCGCGGTTCGTCACCAGCCGCACGTCGCTCTACGACGACCCGAACCCGCCCACGGCTGAGGAGTTGCGCCGTAACCAGTACTACGCCGATATCGCCGCCAGCATCCAGCACGTGACGGAAGACGTCATGATCGCCATGGCGCGGCACGTCCACCGCGAGACCGGGCTGACCCGGCTCTGCCTGGCCGGCGGCGTCGCGCTCAACTGCGTCGCGAACTACAAGGTGCTGCGCTCCACGCCCTTCGAGGAGATCTACGTGCAGCCGGCCGCCGGCGACGCCGGCGGCGCACTCGGGGCCGCGCTCTACGCGTACCACGTGCTCCTGGGCCGACCGCGGACGTTCGTGATGGACCATGCCTCCTGGGGCAAGGCGTACGACGAAGGCGCGATTGCCGACGCGCTACGCGCGGGTGGGTGGCGTTACACCCAGCTCGATGACGACGAGCGCGCGCTGGACGTGGCCGTGGACTCTCTGCAGCGCGGCGAGGTCATCGGCTGGTACCACGGGCGGTTCGAGTGGGGCCCGCGTGCCCTGGGCCACCGCTCGATCATCGCCGACCCGCGGCGCGAAGACATGAAGGACATCGTCAACATCAAGATCAAGTTCCGGGAGCCCTTCCGGCCCTTCGCGCCATCCGTGCTGGCCGAAAAGGCGGCGCAGTGCTTCGATCTCGGCGAGGCGGCCAAGCACTACCCGACGCGCTTCATGCTCTACGTCGCGCCGGTGACGACCGACCGAGCCCCGGCCATCACCCACGCGGACGGCTCGAGCCGGCCGCAGGCGGTGCACCGCGAGTTCAACCCGCGCTACCACCGCCTCATCGAAAAGTTCGCCGAGGCGACCGGCGTGCCGCTGGTGCTCAACACGTCCTTCAACCTCAAGGGCGATCCCATCGTGAGCACGCCCACCGACGCGCTGGAGACCTTCGCGCGGAGCGGCATGGACCTGCTCCTGCTCGAGAACTTCGTGGTCCGGAAAGCGCGGTGAAGCGGGTCGTCGGACGCGGCCTCGCCGTCCTCGCGGGCTGCGTCCTCGCACTCGCCGCGATCGAGCTGGCACTCGCCCTGACGTTTCCGCATATGCGGCTGCTCACCCGCCACGCGCGGCTCGGCAGTATCCCGCGCGCCAACCTGAACGGCCGGATGACGTTCGGCGGCCACGAGCGGATCGTGCACATCACGACGAATTCGCTTGGCCTGCGCGGGCCGGAGCTCGCGGCCAAGCCGGCCGGCGTGCGGCGCGTGCTCGCGCTGGGCGATTCGTTCACGTTCGGCCACGCGGTGGAGGCGGCCGAGGCCTGGCCCGCCGTGCTCGAGCAGTTGCTCAACGCGCGCGGCGGCCCGCGCTGGGAGGTCGTCAATGCCGGCGTCGGCGGGTACGGCACCGGGCAGCAGCTGCTCCTCTACGACGAGCTGGAGTCACAGGTGCAGCCCGACGTCGTCGTCCTCGGGTTCGCCGTCGTCAACGACGTGCTCGACAATCTCTGCGTTTTCGCCGAGCGCTGGGGCAAGGCCGACGCGCCGTGCTTTCGTCTCGAGGGCACCGAGCTGACCCTGACGCCGCCGCGGCCGTCACCGGTGCAGCGCTTCTCGTGGCCGCGCTCGCGCGCGCTCGAGATGCTGATGGGCCAGGCCAGACGCGTGACGCTCTGGAATCCGCGCGTGCTCGGGGTCGCGCACTCGCTCGGCATCCGCGTCGCCAACACGACGACGTTGCCCGATACCGTCGCCGGCTGGTACGACGCGCGCTTCGCCGAGCCCGGCTGGACGCTGACGAAGCGGCTGCTGCTCGAGCTGCGCGCGCACGCTGCGCGACACCGCGTCCCGATGGAAGTGCTGCTGATCCCCTCCGCGCTGCAGGTCGACCGCGGTCTTCAGGGCGCGCTGGCCGCGCTGGCGGACGACCGCGCGCCGGTCCAGGCGTTCCTGCGCGATCCGCACCGCCCGCAGCGGATCCTCGGCGACTTCTGCCACGGCGCCGAGCTGCCGTGTGCCGATCCGCTGCCGCTCTCGCTCGCGGCCGAGGCGCGCGGCGAGCGGCACTATTATCCGATCGACGGCCACTGGACGCCGGCGGCCCATCGCATCGCGGCCCAGCTGGTGCTCGAGCAGCTCGAGCGCGCGCGCGTGCTGCGCGCGTCCTGATCCGCCCGCTATTTCACGAGATCGACGACCGCGACCCCCAGCGCGCGCGCAATGCGCTCGAGCGTGTCGAGATTGGGCGGGTGTTGCGCGCGCTCCAGCCGCGCCAGCGTGACGCGATTGATCCGCGCCTTGGCGGCGAGCGACTCCTGGGTCAGGCCGCGACGGGCGCGGATCTCGGCGACGCGCGCGGCCACGCGCTGCGTGGCGGACGCCATGGCGGGCGCCGGCGTCGGGTCAGCCGCGGCCGACGAACGGCATCTTCGTCGCCATCACCGTCATGAAGAGCACGTTGGCGTCGAGCGGCAGCGAGGCCATGTGCACGATGGCGCGCGCGGTGTGCTCCACGTCCATGAGCGGCTCGGGCATGATCTGGCCGTTGGCCTGCGGCACGCCGTTCTTCATGCGCGCGGCCAGCGGCGTCTCCGCGTTGCCGATGTCCAGCTGGCCGACGGCGATGTCGTACTTGCGGCCGTCGAGCGACGCGGACTTCGTGAGACCGGTCACGGCGTGTTTCGTCGACGTGTAGGGCGCGGAGTTCGGGCGTGGCGCGTGCGCGGAGATCGAGCCGTTGTTGATGATGCGGCCGCCGCGCGGTGTCTGGCTCTTCATGATCTTGAAGGCTTCCTGCGTGCAGTAGAAGACGCCGTTGAGATTCGCGTCGACCACGGTCTTCCATTGCTCGAGGGTCAGATCTTCCAGCGGGACCGCGGGCGCGCCGGTGCCGGCGTTGTTGAAGAGCAGGTCGAGACGGCCGAACGTTTCTTTCGTCTTCGCGAACAGCGCCCGGACCGAGGCGGGATCGCCGACGTCGGTGGGCATGACGAGCGTACGACCTTTGCACTGCGATGCGGTCTCCTCCAGCGCGTCCTTGCGGCGACCCGCCAGCACCACCGACCAGCCTTCGCGTGAGAGCGCGGCGGCCGAAGCCCGTCCGATGCCCGATCCCGCGCCGGTGACGATCGCGATCTTGTCCAGTGACGCCATGAGCGGTTCCGCCTTTCGCTGGAGTGTCGGCACGGCGATGGTACACCGCCGGCCAACTCCCTGGCATGAGCGTTGCCGCCTTCTCCTGGGCCCGGGGCCGTTTTGCTTCGGGGCCGGAGGAGGTCCGCATGCTTTCGTTCAAGATGTTGTTGGCGACGAGCGCGGCGGCGTTGCTGCTCGCGACGTCCGCGTTCGCTCAAACCGGTGCGGTGGGCTCGGGCGCGACGGGCGGCGCCATGGGCGGAACCGGCGCGGGCAGCACGGGTGCCGCGCCGGGAATCGGCGCGCCCGGGACGACGACGCCGGGCGGCGGTCTGACGCCGTCGACGCCGCCGGCGCTGGGCTCGTCGTCCGATCCATCGGCGTCGCCGGCGGCGCCGAGACCGCAAGAATCGACGCCCGCGCCGGGACTGGACAACCCGACGGGCGCAATTCCCGGCACGTTCGGCAGCACACCCTCGGGTATCGGTGATCCCAACTCGTCGAGCGGCGCGATCACGACGCCGCGACCGCAGGGTGGCACCGCGCCGAGCCCGACGCCCGGCACGATCCAACGCTGACGCGCGCCAACGAGGAGGCCGGCGACAACCGGCCTCCTCGCACTTCGTCATGTCACACGCGGCGGCAACGCGATCAGCGCGCGCATCCGCGCTCACCTCGTATGCGCGCACTCAAGGCGGCCGGCGAGTGACGGTCAATTCGTAGACTTCACGAGTTATCATCGCCGCAAGGAGGACGCCGTGATCCAGGACAAGATCGAAACGATCCGCTCGTCGAGCTCGGGTGTGCTGGGCCGCGCGCGCAACACCGCGCGCGGGGTGACGGTGGCGTTCGACTCGTCGTCGCGGCCGCAGGCCGACGCGTTGACGAACAGCGAGGCGTTTCTCGCCGCCGTGTCGTCGTGCGGCGTGACCCTGATCGAGATGCACGCCAAGGACACCGGCGTGCCGCTCGCAGGGATGGACGTCACCATCGAAGGCGCGCGCACCGCGGCCGAGCCGAATCGGTTCGCACGCGTGAGCATGACCTTCGAGCTGGCCGGCGTCAGTCAGACGCAGGCGGAGTCGCTCATCGAAACGTATCGCCAGCGGTGACCGCTCTACCGCACGGTCGCGGGCGCGACCGACGTGAAGGTTGCGGTGAAGGCAGTCGCCGGGCGGCGTGGCTAAGGCCAAGGTCTACGTCGTCACGGCCCCTGATCGGATTCGCGGGATCTACGCCTCGTGGCCGGACTGCGCGGCGGCGGTGAAGGGGGTCTCGGGCGCGCGCTATCAGGCCGTCGGCAGCCGGGAGCAGGCCGAGGCCATGCTGCGCGGCGAGGGCACGGAGCTCGAGCCGGGCCTCTACGCGTTCGTCGACGGCAATCACCTGGGCGGCGTCGGCGTCGTCATCGTCGAGCGCGCGGCCAACGGTGACCCCGAGATCGTCGAGGCGGTGGGGCTGACGGTCGCTCAGGTCTTCGCGGGTGCGGACGTGCGCGCGCTCTCGACGCCGCCGGCGGTGCGGGCGGCGCTCGAGCGCCTGCGGAACGTGCTCGCCGAGCTCGCGGCGCTGCACCTGGCGCTGCGGATGTTGCCGGAGGGCGCGGCCGTCACCATCGTGCACGACTACGAGGGCATCGGCGCGTGGCTCGAGGGCCGCTGGCGTGCCAAGGACCCGCTCGTCGCCGAGATCGTCGCCGCGTGTCGCGATCTCATCGGCCGACGCCGGCTGACCGTGCGCTTTCGCCACCAGCGCGGACACGCCGCGGCGTGGGCGGGACGCGACGACTTCGCGCACTTCAACGCGCGCGCCGACGCCCTGGCGTCCGAGGCCGCCAGCGAGCGCTGAGCGCGGGCGTATTCTGGAGCCCTATGGCGAAAACGCGGACCGAGGAAGACGCGCTCGGCAAGGTCGAGGTGCCCGCCGAGCATCTCTGGGGCGCGCAGACGCAGCGATCCATCGACAACTTTCCGATCGGCCGCGGTCGCTTTCGGCTCGGCCGGCGCGCCATCCGCGCGTTCGGCATCGTCAAGAAGTGCGCGGCGCTCGCCAACCGCGCGCTCGGTCAGCTGCCGGCCGAGAAGGCGGATCTCATCGCGCGCGCGGCCGACGAGGTGATCGCCGGCCGCTGGGACGACGAGTTCCCGCTCGTGGTCTTCCAGACGGGCTCCGGCACCCAGTCCAACATGAACGCGAACGAGGTCATCGCCAATCGCGCCATCCAGCTCGCCGGCGGGGTCATCGGTACCAAGAAGCCGATCCATCCCAACGACGACGTCAACCGGGGCCAGTCCTCGAACGACGTCTTCCCCACGGTCATGCACGTCGCGACCGTGGACGCGCTGACCGACGCGCTCCTGCCCGCCGTCGCCGCGCTGCGGGACACGCTCGACGCGAAAGCACGCGCCTATGCCGACATGGTGATGATCGGGCGCACGCATCTGCAAGACGCCACGCCGCTCACGGTCGGTCAGATGATTTCCGGGTGGGTGGCGCAGCTCGACGAGACGACGGCCGGCGTGCGCGCCACGCTGCCCGGCCTGTACGCACTCGCGCTGGGCGGCACCGCCGTCGGCACGGGGCTGAACGCGCATCGCGAATTCGGAGGGCGCGCCGCCGCGGAGATCGCGCGCGAGACCGGCCAGCCGTTCGTCCCTGCCCGCAACGCCTTCGCGGCGCTCGCCGCGCACGACGCGATGGTGGCCACCAGCGGGGCGCTGCGCACGCTGGCCGGCGCGCTCATGAAGATCGCCAACGACGTGCGGTGGTATGCGTCCGGCCCTCGCGCGGGGCTGGGCGAGCTCACGATTCCCGAGAACGAGCCGGGCTCGTCGATCATGCCCGGCAAGATCAACCCGACGCAGGCCGAGGCGCTCACGATGGTGGCCGTGCAGGTCTTCGGCAACGATCACACCGTGGCCTTCGCGGGCTCGCAGGGCAACTTCCAGCTCAACGTCTACAAGCCGATCATCCTGCACGACGTGCTCGAGTCGATCGAGCTGCTGGCGGAGGCGGTCCGCTCGTTCGACGAGCGCTGCGCGCGCGGGCTCGAGCCCGATGCGCGGGTGATCGCCGAGCATGTCGAGCGCTCTCTCATGCTCGTGACGGCGCTCGTCCCGCACATCGGCTACGAGAAGGCGGCGAAGATCGCGCTGACCGCCCACCACGAGCATCTGTCACTGCGCGAGGCGGCGCTGAAGCTCGGGTACGTCACCAGCGAGCAGTTCGACCGCTGGGTCCGTCCGGCCGACATGACGCGGCCGCTGCAAGACGACGCGACGAGCTAACGCGTCTGCGCCGTGCGTCTGAGCTCGATCGGGCCGCTCGGACCCCAGCGGAAGCTCGACTCGCCCATACCGACGAGGCGATCGGGGCCGTCCGGCCGCACGGTGATGCGCTGCTGCCCGCTCGGTGAGTCGGCGACGATCACCAGCGTGAGCTGATTGCCGACGCCACCGAACCAGCCGCCTGCGCGCACCGACGTCTGCGCCTTGTCGATCTGCGATGTCAGAATCCCGGACACGCCCGGCCGCTCATGACCGAGCACCTGATAGTTGCCGACGTAGAGTCCGGAGTAGCCGGCGGCGGTCTGCTGGTCGGTGATCAGAAGTGCGACCGGCGCACCTCCCCACGTCCCGCGCCAGGTCCCGCGCATGTCGGGGATACTCACCGCGGTTCCGGGTGGCGGCGGCGGGGGCGACGTTGTAACCGTCGCGCAAGACGCGGCAAAGAGCGTCAGCACGGCGAGGCCAATGGCCGAGCGCATGCGTGATTGTAGGCACATTTGGTGCGCGGCATGGGGAGTGCATCGAAGGACCGGCATGGCGACGATCACCGCACTCTGCTGTGACGAAGCGACCGTCGTGTTGTGCAGCGGCCTTCGCGGTCAGGGTTTCGAGGTGGCGTGGTTGTACACGGACGAGCTGCGCCATGGGCGGATCGAGCCCGAAGTGCTCTCGGGCGGCGAGCCGCCCGATCTGATTCTCTACGATCTCGAAGAGCCGGTGGACGAGAGCCTGCTGCTGTTGACGTTGTTTCGCTCGCTGCCCGACATGGACAACGTGCCCGTCGTCTTGCTGCGCACCGCGAAGACCCCGCTGCCGCCGCTCGACGGCCCCGGTATCGTGGCAGTGCTCACGCGCCCGTGCGAAGCGGCACTGGCGCGGACGATCATCGACGCCGCGCTGCGTGACGGCCAGGGCCTCGACGAAGCGGCCTGACCGCGCTCAGTCGGCCCAGAAGCGCCACTCGATCCGCCTGACGCGGCCGTCGCGGAAAAAGAATTCCACCGAGTTCGGGAAGCCGTCCGCGTCGGGATAAAAATAGCGCTCGTCCGTCATCTCCGGCGCGACACCCAGCACCGCCTCCACGCGCGCCCGCGGCGTGCCGATGTCCAGACCGTGCGGCAGGGCGTGTCCGGCCGTGTGCACGATCACGCCGGCGACGCGACCGGACGGAGACAGTGAGACCTCGAGGCCCGGCCACGCCAGGATCGCGCCGTCGCGGCGGGGCCGCCGACTCGCCGGCGGCCCGAGTTTTCGCTCGAGCTCACCAAGCGTGCGGCCGAACAGCGCGCGCGGGGCGTCGATGTAATCGTCGACGCGCGCGATGTCGGTCGAGGCGGCCGTCGCCGCCGAGACAACAGCCAGGACGAGGAGCAGGGCGGTGGCCGCACGCATGCGTGGGAGTCTACCGCCCCCGAAAAAGTAGCGGAATCCCCGAGCGCGCCCGATATGGTGAGGGGATGATAGCGTGGCGGTCGCTCGCCGCCCTGGCGCTTGTCCTGGGCACCGCCACGCGCGCCGCCGCCGGTGAGCCCACCGAACGGCTTCGCACGTTCTTCGAACGCGCCAACGGCGTGATTCTCGCGCCCGAGTCCGAGGGCAGTGCCGATGCGCGCGTGGCCGCCGTGCGCGCGCTCGTGGCCGAGGTCTTCGACGTGGACGGCGCGGCGGCGCTCGCACTCGGCCGCCGCTGGGAGGCGCTGGCGCCGCCGGCGCGCGCGACGTTCACGCGCCTGTACGCGGACGTCGTCGAGCGCGCCTATCTCGCATGGGTGGGCTCGAAGGCGCGTGTCGGCGAGGGGGGCGTCAGCGTGCGCTGGCTCGAGGAGCTCGTCGACGGCGACGCGGCGGCCGTGCGCAGCGTGCTGCTGACGCGAGCGGGCGGCGAGCTGCCGATCGACTACCGGCTCGTGCGGCGCGAGGGCGACTGGCTCGTGCGCGACGTCGTCGTCGACGGCGTGAGCCTCGCGGCCAACTACCGCGTCCAGTTCGAGCGCGTGCTGCAGCTCGGCTCGTATGACGAGCTGCTGGCGCGTCTGCGCGACAAGGCTGGGCCCGCCGCTCGCGGGGAAACGATCCGCGCCATGGCCGTGCCGTCGCCGATGGGTCCGTTGCGTGAGGAGATTGCGGCGCCGCAGACATCGCGCACGGCGACGCTCGTCGTGGCCGAGATTCGCGATCGGCGGAACGCGATCGCCAGCGACGCGCCGGACGTCGTCGCCACCGGCGCGCGACTGAGCGCGTTGGTCCCGCCGGCGCCCGAGCCGACCGCCGGCACCGCGTCGCCGCGCGCAACGGCGGCCGTGTCGCTCGACCCCGCGCGGACACGATCTGCGTCTGCCGTGTCGCTCCCGACCGCCCGCGCCGACGCGCCGCCCGCGCCGCCCCAGTTCTGGGTGCAGGTGGGCGCGTTCCGCACGATCGACGCC
>QHSO01000047.1 GCA_003220475.1 Candidatus Rokuibacteriota bacterium | reverse complement strand
GGCAATGGAGGGCGCAAATGGCCACGGTTACCACTGAGCACTATCGCGCGTACACGCCCCGCCCCTTCACGCGACAAGAACGCGATTCCGTCACGATCCTCTTCGGCGGTCTGCACTGGCGCGCCGAGCGAATCGTGCAGGCGGTGCTCGAGGGCGCCGGCTATCGCTCGCGCATCCTGCCGATGGCCACCAAGGAGGACTTGCTCACCGGACGCGAAGTCGCCGACATCGGCCAGTGCTGCCCGACGTCGTTCACGACCGGCAACCTCGTCAACTTCCTCAAAGGCGAGGCGTCACGCATCGGCGTCGACGAGCTCAACAAGCGGTACATCTACCTCACCGCGGGCTCGTGCGGCGCCTGTCGCTTCGGTCAGTACCACCAGAGCTACGAGCTGGCGTTGCGCAACAGCGGGCTCGGCGCCTTCAGGATGTTCCTGATGGCCCAGGATCAGCTCGATCAGAAGGCGGCGATGGGCGACGGGCTCGATCTGAACCTGCCGCTGACGCTCGGCCTGTTATGGGCGATCTTCGTCACCGACCTCGTGCAGGACCTCGAGTACCAGGTCCGTCCCTACGAGGTGGTACCCGGCGCGACCGAGGCCGTGGTGAAGGACAGCATCGAGTATCTCTACGGCGTGTTCCGCGATCGTCCGAAGCGCTCGCCGTATCGCGCGGTCCTCTGGCATCTCACGACCGGCTACTTCACGCGGGCGCTCCGCGAGGTGCACGACAAGTTCGCCGCGATCGAGGTCGACCGGCTGCGCGTGAAGCCGATGGTGAAGATCACCGGTGAGTTTTATCTACAAACGGTGGAGGGCGATCCCAACTACAACATCCATCACTGGCTCGAGAGCGAAGGCGCCGAGGTCTATCCGGCAGGCGTCTCGGTGTGGATGGACTATCTGCTGCGGCACGGACTGCAGCGCTTCGAGGACTACCGCGGCATCGAGAAGGGCGCACGGCTGAAGCTCGCGCTCGGCCGTGTCGCGCAGGCCGTCTATCGCCTCACGTTCGATCGGCTGCGCCGGGCGCTCGGGAATCTCCCGCACGAGCTCCCCAACCAGTTCGAGCTGCGCCGGCTCGCCGCGCCGTACTTCCACAGCCGCCTGGACGGCGGCGAGGGCGACATGCTCGTGGGCAAGGCGCTGTGGGCGTACCACAAGAAGAAGGCGCACATGATCTGCGAGCTCTCGCCGTACTCCTGCATGCCGAACACCATGTCCATCGGCGCGATGGCGGGCGTCATCGGCCGTCATCCCGATCTGCTCTACGCGCCGCTCGAGATCAAGGGCGACGCCGAGGTCCACGCGCTCTCGCGCTGCCAGATGATCCTCACCGAGGCCAAGAAGCGCGCGCAACGCGAGTTCGACGACACGCTGCGGACCACGGGACTGACGCTCGACCAGGTGCGCGCGTACCTCGAGGCACATCCGGAGATGAAGAAGGCAACCTATCGGGTGCCGCACGACGGCCGCGCGGCGGGCACTGCCGCTCGGATGGTCCTGGACGTTGCTGAACGGCTCGGGCGCCGGTCGTGAAAAGTGAGCTCGCGGAGTCCGAGGGGGCGTAGCCCCCTCGCTCGGCACACCGGCGTAGCCCCCCTCCGAGAATCATGAAAACCGTCGGGGTGGACGTCGGATCCACCACCGTCAAAGCGGTGGTGGTCGAGGACGGCAAGGTCGGCTGGCAGGATTATCAGCGACACAACACGCGCCAGGCCGAGAAGGTCGTCGAGTTCCTCGCGCGCATGGAAGCCGAGGCCGGGCTGACGCCCGGCCGTGACCGCGTGTTCTTCACCGGCTCCGGGGCCGGGTTCCTCGCGCCGCTCGTGGGCGGCAAGCTGATCCAGGAAGTGGTCGCGGTGGCGGCGTGTGTCGAGCGCCTGCATCCCGACGTGCGCTTCGTCTCCGAGATCGGCGGCGAAGACATGAAGACGATCTTCTTCACCGCCACCGGCACCGGCCCGCTCCCGGGAGATCAAGTCAGATCGAAGCAGGTGTACATGCAGTCGGCGTGCAGCGGCGGCACCGGCACGTTCATCGAGAAGACTGCGCGCAAGCTGCAGGTGCCCGGCGAGCGCCTGGCGGCCATGCCTTACGAGGGCATGAGCCTGCACAAGGTCTCGAGCAAGTGCGGCATCTTCGCGGAGACCGACGCCAACACGCTGGTGAAGACGGGCGTGCCGGTCGAGGAGATCATCGCGAGCCTGTTCGAGGCGGTGGTCTACCAGAACCTCGCGACGCTGACCAAGGGCAACACGCCGATGCCCGAGGTGCTGCTGCTCGGCGGACCCAATCTCTTCTTCAAGGGCCTGCAGCAGGCGTGGCGCCATCATCTGGCCAAGCTCTGGGTGCAGCGGAAGGTCGAGCTGCCGGCCGGCCGCGAGCCGGCGTCGTTGATCCACGTCCCCGCGGAGGCGCTCTACTACGCGTGTCTGGGCTGCGTCGAGATCGGCGCGGCCGAGAAACCGGAGATCGGCGTCTACCAGGGCGCCGACAAGTTGAAGTGGTGGGTCGAGGTCGGCCAGCACGAGCAGAAGGCCAAGCAAGGTGCGCGCGGGCTGATCGCGGGCGAGGGCGACCTCGCCACGTTCGTGAGCGAGTACGTGCGTCCCGTGCCGGACACGCCCTCGCGCGCGTCGCATGCCGGCTCGGTCCTGATCGGCTGTGATTTCGGCAGCACGACCGCGAAGGCCGTCGTGCTCTCCGACGACCGCGAGCTGCTCTTTTCCTGCTACGCGCTCAGCAAGGGCAATCCGATCGAGGATGCGCAGTCGCTCTTTCGCCAGGTCCGCGAAGCGGGCTTCACCGACGTCGGCGCGCTGGCGCTGACGGGCTACGGCAAGGATCTCTTGAAGGACGTGCTGGGCGCCGACGTCGGTGTCGTCGAGACGGTGGCGCACGCGACGGCCGCGCTGCACTTCTATCCCGACGCAGACGTGATCTGCGACGTCGGTGGCACCGACGTGAAGATCATGATCCTGCGCCAGGGCACCGTCGCCGACTTCCGGCTGAACTCGCAGTGCTCCTCGGGCAACGGCGCCTTTCTGCAGGGCGTCGCGGAGCGCTACGACATCCCGCTGGAGCGTTACGCCGATCGCGCCTTCGAGGCCAAGGCGATGCCGAGCCTCACCATGGGCTGCGGCGTGTTTCTGCAGTCCGACATCGTCAACCAGCAGCGCAAGGGCTGGTCGGCGGAGGAGATCATGGCCGCGCTGGCGGCCGTGCTGCCGGTCAACGTCTGGATCTACGCCGGGCAGCTGCAGAATCTGCGAGCCGTCGGACGCAAGTTCGTGCTCCAGGGCGGCACGCATCGCAACATGGCCGTGGTGAAGGCACAGGTCGACTTCATCCGCGGCAAGGTGCCCGACGCCGAGGTGGTGCTGCATCCGTATTCGGGCGAAGCCGGCGCCATCGGCGCCGCGCTGTGCGCCGCGGACTGGACGGCGCACGGCCGCGCGTCCGGCTTCCGCGGCTTCGAGACGATCGCGGCGCTGACGTACACGAGCACCACGGCCGCCGAGACGGTCTGCAAGTGGTGCCCGATCAACTGCACGCGCACGTTCATCGACGTGCAGCTGCCCGGCGCCAAGGGCCGGCCGTGGAGCAAGCTGCCGCTCGCGGCGGGTTGGGAGCGCGTGATCAGCGGCAACTCGTGCCCCAAGGGTCTCGTCGAGGACGTCAACGAGATGCGCGTGGTCAAGGCGAAGCTCGAGGAGGTCAAGCGTGACTATCCCAACGTGGCGGAGATGGTTCGCAAGGACGCCTTCCGCCGGGTCGGCGCCGGCGCCGTCGCGCGCTAACCTTCGCATCGGCGTCCCGCGCGTCCTCAACCTCTGGTCTACACACCAGTTCTGGATGGGCCTGTTCACGGCCCTCGGCGTGGACCCGCGCAACGTCGTCTTCTCGTCCGACACGTCGGAGGAGCAGGGCCGGCAGTTCGGCAAGGGCCGCGGCACCGTCGACTGCTGCTATCCCGTGAAGTGCATCTCCGGACACTACGGCGAGCTGCTCTTCGGCCAGCGGCAGAAGCTCGACGTCCTGTTTTCGCCGATGATCTACACGCTGCCCTCGTTCATGAGCGGCCACGTGGCCAAGACGCTGACGTGTCCGCGCGTGATGGCCGCGCCCGAGAACATCAAGGCCGGCTTCATCAAGGAGCGCGACGTCTTCGCGGAGGCGGGCATCGTCTACGCGGCGCCGTTCATCTCACTCGACGAGCCCCGGCTCGTGCCCAAGCAGACGTTCGAGGGGCTGCGCGAAGTGATTCCCGGTCTCACGTACGAGGAGACGGTCAAGGCCGTCGAGGCCGGGTACGCGGCGCTGCGCGAGTTCAACGCGCGGCTGCGACGCAAGTCGCGCGAGGTGCTCGAGTGGTGCGCGCGCGAGGATCGGCCCTGCCTGCTCGTGCTCGCGCGCCCGTACCACATGGATCCCGGCATCGGTCACGAGATCGAGGTCGACCTGCAGGCGTACGGTTATCCGGTGCTGTGGGTTCAGTACGCGCCGGTCGACGCCGATCTGATGGCGTGGGCGTTCGGCGACGACGTTCGCGCGGGCGTCATCAAATCCGCCTTCGACATCCACGACGTCTGGCCGTCGTCCTACTCGTCAAACACCAACGAGATCCTGTGGGGCGCGAAGTTCGCCGCGCGGATGCCGTGGATCGCGTGCGTCATCCGGCTGTCGTCATACGAGTGCGGCATGGATCAGCCGACGTATACGCCGACGCAGCAGATCATCGAGCGCTCGGGCACGCTGTTCTTCTCGTTCCAGGATCTGGACTCGACGAAGCCGTCGGGCTCGGTGAAGATCCGCGTGGAGACGATCACCCACTACCTGCAGAAATACGCGGCCGACATCATCGCGCGGAAGAAGGCGGCGGCGCCGCCAGGTTGTCCGCTGCTCGCCGCGCCGGCCGAGGTCAGCGCGTAGCGCTTCGGCGCGGCCGGGCTCTCGCCTGGCCGGCGACGCACGCGGCGTAGCGCACTCGAATCTCGCGGACGAACGCGGCACGCTCGGCGCGCGTCGCCCCGACCGGCAGGACGATCTCCGCGCCCCAGCCGCGGCCGTTCTTCGCGTGAACGCGTCGGGGCGGGCGCGTCGTGTGGAAGTGCATGAAGGGCGTGCGGCGAAGCCAGAACACGCCCGGCGCGCGCTCGGTCAGGCCGGGCAGCGTGCGAATTCGCGCGAGCGCGTCGCGCAGGTCGCGGAGATCGTTCGGTCGGTTCCGTGTCATCGGAGCGGCCTGCCCCGACGATAACGCATCACGGTGAGATGTGTCAGACGCTCGTCACACGCTCCACGATGCCGAGGCGTCGTGGAGCGCGCGACGAACGGTGTTCCCGCGGCTGGTTACTTCTTCGCCTGGCAGAGATTCGTCGACGCCTGCCAGTCGCCGCCCGCTTTTTCGCAGTCGGCCTGGTTCTGGATCGTCGAGAACGAGCCGGTCGTCGGGCTGGCGGACGGCGATGCGCCAGAGGATGAGCCGCCCGTCGACGACGGCGAACCGCTGGACGACGGCGCCCCGACCGATCCGCTGCCCGAACCGGTCGCGCCCGTGCTGCCCGTGCCGCCCGTGCTCGAACCGCCCGAGGTCGAGCCCGCAGCGCCGCTGCTGCTGCCGCTGCCGGCCCCGGCGCCGGTCTGCGCGGCGACGAGTGCGGGCGCCAAGCAGATCATCCCGATCAAGACGAGGGTGAGCATCTTCTTCATTCCGTTCCTCCTTGGGTGCGGTCAGAGTGGTTTCGCTCTGCCGCGGCAGGAGGCAGCAATAACGGGGCCCTCGACCAGTCGAGTGGAAACTCGTGTGCAAGGATCGAACCGAACGTGCAGCCGCTTACGCGCGCGGCGCCGTCGTCGTAACGTCGGCGCGATGTTCGATGACGCGAAATGCGACGACGCCCGCGATCGTCGCGGCCATCGCCGCCGCCGCGAAGCGAATCGGCGTGGCGGGATCGCCGGTGACGTCGCGCAACCAGCCGGCGAGCGGCTGCGCCGCCGCCATCACGACATAGTAGGCCGTGTACGACACGCCGAGGCCCGTCGCGAGCCGTTCGGGTGCGAGCGCGCGCGGCAGCATCGACGTCAGCGGTCCTGGCGGGCCGCCGATCAGCATGCCCACCAACACGAGCCCGAGCGCGGCCCACGGCATCATCGGCAGCGCGAGCAACAGCGCGCCCGCGGCGAGCGCGCCGCCGATGCTGAAGACGTCCGGACGGCCGACGCGGTCGCTCAGCACGCCGCCCAGCGGCACCGACACGATCGTCACCCAGATCGCGAGACTGATCTCGAAGCCCGCCTGGCCCAGCGAAAGGCCGCGCGCGACGAGCATCGCCGGGCCGAACGCGATGACGCCGACGAGACTCGCGTTGAACGCGCCCCACGCCACTCCGCTGGTGATCGCGAGTCCGAGATCGCGTCGATCGGGCGCCGCCCGCGCGCCCGGCGCGGCGCGAACCGGCGCCTCGCGAAACACGACGGCCATGATGATCAGGCCGAGCGCGGCGCTGACGGCCGCGACGACCATCGCGGTGCGCCACGACGTGGCCATCGCCACGCTACCCAACGTGGCCGTCGCGAGCCCGAGCCCGACCGGCCACGCCGTCAGTATCACCGCCATTGCCGTGGCCATCTCCCGGCCGGCGAACCAGTCGGCGGTGATCTTGATCAGCAGGATGTTCATGAGTACGGAGCCGCCGCCGCTCACGAGCCGCCCGGCGGCGGCGCCGGCGAAGCTGTCACTCCACGCGGTGAGAAGCCCGCCCACGACCATGAGCGCGAGGCTCGCGACGACCGCGCGGCGATCGCCGACGCGCTGGCCGATGAGACCGCCGGGCAGCGCGAGCACGACGCCGGGCAGCAGGTAGAGGCCGATGAGCGTGCCGAGCTGCGCGTAGCTGAGGCCGAGGTCGGCGACCACCAGCGGTGCCAGCGAGCCGATGGACTGGAACTGAAAGCCCATCGACGTGCGTGTCACGAACATGAGCGCCAGCGCGACCCAGCGGGAGTTCATGTGCCGCGCATCATAGCCGACGCGGGTATCATCGCCGCGTGCCCCTGCTCGACGTCCGCGATCTGCGTCGCGCGTTCTACGGCGTCACCGCGCTCGACGGCGTGAACCTCGCCGTGCGCCGCGGGACGATCACCGGGCTCATCGGACCGAACGGCGCCGGCAAGACCACGCTGTTCAACTGCGTGTCCGGGCTGATTCCACCCGACGCCGGGCGCGTCATCTTCGACGGCGTGGACGTGACGGGCTGGCCGGCCCACCGCATGACCGCGCGCGGCCTCGTGCGCACCTTCCAGATCGCCCGTGGATTTCCGCGGCTCTCGGTGCTCGAAAACCTCGTGCTGTACGGCGCGCGGCAGCCGGGCGAGACGCTGTGGCGCGCGGTCGCGCGGCCGCCGAGTGTCGCGCGGCGCGAGCGCGAGCTTCGCCACCGCGCCTTCGACGTCGCCGAGCGGCTCAACCTCACCCCGCTGCTCGACATGCCGGCCTCGGACCTGTCCGGCGGTCAGAAGAAGCTGCTCGAGCTCGGGCGCGCACTCATGACCGAGCCGAGGCTCATCATGCTGGACGAGCCGATCGCCGGCGTGAACCCGACGCTGGCCGCGCGCCTCGCCGAGCATCTGCGCGCACTCCGCGATGCCGGCATCACCTTTCTCGTCATCGAGCATCATCTCGACGTGATCGCGCGGCTGTGCGATCCGGTGATCGTGATGGCCGAGGGACGCCACCTCGCCGAGGGCACGTTCGCGCAAGTCGCCGCCGACGAGCGCGTGCAGGCCGCGTATCTCGGCCGCCGCGCGGCGACGGCGTGAGCGCGCTGCTCGCCGTCGAGGGCGTCGTCGCCGGCTATTCGCCGAGCGACGAGATCCTCAAGGGCGTCGACCTCGCCGTGGACTCCGGGGAGATCGTCAGCGTCATCGGCCCCAACGGCGCCGGCAAGTCGACGCTGCTCAAGGTGGTGGCCGGGCTGTTGCGACCACACCGCGGACGCGTTCGGCTGGGGGAGGCGGCCCTCGAGGGCAAGCCCGCGCGCGAGGTGAGTGCGCTGGGCGTCGCGTTCGTGCCGCAGGAGCACAACGTGTTTCCGTCGCTGACCGTCCGCGAGAATCTCGAGATGGGCGGCTACGTCGATCCCCGCGCCGCCCGGCGGAGGATCGACGAGATCTTCGTCCGCTTCCCCGCGCTGGCGGACAAGCGCCGGCATGCCGCGCGCACGCTGTCCGGTGGTCAGCGGCAGATGCTCGCGATGGCCATGGCGCTGATGGTCGCGCCGGTGCTGCTGCTGCTCGACGAGCCGTCGGCCGGGCTCGCGCCGCGCGCGGCCGAGCAGCTGTTCGATACGGTGGTCGCCGTCAACGGCGACGGCGTGGCCATCGTCATGGTCGAGCAGAATGCGCTCGAGGCCCTCGCCATCGCGCGCCGGGGCTATATTCTCGTCGACGGGCGCAACAGCAAGAGCGGCCCCGCGGCCGAGCTCGCGCGCGACCCCGACGTGCGGCGAATCTTTCTCGGAGGATAGGCATGGCTCAGCGTCTCTCGCGTCGTGCGTTTCTCGAGGTCGGCGTCACTTCGCTCGCCGTGGCCGCGGTTCCGACGCGCGTGCGCGCCCAGGCGGGTGCGATCCGGCTCGGCACGTTGACGCCGCTCACCGGCTCCGGCGGTAACTACGGTCCCTCGATGCTCAAGGCGATGCAGTGGGTGGCCGGCGAGATCAACGCCGCCGGCGGCGTGCTCGGCCGCAAGCTCGAGCTCGTCAGCGAGGACGACCAGACGAATCCCGAGGCCGGGGTGCGGGCGGCGCGCAAGCTGATCGATCTCGACAAGGTCGCGGCGATCATGGGCACGTGGGCCTCCGCGGTCACGACGGCGGTCGCGCCGCTCTGCTGGGAATCGAAGACGTTCCTCACCACCGTGTCGGGCTCGGACACGATCACGCTGCTGCCGCACCAGGGCTACCTCGTGCGGACGCAGCCCAACACACAGCTCCAGGGACGGAAGTTCGCCGAGTTCATGGTGGCGCAGGGCAGCAAGCGCGTCGGAATCCTGGCCGTGCAGGCGCCGTTCGCGCTGCCGACGCAAAAGATCGTCGGCGAGGAGCTCCGGAAGCACGGCGCCGAGCTGGTGGCTGCGGTCGTCTACGACAAGGACAAGACGACGTTCCGCTCGGAGATCGATCAGGTGCTCCGCGCCAGGCCCGACATGCTCTACCTCAACGGCTACACGCCGGACGTCACCATCGTGCTGAAGGATCTCTACAAGGCCGGCTACACCGGCGCCAAGATCGCGCAGGCCTACGCGGTCAATCAGAAGCTGCTGAACGCGCTGCCGCCCGAGGTGACCGAGGGCACGTTCACAATCGCGCCCTCGCCGGCCATCGAGTCTGCCGCGTACAAGCGCCTCGCGCAGGCGCTCGGCAACGACGATCTCGACCCGTACTCGTGCCAGACCCACGATCACATCAGCCTCGTCGCGCTGGCCATCGCCCATGCGAAAGGCGAATCGACGGGGACCGCCATCCGCGATCACGTGCGAAAGATCTCGCAGGGCAGTGGCGCGCACGTGGAGAGCGCGGTGGAGGGGCTGAAGCGGCTCGCGCAGGGCAAGGAGATCAACTTCGACGGCGCGAGCGGGCCGTGCGACTTCAACGAGATCGGCGACATCCTGGACACGAAGTTCCGCTACGAGCAGGCCGAGAAGGGTAAGTTCAAGCTGCTGAAAATCGCCTGACGTGCCGCGCGAGATCGCGCAGCTGCTCCTCAACGGCCTGATGGCCGGCACCATCCTCGCCGTGCCGGCCATCGGCTTCACCGCCATCTACGCCGTTCTGCGATTTCCGAATTTCGCGATCGCCGCGCATCTGACCATCGGGGCGTTCGCCGGCTGGCTCGCGAACGTGTCGCTCGGATTACCGGCCGCGCTCGCCGTCGGCGTGGCGTTCGTGGTGGCGGGTCTGGCGGGCGTGCTGAACGACGAGCTGATCCTCAAGCCGCTCCGCCCGGCCGGCGCGCTGACCACGGCCATCGCCGCGGTCGCGCTCACCCTCGTGCTGGAAAACGTCGTCCGCTTCGTGTTCGGCAACGACCTGCGCGGCTACGACCTGCCCATCCGGCGCGACTGGCAGGCGGCCGGGCTGCGGATCGCGCCGCAGCAGGTTCACAACTTCGTCATCGCGGTGGTGGCCATGGCCGCCGTGTTCCTGTTCCTCGCCTTCACGCGCACGGGCAAGGCCATGCGCGCCGTCGCCGACAACCCGATGCTCGCCTCGGTGAAGGGCATCGACGCCGACCGCGTCGCGCGCCTCACCAACTTCGTGGCCATGGGCCTCGCCGGCGTGGGCGGCGTGCTGGTCGGGCTCGACACGAGCATCGATCCGCTCACGGGATTTCGCGTGATCCTCTCGGTGTTCGCCGCCGCCGTCGTCGGCGGCCTCGGCTCGATTCCGGGCGCGGTCGTCGGCGCGCTCACCATCGGCGTCGGCGAGGAATTGTCGCTCCTCGTGCTCGCGCCCGCCTATCGCACCGTGGTGGGCTTCGCCGCGATCCTCGTGGTCCTGACGCTGCGCCCCCGCGGCATTCTCGGCGAGCGCGCGTACTGATGGAAAACTATCTGGTCGCGATGGCGGTCTTCGCCGGGCTCTACGCGCTGCTGGCGCTCGGGCTGAACGTGGTGTGGGGCATGACCGGGATGATCAACCTCGGGCTCGTCGGCTTCTTCGGCCTCGGCGCCTATGCCTCCGCACTGCTCACCCGCGCGCATCGCGCGCCGATCGTGCTGGGTCTGGCGGCGGCGGCGCTGGTGACCGCGGCGGCCGGCGCGGCCATGGCGCTGACCACGGCGCGCCTGCGGGGCGACTATCTGGCCATCATCACGCTCGGGTTCTCGGAGGTCGTCCGCCTGGTCGCCAGCAACGAGCTGTGGCTGACCAACGGCACCGACGGCATTTCGGGCATTCCCGGTCCGTGGCGCGGCCGCGTCACCCCGCAAACGTTCAACGTCGTGTACCTGGCCATCGTCGCGCTCGCCGTGCTCGCCGTCTTCGCCCTGTGCCAGCGCATCCGGTCCTCGCCCTACGGTCGCGTGCTGCGCGCGATCCGCGACGACGATCAGGTGGCGGCGGTCGCCGGCAAGCGGGTGATCGTGTTCAAGGTGCAGGCATTCGCCGTCAGCGCGGCGATTCTCGGCCTCGCGGGCGCGCTGTGGGGCCACTACACGTCGTTCATCGCGCCCGACGTCTTCACGCCGCTGGTGACGATCTATGTCGTGCTCGCGCTCACCGCCGGCGGCACCGGGAACAACGTCGGCGCCGTGCTCGGCGCGGCGCTGGTCATCTTCTTGATGGAGGCCACGCGCTTCGCCACCGGCTGGGTCGGCATGCTCAAACCCGTGCAGGTCGCGGCGCTGCGCGAAGCGCTCATCGGCGGAGCACTGCTCGTCGTGCTGCGCGTGCGGCCACGCGGGCTGCTGCCCGAG
Organism: Candidatus Rokuibacteriota bacterium; assembly: GCA_003220475.1. Taxonomy (GTDB): domain Bacteria; phylum Methylomirabilota; class Methylomirabilia; order Rokubacteriales; family CSP1-6; genus AR12. The sequence continues at coordinate 5,604 of QHSO01000047.1, read as the reverse complement.
CGTCTCGCGCGCTCGTGAGGCGCCGGCGATGAGTCGCCGCGGCGCCGTCGACGCGACGGCGCATCTCGCCGCCGTCGCGGCGGCCATGGCGGAGGACGGGCAGCCGACGGCGACGTTCGCCGCGCTCGAGACCGCGCTGGACGCCGTGCTCGGCCACAAACTGTTCACGATCCTCCGCTACCATGCCGCGAGCGGGGAGTCGGAGCGCGTGTGGACGACTCAGCCGGCGGCCTATCCCGTCGCGGGCCGCAAACCGCTCAATCCCACGTTCTGGTCGCGACACGTGCTCGAGCAGCGCCGGCCGTACGTCGGCCGCTCGGCGGACGACATCCGCGCGGTGTTCTTCGATCACGAGCTCATCGCCTCGCTCGGCTGCGCGTCGGTGTTGAACGTTCCGGTGGTTTGGGATGCGCGCGTGCTCGGCACGATCAATCTGTTGCACGAGGCGGAATGGTACGACGACGGCGACGCGACGCTCGGACTCGCGTTCGCTGCGCTCGCGGTGCCTACGTTGCGCTGAGCGCGAAATTTTTTGTTTGACCACGCGCGCGATCGTTACTAGAGTGGCGCCGTGTCCGATGTCGCGAACGGACGAGATGCCGATGAATGGTGGTTATCTCGTCATCGTTCCTGCTGCCGACCGCGCGCTCTTCGAGTACCTCGAACATCGGTTCAAGGGTGATCCCTCGACGTCGGTCCTCGTCGAGCGCCGCAAGGTCGCGCGCCCGTCCCCGCGCGCCGTCGTCTTGTTTCACGGAGTCAGCGTCATTCGTCTGGGCGAGCCGGCCCCCCCGTTTCCCTCTCACGTCTCACGACCCGATAACAGGAGGCACACGATGAACGAAGTGGATCTCGAGGACCGTCAACGCGTCGAGCGCTGGCTCGAGGAGAGCCAGTACCTCCTCGGCCGGCTCATCCCGGGTTACATCGACGACCGGGAGCGCCTCAAGATGCGTTTGGTCGGCGCCGAAGAGGACGCCGATCGGCTGCGCCACGAGATCGAGGGGCTGCGCCGCGAGGTCGCGAGCCTGCTTGCCGAGCTGCAGCACCATCGCAACGAGCAGGCGGCGACGGCGGAGGCCTTCGCGGCCGTGCTCGGTCAGCTGAGTGATCTGCAGAAACCCCTGACGGAAGTCCACCGCCGCCTGCAAAGCGTGCACGCGCCGGCGATGAACGGAGCCTACTCGCACGCGTGATGTGTCGCGGGACACGGGAGAGGCGGATGCTCGCCTCTCCCGGTCTCAGTCGATGACGAACCGCAGACGCGAGTGCGCGATGCGCAGCGCGTCCTCCACGTCGGCCGGCCTCTCGGTGCGCGCAAAGATGAAGCCGAGGTATTGCCAGCCCTCGGGCAGCGGAATCAGCTCCTGCCCGGCGTGAGCGCTGATCACGACGTCCTCGACGTGCCGGGTCGCGCTCGCTTCGTCCAGCCCGTGCACTGTCCGTAGCACGCCGGCGCGGGGAATCGGGATCATCATCACCCCCGCCGCCGGCCGTTCGCGCTCGAGCGAGGCGATCGACCAGCCGAGCGCGTGGCGCAGGATGATCTCCTCGAGCGTCATGCCGGTGCCGAAGCGCAACGTCCGCGAGCACAGACCGCCGATCGAGCGTGCGGCGATCTCCAGCACCCACGGGCCGTCGTCGTTCACGCGGAGCTCGGCGTGGACCGGTCCTTCGGTCAGACCCAGCGCGGCGCAGGCGGCGGTCGTGGTGGCGGCGATCGCGCGCTGCACGGCATCGGGCAGTCGTGACGGCGTGACGTAGATCGTCTCCTCGAAGAACGGACCCTCCAGCGGATCGGGCTTGTCGAACAGCGCGAGGACGTGGAGGCGGCCGCGGATCAACAGACCCTCCAGCGCAACCTCCAGCCCCGGCACGTACTCCTCGGCGAGCAGATAGCGCGCGGCGTCGCCGCTGACGGTGACGTCGTCGCGGACGAGCAGCGCGGCGATGCGCTCGAACGCCACGACGAATTGCTCGATGGTGTTGGCGCGGATGACGCCGCGGCTGGCCGAGAGGCTCAGCGGCTTCAGCACGCACGGAAACTCGACGCCACGCGCGGCGAGCACGGGATTGTCGGCGAGCGCGATGCGCCGGAAGCGCGGCACCGGTACGCCGGCGGCGGCCAGGCACTGTCGCATCTGGAACTTGTCGCGCGCCGCGGCGACCGCCGCCGGCGCGCTGGCACGCAGGCCCAGTCGCGCGGCGATGGCGGCGGCAGCAGCGGCCGTGACGTCGTCCACGCCGACGACCGCCGCCAGCGGCCGCGCCTTGCTCCAGTCCGCGACGGCGGCGGCCGCGCGCTCGGGATCGGCGAAGTCCAGCGTCAACAGCCCGTCGGGCGCCAGCGCTTCCAGCGTGCTCGGCTTCTCGGAGGCGCAGACGAGATCGACCCCGAGCGTTCGCGCGGCGTCGACGAAATCTTCGGTGCGGTAGGTGCGGGTGGGCAGGAGCAGCAGCAGACGCGCGCTCCCGCCCACGGTACTCACGGCGGAGCGATCAGGACTTGCCGGCGGTGTAGTAGGGGTTCGTGCCCTGCGAGTGGTCGGTCGTGTCGAGCACCTCGGTCACCTCGGGAAGCTCTTCCTTGATCAGGCGCTCGATACCGGCCTTCAGCGTGACGTCCGCCGCACCGCAGCCCTGGCAGCCGCCACCCATCGTGAGGTAGACGCGATTGTCCTGGACGTCGATCAGCTCGACGAAGCCACCGTGTCCCGCGACGGCGGGATTGATCATCGTGTCGATGAGGTCCTGCACGCGGCTCTTGAGATCGGGTGTCGCAGCTTCGCTCATGTCGTCACCTCTTAGACAGGTACTTTACGCTCGTTCCCGGCGAGGGCCAACTGGCCCTCTCGCGGCTCCGCTCAGCAGAACCAGGGCTCGCTCAGGCGCGGCGGTCGGTGGCGACGTGCGGCGAGCCCGACGGGCGGCGGCGCCGGGACGCCGGCGGCGGCCGCGGCCAGCGCGCGCACGCCCTCGAACGTCACCGCCGCGTCCTCGCGTCGGTCGGCGGCGACGTGGACCGCGGCCGCGACCTCCGACTGCAACGTCTCCATCCGCGGATCGGGATGCGCCCATTCGTGATGGAAGGCGTCGGGGACGAATCGGCCCAGGTGCGGACGCAGCGCCGCGTGCTCCAGCAGCCACGAGCCCGGCGGCACGAGCAGCCGCAGCGCGTATTGCACCGGGTCGGTGGCGTCGACCAGGTCTTCGCGCGCGATGAAGTCCAGCCACGCGCGGTAGCCCCCGAGCGTCGTCCACGGCGTGAACGCCACCCACGTCGGCCGCAGCGACAGGCCCGCGGCACGGCTCAGGGCGAGCGCCGTCTCGATATCCGCCCGCGTGTGTCCCTTGTCGAGAATCGTCAGCACCGCGTCGTCGAGCGACTCTGCCGCGGAAACGACGAAGAGCGCGCCGAGCGCGGCCAGCTCCGCCAGATGCTCGCGCTGCGCGAGGAGGTGCTCGATCTTGGCGGTGAAGTCGAACGTGAGGGCGGGAAATTCCGCGTGCAGCGCCCGTGCCACCGCGAGCGCATGACGGGGGCCGTTGAGGAAGTCGGGATCACCGAACGTGATGTGGGCGGCGCCGGCGGTCACCTGCTGGCGGACGTCGGCCAGGACGATGTCGCGCGGGACGACGAAGAAGCGTCGGCCGTACACGGGCGGGATCGGACAGTGGCGGCAGCCGTGCTTGCAGCCGCGGCTGGCCTCGACGTAGCCGACCAGATGCGCGGCGTCCTCGCGATCGAGGTGCGCGTACTTCTTCAGGGCCGGCAGCGCGGCGCGCGCCGGCAGGGGGAAGTCGAGCTTGCCGAGGCTCACGCGCGGTGGGCGCGCCGGATCATCGAGCCGGCGCGCGAGCGCGACGAGCGCGTCCTCGAGCTCGCCGGCGAGGACCGAGTCCGCATGCCGCTCGCCCAGGAGGTGCTCGGCGTTCAGCGCGGCGTAGTGGCCGTAGAAGCAGACGTGCGCGGCGGGATTCGCGGCGCGCACGCGCGACGCGGCGGCGACGCCCACGCGCAGCGCCGTGTGCATGGGCACCGCCACGGCCACCAGTCGCGCGCGCCGGACCTTGTCCGCGTCGAAGGGCTCGACGGACAGGTCCATCACGGCGGGCCGGTAGCCCGCGCGCTCGAGAAACGCCGCCGGCCACGCCACCGACAGCGGCTGGTGCCCGAGCTCGTAGCAGGCGACGAGGAGGATCTCGCCGGGGCCGGTCATGGGCGCAGTCTACGTCGCCCCCCGTGCTATGGTTGTCCGCAATTCCCACGCGAGGAGGACGCTCTCGATGCCGACCAAGATCACGATCCGTCCCAACGGCCCCTACCTGGTGGAAGGCGACTTCGAGCTGATCGACGTCAACGGCGCGAAGGTCGACACGACCGCGCGCGGACCGCGCATCGCGCTGTGCCGCTGCGGCGGCTCGGTGACCAAGCCCTTCTGCGACGGCACCCACAGCAAGGTCGGCTTCAAGGCCGCGGAAGCGGCGGTGGCGCAGCAGGAGAAGAAGTAGGTCATGCGTGGGCTCAGCCGCCGCGGGTTTCTCGCGGGCGCCGGCGCCGCCGCGGCGGCGGCCACGCTCGGCGCGCCACGCGTGCACGCCCAGAAGAAAGGCGGCGCGATCCGGTTCATTCCGCACGCCGATCTCAAGGTGCTCGATCCGATCGCGACCACGGCCTACATCACGCGCAACCACGCGTACTTCATCTACGACACGCTGTTCGGGACCGACGAGCATCTCGCCATCAAGCCGCAGATGGTCGACAAGTACGCGTCGACCAACAAAGGGCTGAAGTGGTCGTTCACGCTGCGCGATGGTTTGAAATTCCACGACGGCGCCGCCGTGACCGCCGAGGACGCGGTCGAGTCGATCAAGCGCTGGTCGAAGAAGGACCCGCTCGGTCGGCTGCTGGCCGCTCACACCGGCAAGATCGCCCCGGCCGACAAGAAGACGTTCACGCTCGAGCTCTCGGAGCCGTTCGGGCTCGTGCTGGAGGCGCTCGGCAAGCCGTCGTCCAACGTGCCCTTCGTGATGCCCGCGCGCATCGCCGCGACGTCGGAGAACGAGCCGATCAAGGAGACCATCGGCTCGGGGCCGTTCAAGTTCGTGAAGGACGAGTGGCAGCCCGGCAACCAGGTCGTCTACGTGAAGAACGCCGACTACGTCCCGCGCCAGGAAAAGCCGAGCGGCTCGACCGGCGGCAAAGTCGTGCACATCGATCGTGTCGTGTGGCGCTACATCCCCGACGCCGCCACCGCCAGCGCCGCGCTGGATGCCGGCGAGATCGACTGGTGGGAGAATCCGCCGCTGGACTTCGTGCCGCGGATCGAGGCGAATTCCGCGCTGGCGACCTTCGTCACGGATCCGCGAGGCACGCAGGGCTGGGTGCGCCCCAACCACAAGCACCCACCGTTCAACAACAAGAAGGCGCGCCAGGCCCTCCTTTATATCGTCGATCAGCCGAAATATCTAAAAGCGGCCATCGGCGTCGAGAAGTACTACAAGCCCTGTCCCGCGCTCTTCACGTGCGGCGGGCCGTTCGAGTCGGCGGCCGGTGCGCCCGGCAAGCCGGATCTCGAGAAGGCCAAGGCGCTCGTGAAGGAA
>QHSO01000046.1:4295-27710 GCA_003220475.1 Candidatus Rokuibacteriota bacterium | reverse complement strand
CGTCGCCTCGAGCGTGCGGCCGACGGCGAACTCGTGGATCATCTCCGTCGCCTCGGCGCCGATGATGTGCGCGCCGAGGATCTCGCCGGTCTTCTTGTCGGCGACCACCTTGACGAAGCCTTCGGTCTCGGCCATCGCCACCGCCTTGCCGCTCGCCGTGAACGGGAACTTGCCCACCGCCACCTCGCGGCCGCCTTCCTTGGCCTTGGCCTCGGTGAGGCCGATCGACGCCACCTGCGGGCGGCAGTAGGTGCACGACGGAACGTTGCCGTAGTCGATCGGCCGCGGGTTCTTACCGGCCACGGCCTCCGCCGCCACGACGCCCTCGGCCATCGCCTTGTGCGCGAGCAGCGGCGCGCCGGCCATGTCGCCGATCGCGTAGACGCCCTTCACCGACGTCTCCATCGTGGGCGAGACCTTGACGAAGCCGCGCTCCAGCGTCACGCCGATGGTCTCGAGGCCAATGCCTTTGGTGCGCGCCCCACGACCGACGGCCATCAGCACCTGCTCGGCCTCGAACCGTCCGCCGTCGGTCTCGATCACCACGCTGGCGCCCATCGGCTTCACGGCGCTCACCTTCACCCCGGTCTTGATCGTGATACCGCGGCGCGAGAGGCTGCGCGTGAGCTGAGTGCTGACCTCCTCGTCCTCGATCGGGACGATGCGCGGCAACGCCTCGAGCAGCGTCACCTCCACGCCGTAGGAGCGGTACACGTCGGCGAATTCGACGCCGACGGCGCCCGCGCCGATCACGACGATGGACTTCGGCCGCGCTTCGTTGCGAACCGCGCCGTTGGACGAGATGACCGTCTTCTCGTCGATGGCCACGCCGGGAAGCGACCTGGGCTCCGACCCGGTGGCCAGGATCACCGCGCGGCCGGCCTCGAGGGTCGTGAGGCCATCCTTGCCGCGCACTTCGACGACGTTCTTGGACTTGAGCGTCCCCGTGCCGGGCACGAGCGTGATCTTGTTCTTGCGGAACAGGAACTCGACGCCCTTGGCCATCCGGTCGGCCACGCCGCGGCTGCGCTGCACGGCCGCCGCGTAGTCCACCTTCATCCCCTGCACCGTGATGCCGAAGGTCTCGGCCTTCTCGAACAGGTGCACGACCTCGGCGTTGCGCAACAGCGCCTTGGTCGGAATGCAGCCCCAGTTGAGACAGACGCCGCCCGGTCGATCGTCTTCGACGGCGGCCACGGTGAGCCCGAGCTGCGCGGCGCGGATGGCGCAGACGTAGCCGCCGGGTCCCGTGCCCACGACGACCAGGTCGTACTTAGCCATCGACGCGTCCTGCGCTCACACCAGGAGTCGCAGCGGCTCTTCCAGCAGCCGTTTGACGTCCTGCAGGAAGCGGGCGCCCATGGCGCCGTCCATGACGCGATGGTCGCAGGAGATCGTCATGGCCATGCGCCGCCCGACGCCGAGCCCCTCATCCGTGACGACGGGGACCTTGCGCACCGAGCCGACGGCGAGGATCGCGCCCTCCGGCGGGTTGATGATGGCCGAGAAGTCCCGCACGTCGAACATGCCGAGGTTGGAGATCGAGAAGGTCGCGCCCGAGAGCTCCTGGGTGCGCAGCTTGCGCTGGCGCGCGCGCTCGGCGAGATCACGCGCCTCGACCGCGATCTGGGCCAGCGTCTTGGCGTGCGCGTCGCGCAGCACCGGCGTGATCAGACCCTCCTCGAGGGCCACCGCGATGCCCATGTGGACGCGGTGGAAGACTCTGATCGACTCACCCTGGAACGACGCGTTGACGCCCGGGTGGTGCAGCAGCGTCAGCGCGCACGTGCGGATGACGAGGTCGTTGACCGAGATCTTCGGCTGGCCCTCCAGTCCGTTCAGCTCCTCGCGCAGCTCCCACGCGCGGTCCATGGCGACTTCCGACGTCACGTAGAAGTGCGGCACCGGCGCCTTGCTGAGCGGCATCCGCTTGGCGATCGCCGCGCGCATCGTGCTCAGGGCGACGTCTTCGTACTCGGGCCCGGTGACCGTCGGCGTCACCGGGCGCAGCGCGGGCGACGGCGCGGCGGCGGAGGGTGCGGCGGCGGCAGCCGGCGCGGCGGCCGCGGCCTCGACGTCGCGGCGCACGATGCGCCCGCCCGGGCCGCTGCCGTGGACGAGCTTCAAATCGACACCCGACTGTGCGGCGATCTTGCGCGCCAGCGGCGAGGCTTTCACGCGTCCGCCGTCGGCCGCGGCGGGTGCCTGCGGCCGAGGTGCCATTTCGGTGACGACCGGCTGCTGCGCGACGGTTTCCTGCGCGCGGCGAATCCCCGGCGACTCCGGCCCTTTCGATGGCGATGGCGTCCGCTCGGCGTGGTCCTCGCTCTTCGGCTGCGGCGGAACGGCGGCGGGGCGATCGGCCATGGCCGGCTTCGCGCCCGCGCTCGACGCGGCCGCCGAGGGTGCGCCGCCGCCCGCCTGGGCAACGACCGCGTTGATGTCGTCACCCTCTTCCGCGATGACCCCGATCAGCGCGCCCACGGGCGCCTTGTCGCCGGCGGAGACGAGGATCTTTCGCAGCACGCCGGAGCCGAACGCCTCCATCTCGACGTCGGCCTTGTCCGTCTCGACCTCGGCCAGGATGTCGCCGCTCTGGACGCGGTCGCCTTCCTTCTTCAACCACTTGATGACCTTGCCGGCCTCCATCTGCTCCGACAGCTTGGGCATCACGACCTTGGTCACGGCCATGGCTCAGCGGCTCCCGTTCGCGTAGCAGACCTGGCGGATGGCGTCGGCGATCTTCTCTTTGGTGGGCGTCTTCAGGCGCTCGAGGCTGCGCGCGTACGGCATCGGCGCCTGCGCGCCGGTCACGCGCGCGACGGGCGCATCGAGGTCGTCGAAGGCTTCCTCGGTGATCTCCGTGGCGATTTCTGACCCCATGCCCGCGAAGCCCGCGCCCGCCTCGACGACGACGGCGCGGTGGGTCTTTCGCACGGAGCGGATGATCGTCTCGGTGTCCAGCGGCTGCAGCGTGCGAGGATCGACGATCTCCACGGAGATGCCGTCCTTGGCGAGCTCTTCGGCAGCCTCCATGGCGCGGTACATCATCCCCATGTAGGCGATCACCGTGACGTCGGTCCCCTCGCGTCGCACGGCGGCCTGGCCGAGGGGAACGAGGAAGTCTGGATCTTCCGACACCTCGCCCTTGACGTTGTAGAGCGTCTCGGACTCGATGAAGATCACCGGATTGTCGTCCCGGATCGCCGACTTCAAGAGTCCCTTGGCGTCCATCGGCGTGGAGGGCCGGACGACCTTCAACCCCGGCACGTGGTAGAAGTACACCTCCATCGACTGCGAGTGCTGCGCGGCGAGCTGATGCGCCGGGCCACCGGGGCCGCGGATCACGATCGGCACGTTGTACTGGCCGCCCGACATGTAGTTGAGCTTGGCGGCCGAGTTCACGATCTGGTCGAGGGCGAGCAGCGCGAAGTTGAACGTCATCATCTCGACGACCGGCCGCAACCCGACCATCGCCGCGCCGATGCCGACGCCGGTGAAGCCCGACTCGGCGATCGGCGTGTCCACGATGCGCTTGGGACCGAATTCCTTGAGCAGGCCCTGCGTCACCTTGTACGCGCCCTCGTAAAGGCCGACCTCTTCGCCGATGACGAACACGTCCGGGTCGCGGCGCATCTCTTCGCGCAGCGCGAGGTTGAGCGCCTCGCGATAGGTCATCACCGCCATCTCAGGCGGGCTCCTTGAAGATGTCGGTGAAGAGCTCGGACGGCTCCGGCTCCGGCGAGGCCTCGGCGAACGCCACCGCCTCGTCCACGAGGTCGTTGACGTCCTTCTCGATCTTCTTGGCGTCGTCCTCGGACAGCACGCCGGCCTTCAGCGCGCGGTCGCGGAACAGGAGGATCGGGTCGCGCAGCTTCTCGCGCTCGACCTCCTCCTTGGTGCGATACACGGCGCCCGCAGGGTCGCGCATGCTGTGGCCGCGGAAGCGATAGGTGCGCGCCTCGAGCAGTGTCGGCGTCTTGTCGTGGCGCGCGCGATCCACCGCACGGGCGACGGCATCGCGAACGACCAGGACATCCATGCCGTCCACCGGCTCGCACGGGATGCCGTAGGTCTGGCCGAACTTGTAGATCTCCGTCTGGGCGAGCGCGCGCTCGAGCGAGGTGCCCATCGCGTAGCGGTTGTTCTCGCAGATCCAGACGACGGGCAGCTTCCAGAGGCTCGCCAGGTTCAGCGCCTCGTGAAACTCGCCCTCGGGCACCGCGCCGTCGCCGAAGTAGCACACGATCACCTGGTCGCCGCCGCGGTACTTGATGGCGAAGCCCACACCGGCCGCCAGCGGCAGGTGCGCGCCGACGATGGCGTGGCCGCCGAGGAAGTTGTGCTCTTTGTCGAACAGGTGCATCGAGCCGCCCTTGCCCTTGCTGAGCCCATCGATGCGGCCGAACAGCTCGGCCATCACGCGGCGCGGATCGGAGCCTTTCACGAGGCAGTGGCCGTGCTCGCGGTAGGTCGAGATCGCGTAATCGTCGGGACGCAGCGCCGAGGTGGCGCCGGCGGCCACCGCCTCTTCACCGATCGAGAGGTGGAGGAATCCGCCGATCTTGCCGAGCGCATACGCCTCCGCCGCCTTCTCCTCGAAGCGGCGGATCAGAATCATGTCACGCAGTAGCTTGCGCGCGAGGTCGGCGTCCAGCCCGAGCCCCGGCGCCGCCTTCTGCGTCATTGTCTTGGCCATGCCCCTACCCCCTGCCCCCTACTCTATATCCGGCTCCCTGCTACCCGCGCATCGTGCTGAGGTCGTCCACGGAGAGGCGGCGGCGCAGGCGGAAGATGGCGACGATGATCGCCAGTCCTACCGCAACCTCGGCGGCGGCCACCGCCATCACGAAGAAGACGATTGCCTGGCCGTCGTCGGAGCCCAGCCGGTGGCCGAACGCGACGAACGCGAGGTTCGCGGCGTTGAGCATCAACTCGATCGACATGAAGATCACCAGCGGGTCGCGTCGCACGATCACGCCGACCACGCCGATGGAAAACAGCACCGCCGACAGCCCGACGTACCAGGAGTCGGGGGCCATCCGCTCTCAGCCCTCGCGCCGGCGGGCCAGCAGCATGACGCCGACCATCGCAGCGAGCAGCAGCACCGACGTCACCTCGAACGGAAACAGGTAGTCCGTGAACAGCAGCCGCGCGATGGACTCCACGCCGTCCGGTGCGGGCGCCGGCGACCCGGCACCGCGCGTGCCCACGACCACCACCGCGGCGAGTAGCGCGAGCAGCGCCGCGCCGACGGGCAGCGCGACGATACGGTACGAGCGCCGCGGGTCCGGCCCCGTCTCTTCCTTGCCAGGGATCAGCACGAAGATCGCGAAGAGGAACAGCACCATGATGGCGCCGGCGTACACGGCCACCTGCGCGACGGCCAGGAACTGGGCCCCGAGCGTGAGATAGAGGACGGCGACGGCGCCGAGATTCACGACGAGGAAGAGCGCGGCGTGGATCGGGTTGCGCTTCGCCACGAGGCCGAGTGCCGAGCCCACCGCGATGCCCGCGATGACCACGAACGCGACCACGCCCATCACACGACCCGGTCGGCCGGAATGGGCACGGGCGAGCGCGGCACGCCGTTCGGTCCCGCCGGCTCGAGCGCCATCAGCATCTCCTTCGTGTAGATCATCCCGCGCCGGCTGTAGGACGAGAATTCGAGAATGCCGGTATCCATGCGGATGGCATCCTCGGGGCACGCCTCCACGCAGAAGCCGCAGAACACGCACTTGCCGAGGTCGATGTCGAAGCGCGCCGGCATCTTCTCGATGTCCGGGTTCGGGTGCTCGTCGGCGACGATGTAGATGCAGCGCGCCGGGCACACCGTCTCGCACATCATGCACGCCACGCAGCGTGGTGAGCCGTCCTCGCGGCGCACGAGCCGGTGCAGCGAGCGCAGGCGCGGCGCGAGCGGTCGTCGCTCCTCGGGATACTGGATGGTGACCGCGCCGCGCGCGTCGCGGCGGCCGAAGGCGTGCGCGAGGTGCTTGCCCATGTTGGCGAAGAAGTGATGCCCCGTCAGCAGCAGGCCGGAGATCACCTCGCGGAGATAGAAGCGCTGCGCGGCCTTCACGGGTGGCTCCCCCACGCCAGCAGCACCGCGCCGGTGAGCACGATGTTGAGGATGGCGAGCGGGAACAGCCCGAGCCAACCCAGACGCATGGCCTGATCGTAGCGGAAGCGCGGCAGCGTCCAGCGGATCAGCATCATCAGAAAGATCATGACGACGACCTTCAGCGAGAACGCGCCCACCTGCAGCAGCACGACCAGCAGGTGCGGCAGTCCGAGCGTGCCGCCCCACGGGAAGCGGAAGCCCGCCTCGTAGAGATAGGGCACCTGCCAGCCGCCGAGAAAGAGCGAGGTCGTGAGCCCGGCGATGACGACGGTCTCGAGAAAATCCGCCATCGCGAACATGCCGAACTTCATGCCGCTGTACTCGACGAAGTAGCCGATGATCTCGGACTCGCCCTCCGGCATGTCGAAGGGAATGCGCTTGGTGGCCGCGATGCCGGCGGTGAGGAACAGGATGAAGGCCAGCGGCTGCGTGAGGATGCCCCACTTCGGGATCCAGCCGAAGAGCAGGCTGCCCTGCGCGCGCACGATGTCTTGAAGGCTGAGCGAGCCGTACCACATCACCACGCCCATGATCGAGGCGCCGATGGCGATCTCGGCCGAGATCATGAGGGCGGCGGCGCGCTGGCCGCCGAGCAGCGCGTAGTTGTTGGCCGAGGCCCAGCCGGCCATCATCACGCCGTACACGCCGAGCGAGAGCATGGCGAAGACATAGAGGATACCGACGTTCAGCGTCACCGCCTGCAGCGGGATCGTGCGGCCGCCCACGCGCAGTGTGTCGCCGAAGGGGATCGACGCGAACGCCACCAGACCGAAGAAGACCGAGACGAACGGCGCGAGCTTGAACAGGAAGCGGTCGGCGCGCGCGGGCAGGAAGTCTTCCTTCGTCAGCATCTTGATCGCGTCGGCGAGCGGATGGAACAGCCCCATGATCCGCAGGCCGAAGATCGAAGCCCGGTTGGCGCCGATGCGGTCCTGCATGATCGCCGACTGCTTGCGCTCGACCCAGGTGAGCAGGCCACCGAGGTTGAGGATGAACATCATGACGAAGGCCACGCGCCCGAACGCGATGCCGAAGTCGGCCAGGGTCGCCGTCACCGACTCACCTCGGCCACGCTCGCCGCGGCGTTCGCGCGGCGCGCCGGCGGCTCGGGCGCCGTCGTCGGGGCGGCACCGGCCAGCATGGCGCCGCCGTCGCCGATCGACTGATAGCTGAGCCCGTCGAACGCGGGCACGGTGCGCGCCAGCTCGCGGAACCAGAGCTCCGCGCGGCCGCCGGCGACGGGCCCGCCGAGCGCGCCCAGAACCCGGCCGAACAGATCCCAACCGGCGAGCGCGTCGCCGAGCGGCTCCACCGCCGCGCGGAAGCGTTGGACACGACCGAGGAAGTTCGTGAACGTCCCGTCGCGCTCGACCCACGCGGCCAGCGGCAGCACCAGCGTCGCGAGGGCGCTCGTCCCGTTGTCGTTGGTGCCGGTATAGATGATGCTGCCCACGTGCTCGAGCGCGTCGGCCACGTCCCGAGCAGGCCAGCCTGCGGCGGTGATGTCGTGGCCGATGACCCAGAGCACCTTGATCGAGCCCGCCCGACAGCGCGCGAGAATCGCCGCCGCGTCGCCGTCGAGGCCGATGATCTCGGCGCCGCGCGAATTCGGGTGGCGGTCGGCCCGTAGCAGGAAGTCGTCGTCGGCCGCGGGCGTTGCGGGCGGCACGCGGAAGGCGACCTGGCGGATGCCTCGGTGCTCGGCCAATCGCCGCAGCGCGAAGAGATCCTCGTTGGCAAGGTCGGCAGAGGCGAGGATGGCGATCTCGTCGGGCGCGTGGTCGCGCAGCGCGGCGATCACGAGCCCGAGCGCGTCGTCGCGCGTGAGGTCCTGACCGCGCTGCCGCGCGAAGCGGATGCGGCTCTCGTCGTCCACCGAGCCGAAGCCATAGCGGCCGACGTCGCAGATCCACCACGCGTTGACCGCGTCGTTGAAGCGCGGCTTCAGCCGCGCCACGCGCCGGCCGCCCGCGTGGTGCGGGCGCTTGCGGTTGACGTGGACGTCGATGTTGCAGCCGCGCGCGCACCCGGGACAGATGGACTTCGTCGTGTCGAGATACCAGACGCGCACCTGGAAGCGGAAGTCCCGGTCGGTCAGCGCGCCCACGGGACAGATGTCCACGACGTTGCCCGAGTAGTTGTTCTCGAGATCCTGACCCGGGAAGAGGCCGATCTCCGAGCGGTCGCCGCGGCTGAAGATGCCGAGCTCGCCGGTGCCGGTGATCTCGTCGCAGAAGCGCACGCAGCGCGAGCAGAGGATGCAGCGCTCGGCGTCCAGCATCACGTGCGGCCCGAGCGGCACCGCCTTCGGCTTGTGGACCTTCTCGTCGGTCATCCGCGGATCGTAGAGCCCGTGCTTCATGTAGTAGATCTGCAGCCAGCACTCGCCGGCCTGGTCGCACACGGGACAGTCGAGCGGATGGTTGATGAGATGGAATTCCATGATCGACCGCCGCGTCTCCTTCACGCGGTCGGTCTCGGTGTGGACCACCATGCCGTCGGCGGCGAGCGTGTTGCACGCGATGGTCGGCCTCGGCGCTTTGTCGATGTCCACCATACAGAGGCGACACTGCCCGGCGATCGAGAGCCCCGGGTGATAGCAATAGTGCGGGATCTCGATGCCCAGCCGGCGCGCGGCCTCGATGAGGTTCGCGCCGGCCTCGACCTCGATCTCTTTCCCGTCGATGGTGACCTTAGGCATGGCTCACGAACGGCATAGCGCTTCGAATTCCCCGCGGAATTTTTCGACGTAGGAGATGTAGGGGCCGATGGCGCCGTCGTAGAAGGCGCAGATGGTCGTGCCGCCGCCGCGCTTGGCGACGTCGAGGATCGTGTCGAGGTCGTCCTTGCGGCCGTGGCCTTCCACGATGCGATGGACCATCTTCTCGATCCAGCCGGTGGACTCGCGACACGGCGTGCATTGGCCGCACGACTCGTGGGCGTAGAACCGCGCCAGCACGAGCAGCGCCTCCGGGATCGACACGCTCTCGTCCATGACGATCACGCCGGCGGAGCCGATCATCGTGCCGGCGCCGCGGCAGCCGTCGACGTCCATCACGACGTCGATCTCGTCGGCGGTGAGAATGGCTGCCGAGCCGCCGCCCGGCACCACGGCCTTGAGCCGCCCCGTGCCGCTGACGCCGCCGGCGCGCTCGATGAGCTGCCGCAGCGTGATCGACACGGACGCCTCGTACACGCCCGGCTGCTTCACTCGCCCGGAGACCGAGTACATCCGCGTGCCGCCCTGGGTCTTGGTGCCGAGACCGGCGAACCACGCGGCCCCGCGCTCGATGATCGGCGGCACGCAGCACAGCGTCTCGACGTTGTTGACGATCGTGGGCTGCCCGAACGCGCCCTTGATGGCGGGAAACGGCGGCTTGATCTTGGGCCAGCCTTTCTTGCCCTCGAGCGAGGACAGCAGGCCGGTCTCTTCACCGCAGATGTACGCGCCCGCGCCGCGATGCACGACGATGTCGAAGCCGCGCCCCAGCAGGCCCGCGTCGTACGCCTCCTTGACCGCGGCGCTGAAGCGGCGCCACGGCTGCACGTACTCGCCTCGGATGTAGACGAAGCCGAGCGCCGAGCGGATCGCGCGCGCGGTGATGAGCATGCCCTCGACCAGCGCGTGCGGGTCGCGCTCGAGCAGGTAGCGATCCTTGAACGTGCCGGGCTCGCCTTCGTCGGCGTTGACGACGAGATAGACGGGGCCGGTGTGGCTCTTGGGAATGAACGACCACTTCATCCCCGTCGGAAAGCCCGCACCGCCGAGCCCGCGCAGGTTGGACTTCTTGACCTCGTCCACCAGCGCGGCCGGCTCCGTCGTCTGCGCCTTGTCCCACGCTGCGTAGCCGCCAGCGCCGCGATAGGACGCGAGCGTGTGGGAGTCGGCGCGCCCGAAGTTGCGCATGAGCACCGTCTCGGCCATCAGCGCAGCCCATCCAGGATGCGATCGATCTTCTCGGGCGTGAGCTGCATCTCGTAGCGGTCGTCCACCTGCGCCATGGGCGCGGCCTCGCAGGCGCAGAGGCATTCGACGGCCTGCAGCGTCACGCGCCCGTCGTCGGTGGTCTCGCCCCGCGCGATGCCCAGGCGCGCCTCGAAGTGGCGCAGGATGTCCTGCGCGCCCGCGAGGTGGCAGGACAGGTTGTGGCAGACCCCGACGACGTGACGGCCCTTGGGTTGCTGAAAGTACAGCGTGTAGAACGTGACGACCTCGTGGACGTGGGCGGGCGAGAGTCCGAACAGCCCGGCCACGTACGCTTCCGCCTCGAGCGACAGATACCCAAAGGTGTCCTGCGCCATGTGCAGCACGGGCAGCAGTGCGCCGCGCGCGTCGGGGTAGAGGCCCTGCAGGCGGCGAACCTCGGCGAGCTGCTCGGGCGAAAATTTTATTGTCGCGGGGGCCGCGAGACCGGCTCGCTCCGTGGGTGGCCTGCTCGAGGTGGGCGGGGCTCCGTTGCTCATCGGTCGAGCTCGCCCCCGATCATGTTCACGGAGCCGAACGTGGGAACGAGGTCGGCGATCATCTCATCCTTGATCATCCGGTGCAGCGCGGCCATCGGCGGCAGGCACGGCGGACGGCAGCGCACGCGATAGGGCCGGTCGCCGCCGTCGGAGACCACGTAGAATCCGAGCTCGCCGTTGGCGCCTTCGGAGGCGAAGTACGCCTCGCCCTGCGGCGGACGAATCCCGTAGCCCTCCATGATCAGCATGAAGTGGTTCATCAGGCCTTCGATGGAGCCGTACGCGGTCTCCTTGGGCGGCAAGACGACGCGCTTGTCGTGCGCGGTGACGCGCTCGAGCGCCTTGCGGTTCTGGCCCTCGAGATTCGGCGACAGCGTGATCGGCACGAGCAGCAGCCCCTCGGTTTTGCCCTGCTTGCCCTGATCGACGTAGGCGGCGGGGTCGATCGGGCGACCTTCGAAGTCCACGTTGATCGGGCCGCCGGGAATCGCCGCCAGCGCCTGCTCGGCGATGCGCATGGACTGCTCCATCTCGGCCATGCGCACGAGGTAGCGCGAATAGTTGTCGCCGTCTTTCTGGGTCGGGATCTCGAACTCCACGCGGTCGTACGCCCAGTGCGGCGAGGCGCGACGCACGTCGTAACCCACGCCGACCGCGCGCAGCAGCGGCCCGGTGATCGCATAGGCGATCGTGTCCTCCCGCGAGAGCGCGCCGACACCGACCATGCGGTCCATGAAGATGCGATTGCCGGTGAGCAGGCGGTGGACCTCGTCCAGCACCTCGCGCGTCTGCTTGAACGCGGCCCGGACCTTCGCCTCGAATCCCTCCGGCAGGTCGGCCCGCACACCACCCACGCGGCCGTACGAGATGGTGAGCCGCGCGCCCGTGACGTCTTCGACCAGCTCCCAGAGGAACTCGCGCGCCTTGATCATATAGAGGAAGACGGTGAACGCGCCCAGCTCCATGGCCGAGGCGCCGATGCACGTGAGGTGATCGCACACGCGCGAGATCTCCGACATGATCGTGCGGATGTACTTGCAGCGCTCGGTGACGTCGATGCCGAGGAGCTTTTCGACGGCGTTGGCGTACGCGAAGTTGTTGATGAGCGGCGAGACGTAGTTGAGCCGGTCGGTGTAGGGAATCGCGTTGTTCCAGCCGCCGACCTCGCAATCCTTTTCGAACGCGCGATGCAGGTAGCCGATCTCGACGTCGGCCTCGCGGATGATCTCGCCATCGAGCTCGGCCACGATGCGGATGATGCCGTGCATGGCGGGATGCGCGGGCCCCAGGCCGACGGTCAGGTTCTGGCCCGTGCCCGTGCCGCTCCCCTCGCCCAGCATGATCTCGCGGCGCGTGGTCTCGGCCATGCTCAGATCTGCGGGCCGATCAGCGGCTGGCGCCGGTTGATCGGATAATCCTTGCGCAGCGGGTGACCGACGAACTCCTCGTACATCAAGAGGCGCCGCAGGTCGGGGTGGCCCTCGAAGCGCACGCCGAACATGTCCCACACTTCGCGCTCGAGCCAGTCGGCGATCGGCCACAGCGGGACCGCCGTCGGCACGACCGCGTCGTCCTCGTCCACGCGCGCCTTGATGCGCACGCGGTGATTCCAGCGCAGCGAGTACAGGTGATAGACGACCTCGAAGCGCGGCCCGTCCTCGCGGCCGGGATACTTCTGATAGTCGACGGCGGTGAGGTCCATCAGCACGTCGAAGCCGAGGTCGCTGTCGTCGCGGCAGAGGCCGAGCGCGGCGGGCAGCGCGGTGCGCTCGATGACCGCGGTGTGATCGCCGTGCTGGTCGTGCGTCTCGACGACGGACGCGCCCAGGCGCGCGCGAAGCCGCTCGAGAATCGCCGCGCCGTTCACGAGCTCAGTACCTCTGGGCCCCGACCGCGATCTTGTCCTGGAGCTTCATGAGCCCGTCGATGACCGACTCGGGGCGGGGCGGGCAGCCCGGGATGTACACGTCGACGGGAATGATCGTGTCGATGCCTTGCACGGTCGCGTAGTTGTCATAGAAGCCGCCGGTGCACGTGCAGACGCCGAAGGCGACCACCCACTTCGGCTCCGTCATCTGCTCGTAGATGCGCTTGAGGACGGGCGCCATCTTGTGCGAGATCGTGCCGACAACGAAGAGCACATCCGCTTGACGAGGAGAAAAGCGAGGAAGGCCGGCGCCGAAGCGATCGACATCATAATGCGAGCACGCCGTCGCCATGTACTCCATGCCGCAGCACGCGGTCACGAACGGGTACTGGAAGATGGAGTACTTGCGCGCCCAGCCGATCGCCTCGTCCAGCCGCGACGTGAAGAAGCTGCCTACTCCCACTCCAATCCCCCCTTACGCCAGACGTACACGTAGCCGAGCATCAGGATCGCGAGGAAGACGAGCATCTCGACGAAGCCGAACCAGCCGAGTCGTCGGAACAGCATCGCCCACAGCCACAGGAAGAACAGCTCGATGTCGAACAGGATGAACAGGATCGCGACCGTCGAGAATTTGATCGGGAAGCGCCCCTCGCTCACGCCGATCGGATCCTTCCCGCACTCGAACGGCGCCAGCTTCACCGGCGTGAGCCGGCGCGGCGCGATGAGCGCGGGAATGCCGAGCAACGCGCCGGCGACGCCCGCGGCGAAGGCGAAGGTCAAGACGATCGGGAGGTATTCCATTTATAGGAGGTCGGTGGTCGGTTCGGACCGCGGGTGGCCTGTTTTCGATGCGCGTGGCTCCGCTCCGCCGACTTCCGTTGCATTCGTTCCGGCGCTGTCAGCCTGCTTTTTCGCGTGATATGAGCTGCGTACGAGGGGGCCGGACTCGACGTGGGTGAAGCCGAGGGCGCGGCCCGCCTCGGCCAGCTCGGCGAATTGTTCGGGGCGGTAGTAGCGCGCCACCGGCAGGTGTTGGGCCGAGGGCCGCAGGTACTGGCCGAGCGTGAGGATCGACACGCCGACGTCGACGAGGTCGCGCATCGTCGCGAGCAGCTCGGCGCGCTCTTCGCCGAGACCGAGGATGATCCCCGACTTGGTCGGCAAGGCCGGCGCCGTGGTGCGCGCGCGGCGGAACAGCTCGAGCGTGCGCTCGTACCGGCCGCCGTGGCGCGCCACGCGATAGAGCCGCGGCACGGTCTCGGTGTTGTGATTGAGGATGTCGGGCCGGGCGTCGATCACGGTCGCGAGCGCGGCGGCATCGCCCTGAAAGTCCGGAATGAGCACCTCGACGCGGCAGCGCGGGGCGTGGTGTCGCACGGCGCGCACCGTGGCGGCCCAGTGCGCGGCGCCGCCGTCGGCGAGGTCGTCGCGGTTGACCGAGGTGATCACGACGTACTCGAGGCCGAGATCGCGCACGGCGCGCGCGACCCGCTCGGGCTCCTCGCGATCCTCCCAGGTCGGACGGCCGTGGGCGATCGCGCAGTAGCCGCAGTTCCGCGTGCACACGTCGCCGAGGATCATGAACGTCGCCGTCGCGTCTTCCCAGCACTCGCCGATGTTCGGACAGTGCGCTTCTTCACACACCGAGTGCAGGTTGGCGTCGCGCATCAGGCGCTTGAGCCGCAGATAATTGGGTCCGCCGGGGGCGCGTACCTTCAGCCACGGCGGCTTGCGTTCGCGGATCTCGACGACGGGAAGCTCCACGCGCATTCTCAAAACCGAATCATTATGCCACGCCGCTTTAGCCGTCGCACGAACGCGCGGCACGCGCCTCGCCCACGCTGGCATCTGCGTTGCTCCCGCTGAGCCATCAATGTTGACGTTCGCCCAGGAGGGGCTCAAATGAAAAAGTTTATGGCTGTTTTGTCGTTCCTGCTCATGCTCACGCTGCTGCTGGCGCCCATCACCGCGACACTGGCGGAGGCGTGGGGCACTGGCAGCTCCGGCGGCGGCGCGGGTGCGCCGAGCGGGGGGGCCGGTGCGCCGGCTGGCGCAGGGTCTCCGAGCGGCGCCGCGGCGGGCGCGCCGGCCGGCGCCCCGTCCGCAGGCTCGGATAGCGGCAGCCCGTCCAGCAGCATGGGCGGTAGCCCGAGCGCGAGCCCGGCGATCGGCGCTCCGAGCACGGGCCCGAACGCGCTGCCCGGGAGGGTGTTCTGCGCGACCGGAGAGATCTACGTCGACGGGCGGTGCGTACGGCAGTAACCGACCCCTACGAGACCCTAACTCCGCGCATCGAGCCTGGATCGCTTCAGACGAGCGGCCCGGAGACCGGGCCGCTCGTCACGGCTCATGTCGTCCCGTCGACGTCGCGGTACGTTCCGGGCTTGACGAACCAGCCCTGGGGGATGAAGCCACCGCCATCGCGGACGCGCCTGCAGTTGTACGAGATCGGCGCGTTGCCGACGTCTTCCGTGTCGACGTTGGTGGACTGCGAGTCGATGCGATTGGTCGAGATCACCGCGCCCGTGATGCTGCCGCCACCCGCACCGTGCAGGTCGACGTCGTTCTGGGCGTAGATCAGCCCGTTCAGCGTCGTGTTGCCGCTGATCGCAATGGTGCGCGCGACGACGAGCCACCCGTTCCAGCCCTGGCTCCAGTTGCCATGGATATCGACGACGGCAGGTTGCCGGACGGCGTGTCGACGAAGATGATGCCGTTGGGCGGCGGCGACGTCCACGCCTGATTGCCCTGGTAGTACGTTCCGTTCGCCTTCGCCAGCGCCTTCAGCATGACCATGTCGGCATCGCTGAAGAGGAAATCGGTGAAGTTCGACTGCGGGACGCCGGTCATCATCGCCGACCCGCCCGATGGACCGGTGATGGCCGGATGGCCGTTCGTTGCCACCGTCCCCGCCGAGTACGTCGCGGCGGATGGCGTGACACCGTTGCAGTAGTTGCTTCCGGTGTCCGCGGCGCTGATCGAGGCCGAGCCGCCAACCCGAATGGCGTCTCGAGCTTTTTGATCGCGATCGGGTAGGCGGCGTTCGGCACGTAGCCGACCGCCTCGATCGTGCGCTCGTTCACCGCCGGCCCGTTGGTCACGGTGACCTTGAACTCCCCGACACCCAGGTTCACCAGCTGCGAGCCGTCGTACGGCGCCGGCACGGGAGCCGGCAGCGGGTCGATCAGCGCCCCGTTCGCGGCCGGGTCCGTCTCACCTTTCGTCAGCGCCCACAGCGTGCGCTCGACGCCTGATTCGGCGATGGCCCGCGCCTGCGCGTTGGCCATGTGGTTGGCGGCAATGACCGGCTCGGTCGAGGTGAATGCCAGCGTCATCGGCAAGGCGATACCCGCCTCGGATCTCATAGACGCCTCGGGCGAACGCGATCTCGCGCGGATCGCGCTGGTTGTCGTACACCCAGGCCCATCGCCTGGCGATCGGCCATCGCGGGCTGCACGTGCCCTCTTGTCCGGCGTGAAGCCCTCAGGCGAGAAGGTAGCGAAGATCGTGCCCGGTCTGGGAGGTCATATATCGGGCCACGAACATATCGTGTTGCGATACAAATACCGTGTCCCTGACCGGGCGACCGAACATTTCCGTTCCACCGACCGCGGTCAAGCTGGCAAGCGCACGGCGTGCGTTGTCACGGTGGTGTGCGAGATAGCGGTGCTGTGCGAGATAGAGGAGCGGCACGGCGCGAGAGACAGAGGAGCGGCACGGCTTCGCCGAGCCGCTTCCGAACGAGTGGGGGGCTTGGGGGGCGCTCGGAGCCCCCCATTTACATTGGTGCCGAAGGGGGGACTCGAACCCCCACGGGTTGCCCCACACGCCCCTCAAACGTGCGCGTCTGCCAGTTCCGCCACTTCGGCCCGCGAACAGTGGCGCAGTATACCGTCAACGTCCACGTCCGCCAAACCGTCCGACGCTCTGCCGCAGCCGCGGATCGAGCGCGTCGCGAATGCCTTCGCCGAGCAGGTTGTAGGACAGCACGGTGAGCAGGATGGCGACACCGGGATAGACGGACAACCACCAGGCGAGCTCGATGACTTCCTTGCCGTCGTTGAGGATGTTGCCCCACGTCGCGTGCGGCGGTCGCACGCCGAGGCCGAGGAAGGATAGGCCCGATTCGGTGAGGATCGCGGCCGGAATGCCGAGCGTCATCGCGACGAGGACCGGGGCCATGGCGTTGGGCAAGATGTGCCGCCAGATGATCCGCACCGCGCTGGCGCCGACCGACTGCGACCAGATCACGAACTCGCGCTCCTTGAGCGCCAGAAATTCGGCGCGCACCAGTCGCGCCACGCCCATCCACCCCGTGAGTCCGATGACGCTCATGATCGTCCAGATGGAGGGTGTCAGGAACGCGAGGACGGCGAGCAGCAGGAAGAAGCGCGGGAAGACGAGCATGAGGTCGACCAGACGCATCACCGCGGCGTCGACGGTCCCGCCGTGATAGCCCGCGGCGGAGCCGAGCGCGATCCCGATGGCCGTCGCGATGCCGACGGAGACGAAGCCAACGGCCAGCGAGACGCGCGCGCCGTACAGCATGCGCGAGAGCACGTCACGCCCGACCTGGTCGGTGCCGAGCCAGTGGCGCGACGACGGCGCTTCGAGAATGCGCTTGGTGTCCGGCTTGTGAGGGTCGTGCGGCGCCACCAGCGGCGCGGCCACGGCCATCACCGCGAGCGTGAGCACCACCGCGCCGCCGCCGAGGGCCAGGCGGTTCTTCGACAGCGCGCGCCAGAACGCGTTCACGCGCGACCGCGGCGGCCCACGCGGATGCGCGGGTCGATCAGGCCGTACGAGAGATCGGCCACGAGGTTGGCGAATAGCGTGAGGCTCGCGACGATGACGAGGTTGCCCATGATGACGGGGTAATCGCGCTCGAAGACCGCCTGCACCATCAGCTGCCCCATCCCGGGCAGGGCGAAGATCGTCTCGATGATCACGCTGCCGCCGATCAGCCCGGGCACCGACAGTCCGAGCACAGTGACGATCGGCAGCATCGCGTTGCGCAGGGCGTGCTTGCCGATGACCACGGACTCCGGCAGGCCCTTGGCGCGCGCGGACTGCACGTAGTCCTGACGGATGACCTCGAGCATGGACTGCCGCATGTAGCGCGAGTAGCCGGCGAGGCCGCCGAAGGTCGCCACCGTGATCGGCAGGATCAGATGACTCAGGAAGTCCCACTGCTGCTGCCAGAACGGCAGGTACTCCCACACGGGCAGCCGCAGGCCCGAGATCGGCAGCCACCCGAGGTGCACGCCCAACAGAATCTGCAGCATGACGGCCAGCCAGAAATCCGGCGTGGCGAAGCCGACGAAGACGAACACCGTCGTCGATTTGTCGAAGGTCGAGTACTGGCGGGTGGCGGACGTCACGCCGACGGGAACTGACAGCGCCACCATGATCAGCATCTCGATCACGTTGAGGGCGAGCGTGACGGGCAGCCGCTCGCGGATCATGTGGATCACCGGCCGGCCGTGCGGCGCGAACGACTGGCCGAAGTCGAGACGCACGATGCGCTTGAGCCAGTTCCAGTACTGCACGTGCAGCGGCTGGTCGAGCCCGTACAGCTTGTAGAAGTCCTGGAGGGGCTTCAGGTCGATGGGGATGCCCTCGCCGCTGATGATCTCCACCGGATCGCCCGGCGCGAGATGGATCACCATGAACGAGATGAACGTGATGCCGAGCAGCAGCGGAATCGCGAACACCAGGCGGCGGAGCGCGTAACCGAGCAGCGCTCAGCCCGCCGTGTAGCGTTGGAGCGGGCGCGGCACGAACCACTTGAACGACTGCCAGCGAACCCCGTTCGGGCCAGGATCGACGCCGTGGATGCGCGAAGCCACCACCGGCAGCGCGTCGGCGAAATAGAGGAAGACGAGCGGCAGGTCGTCGGCCAGGACCTCCTGGAGCTGGTGGTAGGACTTCACGCGCTCGGACTGCACGCAGCTCGTGCGGCCGGCCTCGAGGAGGCGATCGACCTCGGGATTGGCGTAGGAGATATGGTTCAGCTGATCGGGGCCCGTCTGCGACGAGTGCCAGACGACGTACTGGTCGGGATCGATGCCGATGCCCCAGCCCAGCACGATCGCCTCGAACTTCCGCTTCTTGATGTACTCCTTCAACAGCGCCGCCCACTCGAGCGGCCGGATTTCCACGGTCACGCCCAGCTCGCGCAGCTGCGCCTGCACGATCTCGGCGATCTTCTTGCGCTCGTCGTTGCCCTGGTTGGTGAGCACCTCGAATGAAAACGGGCGGCCGTCCTTCACGAGCAGGCCGTCGCTGTTGCGCGTCCAGCCCGCTTCCGCCAGCAGGCGCCGGGCCTTGTCCATGTCGTACGGGTACGTCTTCACCTTGTCGGTATAGACCCACGTGCCCGGCTTGTAGGGCCCGGTCGCTTCGCGCGCAAGGCCGAGGCGCACGCCCTCCATGACCTGGCGCTTGTCGATCGCGTAGGCGAAGGCCTGCCGCACGCGACGGTCGGCGAAACGCGGGTCCTTCAGGTTGAAGCCCACGTAGGTGTACGCGTTGCCCGGGTGGCGAAACCGCTGGTAGGCCTGCCGGAACGCCGGGTAGCTGGTCTGTCGCTGGTACTGCAGCGCCGTCAGCAGCATCGCATCGACGCCCTTGGCCTTGAGCTCGAGGAAGGTCGTGGCCTGGCTGGGGATGATGCGGTACACGATGCGCGAGATGTACGGCCGGCCCTCCCAGTAATCGGGATTCGAGACGAGCACGACCTTTTCGCCCGAGCGCAGCTCCTTGAAGCGATACGGCCCGGTGCCGACGGGGGCGGACCAGTTCTGCGGCGCCTCGCGGATGCGGCCCTCGCGCACGTACCGCTCGAGCAGGTGCTTGGGCAACATCGCGGTCGCCCAGTTCGTCAGCGCCTTGGCGAACGGTTGGCTGTAGTGCACGCGGACGACGTCGGGGCCGTCGGCGCGGACGCTCTCCACCAGGCCGTACTCGGACTTGTACGGGCTCGGCACCCGCGGGTCGATGATCGTCTGCCAGGTGAACACGACGTCGTCGGCCGTGAACGGCTGGCCGTCATGCCATTTCACGCCGGGCCGTAGCCGGAAGGTGAGGTCACGGCAATCCTTGCTGAACTCCCACGACTCCGCGAGATCGCCGACGGGTTTGAGATCCTTGTCGAAGGTCACGAGGCCCGAATAGATCTGCGAGCCGACCTCGTGTGAGGCGTTGTCGCTGGTGATCGTCGGGATGAGGCTCGAGATGTTGCCGAGCAGCGAGTCGATGAACGTGTCGCCGTAGGCCGGCGCGGCGCTGGCGGACGGGACCACGCTGTCCATCGCGCTATCCGCGCCGTGGGAGCAGCCCGTGGCCGCCATCGCGCACAGCGCGACCGCCGCCACCGCCCGCCGCGGAACGCGCCAGCGCACGCCGAACCCTCGGCGCTACTTCGACGCCGGCGGAGTGGTGGGAGCAGGCACCGGCGCCGACGGCGTGGCCGGCTCGGAAGCCGGGGCCGACACCGGCGGGGCTTCGCGCACGACGGACGACGTGCGCTCGCCGCCGAGAATCGCGAGCGAGAACGAGGTCAGCGTGAAGATGATCGCGATGACCCCGGTGATCTTGCCCAGCACCGTCGGCGTCCCCATGGAGCCGAACACGGCCTGGCTGCCCGCGCCGCCGAAGGCCGAGCCGATGTCGGCGCCCTTGCCGGCCTGCAGCAGCACGATGGCGATGATGGCGAAGCACATGAGCACGTGCACGATCGTCAGCGCGATGATCATCTACTCTCCCCGGGTCGCGGCGCCGCGCGCCGCCTTCTTCACGATCGAGACGAATCCCTGCGCGTTGAGGCTCGCGCCGCCGACGAGCGCGCCGTCGATCTCGCCCTCGGCGAGCAGCGCGTCCACATTGTCCGCCTTCACGCTGCCGCCATACAGCACGCGGAGGCCTTGCGCGACTTCCTTGGAGGCCAGCTCGGAGACGAGTCCGCGCACGTAGCCGTGCACCTCCGCCGCCTGCTGCGGCGTCGCGTTGACGCCGGTCCCGATGGCCCAGACCGGTTCGTACGCGACGACGAGACGCGCGACCGCGGCGGTATCCAGGCCCGCCAGGCCCGCGCGCAGCTGGCCCTCCACCGTCGTGAACGTCAGGCCCTGCCGCCGCTCCTCGGCCGTCTCGCCCACACAGAGGACAGGAACGAGACCGTGCGCGAGCGCACCGACGATCTTCTTGTTGACCAGCTCGTCGGTCTCTCCCATCTCGCGCCGCCGCTCCGAATGGCCGATGAGGACGACGCGACAGCCCAGCTCGACGAGCATCGGCGGTGCGATCTCTCCGGTGTGCGCGCCCGAGGCCTCCCAGTGGCAGTTCTGTGCGCCGAGACCGATGGCCGTGCCCTGCACGATCTCGCCGACGGCCGCGAGCGCGGTGAAGGGCGGACACATGACCACGTCCACGCCCTTGAAGCGCTTGAGCCCGTCGCGCACGCCGCTGGCGAGCGGGCGCGCCTCCGCGAGCGTGCCGAACATCTTCCAGTTGCCGATGACGAGAGGCGTGCGCATCACGCGGCCTCCGTGAGAGCGGCCACGCCGGGGAGCGTTCGTCCCTCGAGGAATTCGAGGAAGGCGCCGCCGGCGGTCGAGATGTAGCCGATCTTGTCGCTGACCCCGGCGGCGTTGACGGCGGCGATCGTATCGCCACCGCCGATGACGCTGAAGGCCGCCGCCCCCGCCACCGCGCGCGCGACGGCCACCGTGCCCACGGCGAAGGGCGGCTTCTCGAAGACACCCATCGGTCCGTTCCAGACGATCGTCTTCGCCTTGGCCAGTACGGCGGTGAATTGCTCAATCGTACGCGGCCCGATGTCGAGACCCATCTGGTCATCCGGAATCTGGCGAATGCCCACCGCCCGGCCCGACGGGCTGTCGAGCCCGTCGGCGACGACGGCATCCACCGGCAGCGCGAGCTGCACGCCGCGGCGCCGCGCCTGCTCCAGCGCCGAGCGGGCCGTCTCGATGCGGTCCGGCTCCACCAGCGAGCGCCCGACCGCGTGGCCGAGCGCGCGCAGGAACGTGAACGCCATGCCGCCACCGATCACCAGCGCATCGACCTTGCCGACCAGGTGCTCGACCAGCGTTACCTTGTCGGACACCTTGGCGCCACCGAGCACGGCCACCAGTGGCCGCTCGGGCGCCTCGAGGATGCGGCCGAGCGCGGACAGCTCCTGCTGCATGAGCAGCCCCGCCGCGGCCGGCTGCAGGTGGTGCGTGATGGCCTCGATCGACGCGTGCGCGCGATGCGCGGCGGCGAACGCGTCGTTGACGTAACAGTCGGCCAGCTCGGCGAGCTGGCGCGCGAAGCCGTCGTCGTTCTTCTCTTCCTCGGGATGGAAGCGGAGATTTTCGAGCAACAGCAGCTCGCCGGCTTTGACCGCCTGCGCTTGCGCGCGCGTGGCCTCGCCGACGCAGTCGGGCGCCAGCGGGACCGGACGCGCGAGCAGCTCGCCCAGCCGTTCGGCCACGGGCTCGAGCGACAGCTTCGGGTCGGGCCCGCCCTTGGGACGACCGAGATGCGAGGCGAGCACGACGGCGGCGCCGCGATCGAGAGCCAGCCGGAGCGTGGGAATCACCGCGCGCAGCCGGGTGTCGTCGGCGACGGTTCCCCCGCCGAGGGGCGCGTTGAGGTCGGCGCGGACGAACACCCGTTTGCCCGCCAGCGGCAGCTGCTCGATCGTCAGCTTCGACAAGGTCAGAGCGTCTTGCCGATGAACTTGATCAGGTCGCGCACCCGCGAGGAGTAGCCCCACTCGTTGTCGTACCAGGCGAGCACCTTGATGAGGTTGCCGTCGACGAACGCCGTGGACGGCAGGTCGACGATCGACGAGTGCGGGTTGCCGTTGAAGTCTGCGGACACGAGCTCCTCATCGGTCGCGTCGAGAATGCCGCGCAGCGGCCCCGCGGCGGCCTCGCGGAACGCGTCGTTGACGGCCTGCGGCGTCGCGGTCTTGTCCAGCTCGGCCACGAGGTCGACCACCGACACGTTGGCCGTCGGCACGCGGATGGCGATGCCGTCGAGCTTGCCCTTGAGCTTGGGCAGCACGAGGCCGACGGCGGTGGCGGCGCCGGTCGTGGTCGGGATCATGCTGACGGCGCCGGCGCGCGCGCGGCGCAGGTCCTTGTGCGGGAAGTCGTGGATCGGCTGGTCGTTGGTGTACGAGTGCACGGTGGTCATGAAGCCGCGCTTGATGCCGAACTTGTCGTCGAGAACCTTGGCCGTGGTGGCCAGACAGTTGGTCGTGCACGATGCGTTCGAGATGATCCGATGCTTCGCGGGATCGTAGGCCTTCTCGTTGACCCCGAGCACGACGGTGACGTCGGGATCTTTGGCGGGCGCCGTGATGATGACCTTCTTGGCGCCGGCCGCGATGTGCTTGCTGGCGGTGGCGGTGTCGCGGAAGATTCCGGTGGACTCGACGACCACGTCCACACGCAGCTCCCTCCAGGGCAGCGCCGCGGGGTCCTTGATCGCGCACACGCGGATCTCCCGGCCATTGACGAAGATCGCCTCGCCCTTCGCGGTGACCTCGGCCTTCAGGCCGCCGTGCACCGAGTCGTGCTTGAGCAGATGGGCCAGGGTCTTCGCGTCCGCGAGGTCGTTGACGCCGACCACCTCGATATCGCCACTGGCCTCGAGCGCGGTGCGGAAGAACACGCGTCCGATGCGGCCGAAGCCGTTGACGCCGACTCGAATACTCATGGAAGAGCTCCTTGTGGGGCGAACATTACGGGGTCCCTACGATCGGGGCAAATTATACGGCCGCTTACGATACACGGGCAACTGTGAGCACGCCGACGGATCGCGCGCCCGCGGCGCGCAGGGCACGGGCGCACTCGGACGCCGTCGCGCCGGTGGTCAGCACGTCGTCCACGAGCACGATGTCGATGCCGGCGGCAGATGTGGAAGCGACGAACGCGCCGCGCAC
>QHSO01000046.1:0-4087 GCA_003220475.1 Candidatus Rokuibacteriota bacterium | reverse complement strand
GGGTTCCCCGGGGCGCGCCGCCGAGCGTGGGCCGGGATCGAGGAGCGCTACGGGTTCCCCGGGGCGCGCCGAGCGTTGGGGGGTTTGGGGGGCCATTTCGGGGCCCCCCAATAACCATAGAGCCAGGCCACAGCGCGCGCAGAATGGCGGCTCGATCCGGACGATCGCGGTCCAGCATGCTCCGCAGAGCGGATCGCGGCGGCCCGCGCCGAGCGTCGCGTGGCACACCGGACAGCGCGCGGGGAAGACGAGATCGAGCGCGGCGACCGCCCATCCGCGGGCCATTAACTTGGGGGGCCCCGAAATGGCCCCCAAACCCCCCAGCGCTCCGAGCGCCCCGGGGAACCCGTGGCGGTCGTCGAACGCGCAAGGCGGTTCACGGCGCCGCTCAGCGGGAGGATGCGGGACGCAGCGTGTTCCAGCGCCGGCAGGCGCCGCAGCGGTCCTGCCAGCGCGGGGTGACGGCGCCGCACGCGGTGCAGCGGTGCGGCCAGTCGAAACCGTGCGCCAGGCGCAGCGCGCGTCGATACTCGTCGAACGCCTCGCGCGCGTCGCCGCGGCGCTCGAAGATCGCGCCGAGGAAGGCGTGAACCGTCGGCAAATCCGGCGCGCGCACCTCGATCTTCTCGAACTGGTCCGCCGCCTCGTCGAGCATCTCCAGCTCGAAGTACACGCGACCGAGCGCGGCCGCGAGCGCCAGGTCGTCGGGCGCGCGCTCGGTCGCCGCGCGGTAGAGCCCGATCATCCGGCTCGGCCGGTCCTGCTCGCGATACGCGCGCTCGAGGCGCGCCAGCAACGGCAACACCGGGTGCGTCTCGGCGGCGCGCTCCCAGGCGCGCACGCCTTCGCGCGGATCGCCCGCGGCCTCCAGCGCATCGCCGAGGGCGACCGACGCGGGCACGAAGTCGCGGTCCGCCCGGAGCGCCGCGCGGAAGTGCCCGGCGGCGGCGGTCGCCTCGCCGCGCGCGAGCTCGAGCCGACCCAGCTCGTAGTAGCCGGCGGCGAGCCACTCCGCCTCGGCGTGACGCTCGCGCGACGGCGCGAGCGCGAGGATGCTCTCCTGGATCGCGATCGCCTCGTCCCACGCGCGCGTCTCCACCGCGAGATCGCGCAGCGCATGCAGCGCCCCGACGTGCCCGGGCCAGCGCTGGACGACGTAACGAAACAGCGTGCGTGCCTCGTCGAGATGACCGGCCGCGCGCGCGGTCTCCGCGCGGCGCATCGCATCGGCGGCCTGCGGATCGTTCTCGCCGCTCGCGGGCGCGCGCTCGAGTCCCAGCAGACGCAAGGCGCGACGGCCGACGGCGACGAGGGAGCCGAGGGAGGCGGAGGTGGGTAGCAGCGGCATCAGACGGGCGGCAACGGTCGGGCGAAGCGCGCGGCTAGCCGGCCGCCATCCGCTCCTCCTGTTCGATCACACGCTGACAATCGATGCAGTGGCGGGCGAAGGGCAACGCCTCGAGACGCTTGTCACCGATGGCCTCGCCGCAGCGCTCGCAGTTGCCGAACGAGCCGTCGTCGATCTTCTGCAGCGCCGACACGACGTCGCGGAGGATCCGGCGGTCGCCGTTGCCGAGCTCGAAAAAGAACTCGCGCGTATAGGCGGTGTTGGCCTGATCGCCGAGATCCTTGATGGAGTCATCTTCCTGGTCCTTAACGTACAGCGCCGTGCGGCCGACTTCGTCGGCGAGCTGCCGGTGCTTCTCGATCAGGCGCTTCCTGAACTGCGCCAGTCGATCTTTCCTCATCGAAGCCTCCATCGGAACGACGCCGCACACTTCAGACGTCCGCGCGCGGCCACGAATTATCGTACGCTAGCACGCGCGCCCGGCGCGGCGCAAGACGCGATCGCTTTTGTTCGTCCACAGTTATCCACTTTTGTCCACCGTCCACGCAGATAGACGGCGCCGTCGCCAAAGGCGAAGGTGTTCGGTCACCGTCGGCGTCGGGCGGGCAATTCACGACGCGCACCGGCTGAGCGTCGCGACGGCGTCACGCGCCGTCTTCGGCCGACGACATGGACAGCAACGGTGCGTCGCCCCACAGGCGCTCGAGCGCGTAGTATGCGCGGGTGTCCTCCAGGAACACGTGCATGAGCACGTCGCCGTAGTCGAGCAGGACCCAGCCGCTCTCCGCCTGCCCCTCGGCGTGCAGCGGACGCACGCCGTCGGTCTTGAGCTCGTCACGGATCGCGTCGGCAATGGTCCTCACGTGCGGCGCCGAGCGCCCGCTGCAGACGAGGAAGTAATCGGTGACGCTCGAGACGTGCTGCACGTCGAGCACGGTGAGATCGATGGCCTTCTTGTCGAGAGCGGCCCGGGCGGCGCGTCGGACCTTGCGCTCGGCGGACGAGCCCGCCATCAGGCCGGCGCCTCCCGATAGAGGCCGCGCGATCGGATGTAGTCCGCGACCGCGGGCGGCAGCCGGAACGCCAGCGAGCGGCCCTCGCGCACGCGCCGCCGCAGCTCCGACGCGGAGATCGGCATCGAGGCCGCGCGCGAGACGATGACGCCGCGCTCCGGCACGCGGCCGGCGTCGACGGTCGAGAAGCCGCCCTCGACGCCGATCTCGCGCAGCACTTTTTGTGCGGCGTCGCTCTCGGTGTCGAACGGGCTGCCCACGCGCGGCACGATCACCAGGCGCGCCAGCTGCGCCACGCGCCGCGGCTCGCGCCACGAGAGCAGGTCGAGGAACGTTTCCGAGCCGACGATGAGAAACAGCGTCTGACCCGGCCGCGTAAGCGCTGCCAGCGTGTCCACCGTGAATGACGGGCCCGGCCGGGTGAGCTCGATGTCGGAGACCTCGAAGCCGCGATGGCCCTGCGTGGCGAGGCCGACCATCGCCAGCCGCTCCTCGGGCGGCGCCAGACGCGTCGGATCCTTGTGGGGAGGATGCTTGGCGGGAACGAACAGCACGCGATCGAGACTCAGGATCTCGAGCAGATCGTCGGCCAGCAACAGGTGACCATAATGGATGGGATTGAAGGAGCCGCCGAAGACCGCGGTACGCGGCACTCCGCTAGTCCCGCACCTGACCGTCGCCCTGCACCACGAACTTCGTCGTCGTCAGCTCGCGCACGCCCACCGGCCCGCGCGCGTGCACGCGGGAGGTCGAAATCCCCATCTCGGCACCCATCCCGAATTGATTGCCGTCGAGCAGCCGCGGCGACGCGTTGACGAGCACGCCCGCGGCGTCCACCTCGCGCGCGAAGCGACGCGCCCGCGCGAGATCGTTTGTGACGATGGCTTCGGCCAATCCCGTGCCGTGAGCGCGGATGTGCTCGATCGCCG
This sequence comes from Candidatus Rokuibacteriota bacterium, assembly GCA_003220475.1. Classification (GTDB taxonomy): domain Bacteria; phylum Methylomirabilota; class Methylomirabilia; order Rokubacteriales; family CSP1-6; genus AR12. Next base: position 797 of record QHSO01000046.1, on the reverse strand, counting down.
CGTCGAGCCCCTCGACCACGCGGATCGCCAGCACGAGGTCGAGATATTCCGCGTCCCAGTCGGCGTCCGTCGCGGGCCGGGCCGAGGGCACCAGCGCGCGCGTGTGCGCGCAGCCGCGCAGCTCGACGCCGGCGTCGGCGAGCCGCGCCGCGGCCGCGGGCAGAAAACGCTCGGCGATGGCGCGATCCACCAGCAGCGTCTCGAGCGCGTTACAGACCGACGGTCGCTGCGTCTTGGCGTTCAGCACGATGGCCGTGGCCATGTCGAGGTCGGCGGCCGCGTCGACGAAGACGTGCACCACGCCCTTGTCGTGCTTGAGCACCGGCACGCGCGAGCGCTCGGCGACCCAGCGCACGAACTCTTCACCGCCGCGCGGGATGACGAGGTCGAGATAGCGGTCCTGCTCGAGCATGGCCGCCACCGCCTCGCGATCGGTCACTTCGACGAACTGGATGGCCTCGGGCGGCGCGCCAGTCTTTTCCAGCGCCTTGGCCAGCACGGCGGCGATCAGCGTGTTGGACTCGATCGCCTCGCTGCCGCCCCGCAGCAGCACGGCGTTGCCGGACTTCACGCAGAGCCCGGCGGCATCGGCGGTGACGTTCGGCCGCGACTCGTAGATGAATCCGATGACCCCGAGCGGCACGCGCACGCGCGAGATCTCGATGCCGTTCGGCCGGCGCCACGACTCGACGACGGTGCCGACGGGATCGGGCAGCGCCGCGATCTGACGCAGGCCGTTGGCCATCTCCTCGATGCGGGCCTCGGTCAGCGTGAGGCGGTCGATGAACGCGCGCGTC
>QHSO01000241.1 GCA_003220475.1 Candidatus Rokuibacteriota bacterium | reverse complement strand
AAGATCGGGCTGCAGCAGGGCATCCCGATGGAGAAGGCCAAGGAGATCGTGCGCGTCGTGAAAGACAGCAAGATCAGGGTGCAGGTCTCGATCAACGAGGACAAGGTGCGGATCTCGGGCAAGAGCCGGGACGACCTGCAGGCCGTCATGAAGCTCGTCCGCGACAAAGACTTCGGCATCGCGCTCAGCTTCGACAATCGCCGCACGATTTGAGTCGACGCAGCATGAAGGTCCACCTCACCACGCTCGGCTGTCCGAAGAACCAGGTCGACTCCGAGCTGATGCTGGGCCGCCTCGCGGCCGCCGGCCACCCGCTCGTCGAGCGCGCCGAGGACGCCGAGTGCGTGATCGTCAACACGTGCGCGTTCATCGATCGCGCGCGCGAGGAGTCGGTCAACACGATCCTCGAGCTCGCGAAACTGAAGCGCCACGGTCGTTGCCGCGCGCTGATCGTCACCGGCTGTCTCACGCAGCGCTACGGCGGCGAGATCCTCGAGGAGATGCCGGAGGTCGATTCGATCCTCGGCACCTCCGGCCTCGAGCGCATCGTCGATCTCGTCGGGCAGGCGGCGAGTCGCGAGGACTGGGCGTCGTCCGCGCCGCCCGGTTATCTCTATGACGCCTCGGCGCCGCGTCTGCTCACCGGCAAGGTGCCGTACGCCTACGTCAAGATCGCCGAGGGCTGCGACATGGGCTGCACCTTCTGCGCGATCCCGCAGTTTCGCGGGCGGCATCGCAGTCGCGCGCTGCGCGACATCGTCGCCGAGGTCGAGGGTCTGGCCAGGCGCGGCGTGCAAGAGGCGATTCTCGTTTCGCAGGACACGCTCGCGTACGGGCGCGACCTGCCCGGCAACGGCGACATCGGTGACCTGCTGCTGGCCCTCGGCGAGGACACGCGGATGCCGTGGATCCGGCCGATGTACCTGCACCCGGCGCACGTCAACGAGCGCCTGCTCGGCAAGCTGGCGCGCGCGCGGATCGTGCCGTACGTGGACATGCCGGTGCAGCACGGCGACGACGGTGTGCTGCGTGCCATGCGCCGCGCCGTGACCGCACGCCGCATGCTCGAGATCGTTCGCCAGTTCCGCGACGCGATCGCCGACGTCACGCTGCGCACGACCGTGCTCGTCGGCTTCCCCGGCGAGACGCCCGCTGCGTTCGAGAATCTCCTGCGCTTCCTCGACGACGCCCGCTTCGATCGACTCGGCGTGTTCACGTATTCGCCGGAAGAGGGCACGCCGTCGCCCGACTTCCCCGATCAGATCGACGCCGAGACCGCGGCCGAGCGCGCGACGATCGTCCAGGATGCGCACGACGTCGTGGCGTTCGAGCGCAACGCCAAGCTCGTGGGCGCCGTGGTCGACGTCCTCGTGGACGGGCCGAGCGAGGATCCCGCCTTCGCGTGGGAAGGCCGCACAGCGGGCCAGGCGCCGGAGATCGACGGCGTCGTCTATCTTCGCGACCGCGCCGCCACGCCGGGACGCTTCGCGCGCGTGCGCATCGCCGAGGTGGAAGGCCACGAGTTCGTTGGGGAGCGTGCGTAGCCGCACGCTCTCCGCGACGGATCGGCTCACCGTCGCGATCGCCACCGTCGGCGGCGTCGGCTGGGCGCCCGTCGCGCCGGGCACCGTCGCCAGTGTGGTGACGGTGCTCGTGCTGTGGCTCGTGCCGTTCTCGCAGGCGGGCCTCGTGCTCTTCTTCGTCGCCGTCACGGTGATCGGCACGTGGGCCGCCGACCGCGCCGAGCGGGCCCTGGGCGTGAAGGATCCCGGCGCGATCGTCATCGACGAGGTCGCCGGCATGACGCTCTCGGTGCTCGCGCTGCCCCGCACGCCGCTCGTCCTGCTACTCGCCTTCGTGCTGTTCCGCGTGTTCGACATCGTGAAGCCGCCGCCGGCCAGGCAGGCGCAGGCGCTGCCGGGCGGGTTCGGCGTGATGGTGGACGATCTCGTCGCGGGACTCTATGCGCTCGTCGTCGTGGCCGCGCTGCGCACGTTGTTCGGCTGGCCGTGATGCGGGCCGCGGCGAATCGATGAGCGGCGCGACGGGCGGCGTGCGACTGGTCGGCGTCGCCGCGGACGCAGCGTCGGGAGGTGATCCGACGGCGCCGGTGCAGTCGGCGCTCGTCGCCGCCGGCGTGCCCGTCGACGGCCGCGTGCTGGTGGACGACGACGAGCCGGTGCTGGAACGCACGCTCGGCTCCGACGCGGCGCTGACCGTCGTCGTCGCCGGTCCCGGTGGCTCCGCCGGCGAAACCGTGCGGCGCGTGCTCGCGCGCCTGTCGGGGACGCGGCTCGTGCTCAACGAACGCATGCTCGCCGCGCTCGAGGCCTCGTATCGACGTCAGGATCGCGCGCTGCCCCGGCGCGCCGAGCGCCAGGCGTTGCTCCCGCAGGGCGCGACGCCGTGGCCCGCCGACGAAGGCGAGCCCGCATGGAGCGTCGAGACACCGCGCGGGGCCTTCGCGGTGCTGCCGCGCGGCGCGCCGTCGCCGCCGCTCACCGCCCAGCTGATCGACTTCGCGCGCGGCCACGTCGGCGCGCGCGGCGTCGTGACGCGCACGCTGCGCACCGCCGGCGTCAGCCTCGGCGATGTCGAGGAACGCCTCGCCGAGTGGCTCGGCCGCGAGGGCGACGTCGCCGTCAGCACGGTGCCCGCCGACGGCGAAGTCTGGGTGCGCCTGCGCGCGCGCGGTGCGACGGTCGAGGCGGCGACCGCCGCGCTGCAGGCGGTGGAGTCGCGCGTCGCGGCGGCGCTCGGCGACGATTGCTACGGCCACGACGGCGAGACGCTCGAGCAGGTGGTTGGACGCCGTCTCCGCGCGCGCAGCCTGGTCGTCGCGACCGCGGAATCCTGCACCGGCGGGCTGGTGGGCCACCGGCTGACCAACGTCGCGGGCTCGTCGGCGTGGTTCGAGCGCGGCGTGGTCGTGTATTCCAACCGCGCCAAGCAGGAGTTGCTCGGCGTGTCCGAGGCCATCTTGAAGACGCACGGCGCCGTCAGCGCGCCCTGCGCCGAGGCGATGGCACGCGGCATCTGCGCCGCGGCACACACCGCGTGCGGCATCTCCATCACCGGCATCGCGGGCCCCGACGGCGGAACGCCGCAGAAGCCCGTGGGCACGGTGTTCATCGGTGTGGCGGTCTCGGGCAAGGTGTCTGCGCGCCATTTTCGGTTCTCGGGCGATCGCGCGGCGGTGAAGTGGCAATCGGCGCAGATGGCATTGGATATGCTCCGACGGGCACTCGGAGGTCCATGACTATGAAGGGCATGCGGTCGGCGACGCTCGGTTTTGCCGCGCTCGCTCTCGTCGGATGCAGCCTCACGACGTCGGCATCCATGGAGCGGGGCGCCGCCCTCTATAACAACGCCGAGTACGTGGCCGCCGCCGACGCATTCAGCGAGGCCATCGCCGCCAACCCTCACTCGGCCGCGGCCTGGAACAACCGCGCCGCCGCGCGACTGCGCGCGGGCGATGTGAATGGCGCGATCGCGGATTACAACCGCGCCCTCGAGCTGGCGCCGTACGACGCCGAGCTCTATTACAACCGCGGCAACGCGCTCGTCGCCGCCGGTCAGTACCAGGACGCCATCACGGACTACACGCGTGCGCTCGAGCGCAGCCCGAGCTACGCGAAAGCCGTCTTCAATCGCGGGACGGTGTACGCACTGCTGGGCCAGCGCGCCGTGGCGCAGGCGGAGTGGGCGACGGCCGTCGCGTTCGAGTCGGACCCGTGGACGCGCTCGGCGATGCAGCGCAGCGCCGGCCTCGGTCCCGCGCCCGCCATCGTATCGGTCGTGACCCCCGACTCCCCGCCGCCGAACGTGACGTCCGCGCCCGCGCCCGGCACCGGGCCCGGGACGGTGCCGATCGCGCGCACGCCGTCGCCGGTGAAAGCGGTTCCGCCGGTGCCGCCCGCCGGCCTGCCGCAGGTGCTCGTCACGGGGTCGGTGGCGCCCTCCGCGTCGCCGCAGGCGCTGGACGCGCGCGCGCTCGCCTCGCGCGCCGTCACGCGGGAGCTCGACGGCGATCACGCGGGCGCGATGCAGGATCTGAAGACCGCGCTGACGCTCGAGCCCGACGCCGCGCGCCGCGCGGGAATCGCCAACCTCCTGCGGCTGCTGGACACGCCCAGATAGCCGGCCTCCGTCTGTTCGTCGCCGTGCTGCTGCCGGACGACATCCGGCAGCGGCTGGCCGCCGCGATCGATCGTTTGCGCCCGCACGCCGCGGACGTCGCGTGGGTGGCCGAGTCCAACCTGCACGTCACGCTGAAGTTCCTCGGTCAGGTCGACGAGACGCGCGCGCCCGCGCTGGCCGATGCGCTGCGGGCGACGCTGGCCGGTCAGCCCGCGTTCAACGTCGGCGTGCGCGGTCTGGGTGCGTTTCCGTCGCCGACGCGTCCGCGCGTAATTTGGGCGGGTCT
>QHSO01000240.1 GCA_003220475.1 Candidatus Rokuibacteriota bacterium | reverse complement strand
GAGGGTTAACTCGCTGATCGCGTGTGCGTTGACGCGCGTCGGCATGGCTCGATGTCGCCTGCACGCTTCGCTTTCCAAGCGTGCTCCTTCAACCACTCGGACATCTCTCCGTTTAGAATCAAGCACTTGCGGACGGCCAGGAACAGTGTAACGCAAAACCCTCCTTCAATTCCCAGCGTTCTTCCATCAGGCTTGGAATCAGCAGCTTACAAGACACACATCAACAGTTGATCGCGCGAATCGTGTAAGACCCGGTTCCGCCGCCAATGAGGCCGGAAAGGGGTACAAGGCCGGCATCGGGACGACTGATCGGCGGGAAGTTCGACTTCTATGGCGACGAGCGCCGCGGCATTTCCGTCGCGGTGTATCCACAGCTCGAATTCGCGCCGGCGCACGGGGCCGAGAAGGGACTCTCGGAGGCCGGCCAGACCATCGTGCTGCCGCTCCTCGTCGCGCGCGAGTTTCACGCGTTCACGTTCGTGTTCAACGGCGAGCTCGAAAAACCGTTGCACGATCCATCGCGGGAGCTCGCATCCGGATTCGGCTTCGCGTTCGGCCGGTCGTTCACGCGGAAGGTCGCCGCGATGATCGAGCTGCGCACCGAATCGAGCATCGACTTCCAGCGAGATCGGCTCGTGCTGGTGAACGCCGGCATCATCGACGGCGTGCGCAACGTCGTCGTGTACGCGAACATCGGCCATTCGGTGTTCTCCGACGACGGAGGGCATTTCTACGCCGGCGGCGGCTTCAAGGTCGTGATCGGCCGGTAGCCGGGCGTGCTACCCTCGACAGCCGTGGGCCGCGACATCAGGCTCGCGCTCAGGCGGCTCGGCGCGACGCCTCTCTTCACAACCTTCGCGATTCTCTCGCTCGCGGTCGGCGTCGCGATCACGACAGCCGTGTATTCGATCGTCGATGCGGTGTTCCTGCGCGGCCTCGGCATCCACGAGCCCGATCGCGTCGCCGTCATCGTCACCCCGTACAGCGGACGGCTGCTGACCGGCACGGTGTCGGAGCCGGACTTCCGCGATGTGCAGACCGCCCAGACGTCGTTCTCCCACGTCGCCGCGTCCGCCACGTTCGTTCGCCGCCTTGCCCTGCCGTCCGTGACGGAGATGGTCATCGGCGAGTCGGTGAGCGGATCGTACTTCGCCACGCTCGGCGTGGGCGCCAAGCTCGGACGCACGATTCAGCCGAGCGACGATGCCGGCGGCGGACGTGTGGTGATGCTGAGCGATACGCTGTGGCGACGGCGGTTCGCGTCCGATCCGCGGATCGTCGGCGCCACCGTGGCGATCTCCGGAGAACCCTTCGAGATTATCGGCGTGGCGCCGGCCTCGTTCAGCGGTCCTCGCGGATGGCTGGTGGGCACGCAGTTCTGGATTCCACTCGGTACCGAGTCACGGTTGAAGGAGTCCCCCCGGACGGCGGCGCCGCGCGCCACAGCACGAGACGATCGACGGCTCACCGTCTTTGGCCGCCTCGCAACGGAGGTGACGATCGCCGCGGCATCGGCGGAAATGCAGACCATCGCCGAGCGGCTCGACGAGTTTTTTCCGCCGCGATTCCGTGGCAAGGGCGTCGGCGCCACGGATCGCCCGTGGCGCGCAAAGACCATGGCGGCGATCTCCGACGACGAGGACTCCGCCGTGCGCCGGTTCGGGATGACGCTCGTGGCGCTCGTCGGGTTGGTGCTGGTCGTCGCCTGCACGAACCTCGGCAACCTCGTGCTCGCCCGCGGAAGTACACGGCTGCGCGAGCTCGCCGTGCGGCGCGCCCTCGGCGCATCGAGGTGGCGGCTCGTGCGCGAACAGTGTCTCGAGAGCGTGATGCTGGCGGCCGGCGGCGCATTCGCGTCCTACGTCATGTTCGAGCTGTTGCGCGTCGTGATGGACACCGAGTTCAGCCTCGCCATGCCTTTCGGCGGCCGTACCACGCTGTCGTTTCATCCCGCGCTGAACGTGCCGGCGCTGACGATCGCGGTCTCGTCGCTCCTCATCGCGCTCGTCGTCTTCGGCCTCGAGCCGGCGATTCAGCTGACGCGCACGCTCGACGTTCGCGGCGCGCTCGCCGGCGGATCGGCCGCCGGACCGCAGCGCGGCCGGCGCCAGCGGCTTCTCCTGCGGTGGCAGGTCGCCATCGCGGCCGGGTTCTTCATCATCGCCACCATGTTCGTGAAGTACTCGATCGCGGAGGCGCGCCATGATTCCGGCATCGACCTGGATCGAATCGGCGTCGCCGTTCTCAATTTCGACACGCCGGAGTGGAACGAGCCTCGCGCACGGCGCATCTTCGACCGGGTACTCGACGAGCTGCGGCGCCATCCGTCGGTCGAGGCGGCCTCACTGTCGAGTGGATTGCCCTTCGGCGTGCCGAGTACGCTGCGTCTGTCCATCTCACCACTGGAACAGACGAGCGCCGCGCGAATGGACCCGCAGGTGGTGACGACGATCGCCGGGGCCCCCTCGATGTTCCGAACGCTGGGGGTGGAGATCCTTCGTGGACGCGGTTTCGACGATCGCGACGGGCCGGCCGCGCCACGCGTCGTGGTCCTGAGCGAATTCACGGCACGGCAGATGTTCGGTACCGCCGACGTCGTCGGGCGGGAGATGGCGGTCGGCCAGACGCGGTCCCCGACGGCCACGATCGTCGGCGTTGCCGCCGATACGGACGTGGGCAGTATCTTCGCGGATCCGCGGCCACTGGCCTACGTGCCGCTGACGCAGCACTACCAGCCGCTCATCACGGTCGTCGCGCGGGCATCCGGATCGGTGACGAATGCGGTGGGCGCGATGCGCGAGGCCATCCGGCGTGCCGATCCGGACGTGGCGGTCGACACCATCGGGACGGGACGATCGGTGCTCGCCGGACCGTTTCAGGTCCTGCGCGGGCTCGGCATGACGGCGGTCGGCCTCGGCGCGATCACGCTGCTTCTCGCCATGGCGGGCCTCTACGGCATCCAGTCGCATATCATTGCAAACCGCACGCGGGAGATCGGCGTGCGGATGTCGTTGGGGGCCACCGCCGGACAGATCAAGCGCATGGTGCTCGTGGACGGCTATCGTCCTGTCCTCGACGGGCTCATCTTCGGGTTGTCGATTGGCCTCGTCGGCCGGGCGATCGCGCGCGCGTATCTCGAGCTGGACGTCGCCATCGTCGATCCGTGGATGCTGGTGGTGACGCCGATTCCGTTGATCTGTGCCGCGTTCTTTGCCTGCTACTTGCCGGCCCGCAGGGCCGCGGCGGTCGATCCCAACGTAGCGCTCCGCAGCGAATAGCCACGCCGGTAGTTTTCTGCCGTTCGTTTCCTATGAAAACTTACAGCAGACACGACTTTACCCGAGAGGAACGCGCGGCGAGAGCCAAGGTTGCGATCAGCGCGGCGTTTGAGAGCAAAGAGCAAGCCTTTCTCGACTTCGTGCTCTCTCACTACGTCCGTGTTGGCGTGCAGGAACTCGACCAAGAGAAACTGACCCCATTGTTGCGGTTGAAATACAACAACTCAATTGCCGACGCGGTGGCTCACCTGGGCAAGCCTGAGGACATTGGACGAGTCTTCATCGGCTTCCAGAAATATCTGTATCAGCAAGAAGCGCGTTCGGCCGGAACACCGTTGAACCGATAGTTCGATTAGTCGTCGCCGTCTGGGCCGAACGCTCGTTGCCCATGGCAGATCTCAAAGGAGGGCCGAAAACGACCTAGCCCCGCTTTTTGTCGCGCGCGGATAGGCGCTGGAGGGCGACGGTGGGCGAGATCACCGTGTCGGTCGTCGGGTCCAAAAATCCAAACTGGTTCGACACGCATCAGATCCCCAAGAACGCCGCATACGCGATTCCCGACGAGGCTGCCACCCGGCTAATGACGGCTTCTCTGGACGTAACCGACCCAACTGCCGCGACGAGAGTCGTCTCTGACGCTGTCGATCACTTTGGTCGAATCGATGTCCTCGTCAACAACGCGGGCTACGGTCTCATCACTGCGTTTGAGGAAATGTCGCCTGAACAAATCCACCAGCAATTCGCAACCAACGTATACGGCGTGATGAACGTCACTCGCGCCGTGTTGCCAGTCATGCGACGCCAGCGCAGCGGGCACTTGTTCACGATCGCTTCGATGGGTGGCTACCTCGGTGGATCGCGCGGGACAGCGTACGCCGCTTCCAAGTTTGCGGTGGCCGGCTTCACAGAGTCGCTCGCCCTCGAACTCGAGGAGTTCGGCATCACCGCGACAATTGTCGGACCCGGATACTTCCGCACCGATTTTCTAGACAAGTCCTCGGCGATTCTCGAACCGGCGACGCTCATCGAGGACTATCGCGCGTCAAATGCTGCGTTTCGCGCCGCCACGGAGACCGCCAACCATGCCCACAAGGCGATCCGAACGCTCTCGGCCGCCTGCTTGTTGAAATCGCAGCGGAGAGAAAACCGCCACTTCACCTGCCGGTCGGCGCCGACGCCGTCCAGCTTGTCGAGCAGCATCACAACTCCGTGCTGAACGATATCAAGGCCTGGCGCGCCAAGAGCAGCAACACGGCTTTCAACGCCGGTTAGTGTTCGTGCGTAGGCTTTACCACGTGCAGGACCGGTGGAGAACACCGGGTCCTGCCACGACGGTCTGAAGCAACTGAAACTGAAAACTGTGTAGAAACTGTGTAAGGTGAGGGCAAGACTGGCGAGAAATACCGACTGAACCCTGCACTATGCACCCTTGAGTCTCTCGACCGCTTCCATCACCCGCAGAATGTTGCCGCCGAGGATCTTCTCGACGTCCGCCTCGGAATACCCCTTCTTCAGCAGCGCGTCGGTGATCCTCG
>QHSO01000045.1 GCA_003220475.1 Candidatus Rokuibacteriota bacterium | reverse complement strand
GGTGACGACAAGGTGAAGCCGGACGACAAGGACCGCGAGCGGATGAAGGACCAGGAGAGATCGACAGGAAGACCGGTCGGTAGTCCGTAAAATCGGGGCGGAGGACGGCACGGAGCTTCGGCTCCGTGCCGTTGTCCTGTTAGCATGGCCGGGTGGAGGCCGAGCGCGCGCTCGAGGAGTTCCTCACCGCCCTCAGCGCCGAGCGCAATGCGTCCCGCCACACCCTCGACGCCTACCGCCGCGACGTCCGCGACTTCCTCCGCGTGCTCGGGCCGCGCCGCCGGGCGCTCGACGCCGCGCGCCGCGACGACGTGCTCGCGTGGATGGAGCGCCAGCGCCGCGCGGGCCGCAAGCCGGCCACGATCGCGCGCCGACTGGCCGCGCTGCGGGGACTCTACGCGCACCTCGTGCGCGAGGGCGCCATCGCCGAGAACCCGACCGAATACGTCGAGCAGCCCCGCCGGTCGCGGCCGTTGCCGCGCACGCTCTCGCGCGAGGCGGTGACCGCGCTCGTCGAGGCGCCGGACATCGCCACGGCGCGCGGGGTGCGCGACCGCGCGCTGCTCGAGCTGCTCTACGCCAGCGGCCTGCGCGCGACGGAAGCGCTCACGCTGCGCGTGGCGGACGTCAACCGCAGCGCCGGCTACGTGCAGTGCACCGGCAAGGGACGCAAGGAGCGTCTGGTGCCGGTCGGCGGCGAGGCGCTGGCGTGGGTCGACCGCTACCTCACCGAGGCGCGTCCCCGCCTCGCGGCCGCGCGCCGCGCGTCGCCGCTGCTCTTCGTCGGGCCGCGGGGCCGCCCGCTCACCCGGCAGTCGCTCTGGCAAATCGTGCTGCGCGCGGCGCGCCGGGCGGGGCTGCGCCAGCGCGTGTCGCCGCACACGCTGCGCCACTGTTTCGCGAGCCACCTGCTGGAGGGCGGGGCGGACCTGCGCGCCGTGCAGATGATGCTGGGTCACGCCGACATCTCGACGACCCAGATCTATACGCACCTGCCCTCGGGGGCCATCCGCCGGATGTACGACCGATTTCATCCGCGCGCTTGACCGGCCCCGGGCCCGGTGCTATCTGTCTAGACAACTTTTGACCTTCCAGGAGGGCGGGGTGAACTACCGTCCGGGTATTCCGCGGTATCTCCAGATCGCCGACGCCATCCGACGAGACCTGCGCGGCGAGGGCGAGCGCATCGCATCCGAGCACAGCCTCTGCGCCCGCTTCAAAGTCAGCCGGCCCACCGTGCGCCAGGCCCTCGACGTCCTGGTGCAGGAGGGACGGCTCTATCGCCACGCCGGGCGCGGCACCTTCAGCACGGCGGCCGCCGGCAGCGACCCGCGGCTGCGGGTGATCGGCTCGATCGACGACCTGATGGCGCTGGGCGACGAGACGTGGCTGAAGCTGATCTCGCACGAGACGACGGCCGTCCCCGCCAACATCGCGCAGGCGCTGCGGCTGCCGCCGGGCTCCAAGGGCACGCGCATCGTGGGCGTCCGCCACGCGGAGAGCGGGCCGTTCCAGCACGTCACCGTGTGGGTGCCCACGCCCATCGCGCTCGCGCTGTCCGACGAGGACCTGTCCAAGACGTCGCTGATCGCGGCCATCGAGCGGCAATCGGATCTGCGCATCAAGACGCTCGAGCAGGTGGCCGACGCCGTCCTGGCGCCGCGCCAGGTCGCCGAGCTGCTGCAGGTGCGCCCGCGCTCGCCGCTGCTGATGTTCGAGCGCACGTACTACGCGACCAATGGCGAGCCGGTGGAGCACGCCGTCAGCTACCAGACGGGACAGCGCTACCCGTACCGCGTCCTGCTCGCGCGCGCGGAGCGGCGGAGCTGATTTCGTGTCGTACCGGATCGGCTTCGACGTGGGCGGTACGTTCACGGACTTCGTGCTGCAGTCGCCCGCGGGCGAGCTGACCACCGCCAAGCGCCTCACCACCTATCCCGATCCGTCCGAGGCGTGCCTGGCGGGCCTCGACGCGCTGCTCGCGGCCGCCGGCGTGGCCTGGAGCGACGTCGCGCAGGCCGTGCACGGCACGACGCTCGGCAGCAACGTCGTCATCGAGCGCAAGGCGCGCGGCGTCGGCCTGCTCACCACGCGCGGCTTCCGCGACGTGCTGCTCATCGGGCGCGAGAAGCGCTACCAGGTCTACGACCTCCAGATCGAGAAGCCGCGCCCGCTCGTGCCGCGGCGCCTGATCGGCGAGGTCACCGAGCGCGTGCTCGCCGACGGCTCGGTGCGGACGCCGCTGGACGAAGCCGACGCGCGCCGCGCGATCCGCGCGCTGGTCGAGAGCGGCGTCACCACCCTCGCGATCTGCCTGCTGCACGCGTACCTGAACCCGCAACACGAGAAACGGCTGGCCGCGCTGGCGGCGGCGGAGGCGCCGCACCTCACGGTCACCCTCTCGCACGAGGTCTCGCCGACGTTCCGCGAGTACGAGCGCACCTCCACCACGGTCGTGAACGCGTACGTGATGACGGCGGTGCGCGACTACCTGCGCGGCCTCGGCGCGGCGCTGGGCGGCCGCGGCTACCGCGGCCGGCTCTTCGTCATGCAGTCCTCCGGCGGCGTGGCCACGGCCGACGCGATGGAGCGCTACCCGGTGCGCATGATCGAGTCGGGACCCGCGGCCGGCGCGCTGATGGCGGCCGCCTACGGCGAGCTCACCGGCCATCGCGACCTCATCGCCTTCGACATGGGGGGCACCACGGCCAAGCTCGCGCTCGTCGAGAACGGCCGGCCCTACACGACGACCGCCTTCGAGCTGCACCGCGTGCACGGGGCGGCGGGCAGCGGGCTGCCGATGAACATCCAGGCGATCGACCTCGTCGAGATCGGCGCCGGCGGCGGCTCGATCGCGCGCGCGCATCTCGGGGTCATCGCCGTCGGCCCGGAGAGCGCGTCATCCGTGCCGGGCCCGGTCTGCTACGGCCGCGGCGGCATCGAGCCCACCGTCACCGACGCCGATCTCGTGCTCGGCTACCTGAATGCCGACTACTTCGCGGGCGGCAGCCTGCGGCTCGACCGGGACGGCGCGCGTCGGGCGATCGCGACGCGCGTGGCGCAGCCGCTGGGCCTGGCGGTCGAGGACGCGGCGTGGGGCGTCCACGCCATCGTGAACACGAACATGGAGCTGGCCACGCGCGTCGTGTCGATCGAGCGCGGGCGCGACCCGCGCGACCTCACGTTCGTCGCCTTCGGCGGCTCGGGCCCGGTCCACGGCTGCCGGCTCGCCCAGGCGCTCGGCATTCCGCGCGTGATCCTGCCGGCCGCCGCCGGCGTCACCGCGGCCATCGGGCTGCTGGCGGCGGAGGTGAAGTTCGACGTCGCGCGCACCTGGGTGCGTCGGCTCGACGCGCTCGATCCCGCCGCGCTCACGACGATGTACGACGAGATGGCCGCCCAGGCCGCGGCGGTCGTGCGCGGCGCGGCGGTGGCCGGGAACGTGACGTTGGCACGATCACTGGACGCCCGGTACGTCGGGCAGGGCTACGAGCTGACCGTGCCGGTGCCGGCGGGCCGGCTGGATGCCGCGGCGCTCGCGCGGATCCGCGCCGCCTTCGACGAGATCTACGCGGCACGATACGGCTATGCGAACCCGATGGAGCCCGTGGAGACGGTCACGTGGAAGCTCGCGGCCGTCGGCGGCGCGCCACGCGTGGCGCTCGCGAAGGCCGCCAGTGACGGCCGCGACGGCGGGCTCAAGGGCCGGCGGCGCGCCTGGTTTCCGGAGACGCGCGGCTGGACCGAGTGCGCCGTCTACGACCGCTACGCGCTGGCGCCGGGCGCGCGACTCGACGGGCCCGCGATCGTCGAGGAGCGCGAGTCGACGTCGGTGCTGCCGCCGGGGACATCGGCGACCGTCGACGAGTACGCGAACCTGATCGTCGAGGTCGCGCGGTGAACGCGCGCGTCGATCCGATCACGCTCGGCGTCGTGTGGGGCGCGCTGCAGTCGATCGCGGTGGAGATCGGCACCACCGTGCACAAGACCGCGTACTCCGAGCAGGCGCGCGAGGGCCAGGACTTCTCGGTCGCCGTGTTCGACGCGCAGGGACGCATGGTGGCTCAGGGGCCGTACTCTCCCGGCCATATGGGCGCGATGTCGTTCGCGGTGAGAAACGCCCTGGCCGCGCACCCCGTCGAGACGCTCAAGCCGGGCGACGCCATCCTCCTGAACGATCCGCTGCTCGGCTCCGGTCATCTTCCCGACTTCTTCATCACGCAGCCGGCGTTCCATCGCGGCGCGCTGATCGGCTTTGCCGTCAACATCCTGCACCACACCGACGTCGGCGGCGCCCGGCCTGGGAGCCAGGCCGTCGAGGGAATCTTCGACTACTACCAGGAAGGCCTGCGCATCCCGCCAACGAAGGTGTGGCAGGAGTACCGCGAGCACGAGGGCATCGTCGGCATCATCGCGGCCAATACCCGGACGCCGGACAAGGTTCTCGGCGACCTGCGAGCTCAGCGGAGCGCGCTGCACGTCGGGGAGCTGCGGCTGACGGAGCTGGCCGAGCGGTACGGACGCGACACGCTGTTCGCGGCGATGGACGCGATCGTGGCGCGCACCGAGGCCAACATGCGCGCGGCCATCCGCGCGGTGCCCGATGGCGTCTATCGCTTCGAGGACTTCCTCGACGACTGCGGCCCCGGCACCGAGCCGCTGCGCGTCGCGGTGACGGTGACGGTGGACGGTGAGCAGATGACCATCGACTACGAGGGCTCGAGCCCCCAGACCGCGTCGGGCATGAACTCCTACATCAACTACACGCGCTCGTACTCCTACGCCGCGGTGAAGTGCCTGACGGATCCCTACGGGCCGATGAACGAGGGCGCGCTGCGCCCGATCACCGTGAAGGCGCCGGAGGGCTCGTTCCTCAATCCGCGCCCGCCGGCGGGCGGCGGTCCGCGCGCGATCATCTGCTACCGTACGTTCGAGGCGGTCATCGGCGCGCTCGCGCCCGCGCTGCCCGATCGGGTGGCCGCCGCCGCATCGCACTTCGCCAACCCGACGTTCGGCGGCTGGGACCGCGCGCGCACGCGCCGCTTCGTGGCGTACGAGCTCGTGCTGTCGGGCACGGGCGCGCGCGCCACGAAGGACGGCTGCGAGGCGATGTCGTACGCGTTCAACGCGTCCAACATCCCGGTCGAGGCGCAGGAGGCGAACCAGCCGCTCGTCGTCGAGCGCTTCGAGTTCATCCGCGACTCGGCCGGGCCCGGCCGGTTCCGCGGCGGCTGCGGCATCCGGCGCGACCTGCGCTTCCTGGCCGACGAGGGCAAGCTGACGAATCTCTCCGAGCGCCAGCGGTTGGCGCCGTACGGGCTCTTCGGCGGCAAGCCCGGCGCCCTCGCGCGCACGATCATCAACCCGGGGGCGGGCGAGCAGGTCGTGCACGGCAAGCAGTCGCGCGAGTTCGCGTACGCCGATGTCATCTCGTTCCAGCAATCGGGCGCCGGCGGCTACGGCGATCCGTTCGAGCGCAATCCGGAAGCGGTGCTGGAGGACGTGCTCGACGACTACGTCTCGATCGAGGCCGCGCGCGAGCAGTACGGCGTCGTGCTCGTGGGCACGGGTGGCGATCTCCAGATCGACGCCGCGGCCACCGCGGCGCTGCGCGGACGGAGGCGCTGATGCTGCCGACGCTCGAGGGGATCATCGCGCGTCGCGTGCTGGTGAACTTCCGCGTCGATCCCGACGTGGCGCGCCGGCTCGTGCCCGCGCCGCTCGAGCCCGTCGTCGAGCGCGGCGCGTGCGTGGCCGGCATCTGTCTCATCCGCCTCGAGCGGTTGCGTCCCAAGGGGTTGCCGGCTGCGGTCGGACTCGCGTCGGAGAACATGGCCCACCGGATCGCCATCCGCTATCCGACGCCGGACGGCCCGAGCGACGGCGTGTTCATCTGGCGGCGCGACACCGACCAGGCCCTGGTCAGCCTGCTCGGCGGCCGTCTGTTTCCCGGGGTGCACGGCAAGGCCGCCTTCGACGTCGCGGAGAGCGACGCGAGCCTGACCATGGCCGTGAGCACCGAGCGGGGGGCGGCCGACGTCGCGCTGCGCGTCCGCGCGGCGGGCCAGTGGCGGCCGACGCCGCTGTTCCCGACGTTCGACGCCGTCTGCGAGTTTTTTCGCCGCGGCGATTGCGGCTTCTCGTGCTCGCTCCATCACGACCGGCTGGAAGGCATGCGGCTCAAGACGCTGGTCTGGAAGATGGAGCCGCTCGCCGTCGACGACGTGCGCGCGGCGTTCTACGCGGACACGGCGCGATTTCCCGCGGGCAGCGCCGTGCTCGACGGGGCCGTGCTGATGCGCGGCATCCCCCACGAGTGGCACGAGCTCGCCGACGTGCCCGAGCTGGCGACGACCGGATGATCACCTTCACGCCCGAGCAGGAGGAATTCCGCAAGAGCGTCGCGCGCTTCGTCGACACGGAGGTCGCCCCGGCCGCGCAGGCGCTCGACGAGCGCGGCGAGTTTCCCGCCGCGCTGATGCGGCGCATCGGCGAGCTGGGCTGGCTCGGGCTGCGCTATCCGGAGAAATACGGCGGCGCCGACGCCGACATGACGACCTATTGCCTGCTCGCCGAGGAGCTGGCGCGCGGGTCGCTGTCGGTGGCGGCGGCGGCCGGGATGCAGTCGCTCATGGGCACGCACTTCATCTACACGTACGGCGACGACGCGCTCCGCGAGCGCTATCTCGTGCCCGCGCTGCGCGGGGAGCTGGTGGCGACGTTCGCGATGACCGAGCCCAACGCCGGCTCCGACGTCGCCAACCTCGCCACGCGCGCGGAGCGGCGCGGCGATCGCTGGGTGCTGCGCGGCACCAAGACGTGGGTGACCAACGCGCCGGTGGCCGACGTGCTCACGGTGGCGGCGAAGACGTCGGGCGAGCGCGGGATGAAGAACATCGCGCTCTTCCTGCTCGACCGGCGCACGATGCGCGGCATCACGCTGGGCAAGCCGATCGACAAGATGGCGGTGCGCGCCTCGGCCACCGGCGAGATCCTCCTCGACGACGTCGAGGTGCCGCACGCATATCTGCTGGGAGGCGAGCAGGGCGGCGCCGAGAAGATCGGCGGCATCCTGGCCGAGATCCGGATCATGACGGCGGCGCTGTCGGTCGGGCTCGCGCGCGCGGCGTACGAGGCGGCGCTGGCGTACTCGCGCGAGCGCGTCGCCTTCGGCAAGCCGATCGGCGAGCACCAGGCCATCGGTTTCAAGCTCGCCGACATGCTCGCCTCCATCCACGCGGCTGCGCTGATGGCCTATCAAGCCGCCGGCCGGCTCGACGCGGGCCGCCCGGTCGGGCGCGAGGCGGCGATGACGAAGCTGCTCGCCTCCGAGACGGCGGTGAAGGTGACCGACGAGGCCGCACGCGTCTTCGCGTCCTATGGCCTCGCCATGGAGTATCCGGTGCAACGCTACTTCCGCGACGCGCGCTTCCTGCTGCCCGGCGGCGGGACCTCCGAGATCCTGCGCCTGGTGATCAGCAGAGAGCTCGACTGGGACCGGGCCACCGCGTTCCAATGAGACCCTACGACGTCCTGACGTTCGACTGCTACGGCACGCTGATCGACTGGGAGCGCGGCATCGGCGACGCGCTCGAGGCCGCCGCGCGTGTCGACGGCGTGACGCTCGACCGCGCGACTGCGCTGCAGGCCTACCACGAGATCGAGCCGGTCGTGCAGGCGGAACGCTATCGCCCGTATCGCGAGGTGCTGACGCTCACGGCGCAGCGGATCGCCGAGCGGCTGGGTTGGCGTCGCGCGCCGGCGCGGGCGGCGTTCCTGGCGGAAAGCGTGCCGGCCTGGCCGCCGTTTGCCGACACCAACGCGGCGCTGCAGCGGCTCGCGGGCGCCGGCTATCGGCTGGCGATCCTCTCCAACGTCGACGATGATCTGCTGGCGGGGACACGCAAGCACCTCGGCGTCGACTTCGAGTTCGTCGTGACCGCGCAGCAGGTCGGCTCCTACAAGCCGGCGCCCGCGCACTTCATCGCCGCGCGAGCGCGCATCGCCGGCGCGCCCTGGCTGCACGTGGCCCAGAGCTGGTTTCATGACGTGCAGCCGGCGCGGGCGCTGGGGATTCCGACGGCGTGGATCAATCGCAAGCGCGAGCGGCGGGCGGACGGTGCGCCCCCTGACGCCGAGTTCGCCACGCTGGGCGAGGCCGCGGCGTGGCTGACGGCGGCATAGGAGCACTATGGGACGGTTCTGGGAAGAATTCTCGGTGGGCGAGGTGCTGGTGACGGGACGGCGCACGATCGACGGCGGCGACGTCTCGCGCTACGCGGGGCTCAGCGGCGACTTCAATCCGCTCCATGTCGACGCGGAGTACGCGAAGGCGACGCCCTTCGGCGAGCGGGTCGCGCACGGCATTCTCACGCTGGCCGTCTCGCACGGCCAGCAGAACCTCGGTGGCTGGTTCGAGGGCACGACGCTCGCATTGCTCGGTCTCGACCGGCTGAGGTTCGCCGCGCCCGTGAAATTCGGCGATACGGTGCGGACGGAGATGACCGTGAAGGAGACACGCGGCTCGTCCAAGCCGGATCGCGGCGTTGTGCTCTTCGACGTGGCCGTCCGCAATCAGCATGGCGACGTGGTGTGCTCGTACGAAGAGGCGGTCCTGATGCGGAGAAAGGGATGAGCGCGCTGGAGGAGCTGCTCGCGGCCATCAAGCGCAAGGACGCGTCGGCCGTGACTCGTGCGCTCGACGCCGACGGCGAGCTCGCCACGGCGCGCGCGGCGAGCGGGCAGACGCCCGCCATCGTCGCGATCTACTGGCGCGCGCCCGAGATGCTCGCGCTGCTACGCGCACGCCGCGCGGTCCTCGACGTCTTCGAGGCGGCCGCGGCCGGCGACGCCGACCGCGTGCGCACGCTGCTCGATGCGAACGGCTCGCTGCGCGACGCCCACGCCCCCGATGGCTGGACGCCGTTGCACCTTGCCGGCCACTTCCGCCAGAGCGCGGTGATCGACCTGCTGCTCGCGCGCGGCGCCGACGTCAACGCGGTCTCGCACAACGCCGACGCCAACGCGCCTCTGCACGCGGCGGTGGCCGGCGGCGCCGACGTCGCGCTGCTGCGACGCCTCATCAAGGCCGGCGCGCGCGTGAATCACCGCCAGAGCGGCGGCTACACGGCGCTGCACGAGGCGGCCGCCGTCGGCAACGCTGACGTCGTGCGGATGCTCCTCGAAGCGGGCGCGCAGCCGGACGCGCGTAACGGGCAGGGCCACACACCGGCGGAGCTGGCACGCGACGGGGGACACGTGGCGCTCGCCGACGATCTCGACACCGCGGCCCGCAGGAGAGCGTCATGAGAAACGTCGCGCTCGTCGGCGCCGGCGTGTCGAAGTTCGGCGTGCGCAAGGCTTCGTACCGCGACCTCATCTGGGAGGCCGGCAAGGCGTGCTTCGACTCCCTTCCGGTCGTGAAGCCGAAGGACGTCGAGGGACTCGTCGTCGGCTCCGTGATGCCCGAGCGCACCGCGTTTCAGAGCCACATCTCGTCGATGGCGGCGGAAGCGCTCGGCATTCGCCCGAGCGCGCTGAGCGCGCGCACCGAGCACATGTGCGCCTCGGGGACCGTCGGGATTCGCTACGCCTACGCCTTCATCGCGGCCGGCCTCGCGGATCTGATCATGGTGCTGGGCGTCGAGAAGCTGAATCAGCCGAGTGGCGACGAGGCCATTCTGAATATGGGCACCGGCGTCGACCGTGAGTGGGAGGCGGCCTTCGGTCTCACGGCGCCGCCCTGCTTCGCCCTCGCCGCGCAGCGCCACATGGCGGCCTATGGGACGACGGACGAACAGCTCGCGCTGGTTGGCGTGAAGAATCACACGCACGCGTCGAAGAACCCGAACGCGCACTTCAACAAGGGCGCAACGCTCGATCAGGTGCTCGGCTCGCGGATGATCTCGAGCCCGCTGCGCCTGTTCATGTGCTCGCCGATCACCGACGGCGCCGCCGCGGTCATCGTCGCCAGCGAAGAGCGTGCGCGCGACCTGACCGATCGCCCGGTCTGGATCCGCGGCAGCGGTCAGGCGCTCGACGGGTTCCAGCTCACGTCGCTGCACGAGGACTATGCCCACTGGCCGGCGATGAAGCGCGCTGCGGAATCGGCATATCGCGCGGCCGGCGTCGGACCGACGGACGTCGACGTCGCGGAGGTGCACGACTGCTTCTCGATCGCCGAGCTGATCGCTTACGAAGAGCTCGGCTTCTGCGCCAAGGGCGAGGCGGGGCCGTTCGTGGCCGCCGGACGCAGCGACTACGGCGGCGACGTCGTCGTGAATCCGCGCGGCGGTCTGATCGGCTGCGGGCATCCGCTCGGCGCCACCGGTGTCGCGCAGGCCGCCGAGATCTGGGCTCAGCTGCGCGGCGACGCCGGCGCGCGCCAGGTCCCCGACGCCACCATCGGCCTCACCCACAACAACAGCGGCATGGGCGAGCACATCGTGATGATTTACGGGAACGAGCCGACATGAGGCGCCAGGCCGCGACGCCCGAAGTTGGACCGCGCGCTCGTTCGAGCGCGGGCTTTGCCCGCGCATCGATTCTGGGGGAGGTTTCGGAGGGGGCCGTCGAGGCCCCCGCCGACGGAGCGGCATGGGCGAGCACATCGTGATGATTTACGGGAACGAGCCGGCGTGAGCGAGACGGTCGCGGTCCTCGGGCCCGGGCGCATCGGCCGGCAGATCGCGCTCACCTTCGCGCTCGGCGGCTGTCGCGTTCTGCTGGTCGATCTCAAGGCGCGCTCCGTCGCCGACAGCGAGCTCGTGCTCGCGGACGCGCGGCGCGAGATCGCGCGCGATCTGACGCTGATGGCGGAGGAGCAGGTGATCGCCGAGGCCGATGTGGCGCCGGCCCTCGCCCGCATCGAGGAGCGCGTGGGACTCGGCGATCTCGCGGCGTGCGCGTTCGTGCAGGAGGCGCTGCCGGAGTCCGTCGACCTCAAGCGCGCGACCTTCAAGCGTCTCTCGGATGTGATCTCGTCGGACGCGATCGTCGCGTCGACGTCGTCGACGATCTCGCCCTCGCACCTCGCCGATGCGGTGACGAAGCCCGAACGGTTTCTGGTGGCGCACTGGCTCAATCCCGCGCACATCATTCCGCTGGTCGAGGTCGTGCCCGGGCAGCTGACGGCGCCGGCGATCGTCGAGCGCACGCTGCGGCTGCTCGAGGGGCTGGGCAAGACGCCGGTACGCTGCGCCGACTCGCCGGGTTTCATCGGCCCGCGCATTCAGGTCTTGCTGATGAACGAGGCGGTGCGCCTGGTCGAGGAGGGCGTGGCGACGCCCGAGGACGTGGACCGTGCGTTCAGAGCCGGCATGGGGTTTCGCTTTGCGTCGGTCGGCATCTTCGAGTTCATCGACTGGGGCGGCGTCGACATCCTCTATCGCGCCAGTCGGTACATGAGCGAGGCGCTCGGCGACGACCGGTTCAAGCCGGCGCGCCTCGTCGAGCGCAAGATGGCCTATAACGAGCTCGGTCCGAAGACGGGCCGTGGCTTCTTCGATTACTCCGGCGAGCGCCGCGAGACGTTCGAGACGACGAAGATCCGCGCGTTGCTGCGGCAGCTCAAGCGCGACCGGGAGTCGGCGCGATGATCGTCGCGGCCTATCTCTACTGGCCCGTGATCTATCTCCTCGTGTACCGGCCGTTCATCCTGCCGCGCCTGTCGAGCTGGGACCACGTTCCGCTGACCCTCGTCGCGGTCGTCGCCGGCGGCTACGTCGCCCTGCTGCTCGCAGCCGGGCGTCGCCGCACGCACGGGGCGATCGCGCTTCATGCGCTCGGCATCGCGCTCACCGTCGAGGCATTGTCACTGCTCTTCGCATGGCTGCAGACGCCGGGCTTTCGTAAGATCTTCGCCTCCGGCTTCGACCCGTGGGAAGTCCTCGTCACCGCCGTTCACGCGATCGTCGTGCTGGGGTGCCTCGAGGCGGGCCGCGCGCTCACGCGCGTGGCGAAAACAGGCGGCGTGCCCGCCTCGCGCGCGAGCTCTCGGCGGAACGCGGCGTGAGCTACTTCCGCGCCACCGATCCGTTCCCGCTCGAGAGCGCCGACCATACGAAGCTGCACACCTTCTATGCGCGGCTCGCCGAGGGTCGGCTGGTGACGACGCGTTGCTCGACGTGCGGCGCCACCGCGTGGCCGCCGCGCGGCTTCTGCGGCGAGTGTGCGTCGGACGCCTTCGAGTGGGTGGATCTCGCGCGCGAGGGCACGATTCACGCGTTCACCGTGCAGGACACGGGGCTGCCGGCGGGGTTCGACGGCCCGCGCGTCTTCGCGATCGTCAAGGTTGACGGGCTGCGCGTGTTTGCGACCGTCACCGGCACCGATCCCGCGACGATCCGCATCGGTCAGCGCGTGCGTCTGGCGCCCATCCGCGTGAGCGATGACCCCAAGGGCAACCCTCGATATCTGCCAAGCTTTACGGTAGATCGCGCATGACGGTGCCACACGCATCTAGGCCAGGCCACCCACGGTCCAAGCCGGCCTCGCGGGCCCCGCTCCAATGAAAGTCCTGATCGCCAAGCCCGGACTCGATGGCCACGATCGCGGCGCCAAGGTCGTGGTGCAGGCGCTGCGCGACGCCGGCCTCGAGGTCGTGTACACGGGCCTCAAGCGCACGCCCGAGGAGATCGTCGCCGAAGCCGTGCAGGAGGACGTGGACGTCGTCGGGCTCTCGATCCTGTCCGGCGCCCACGTACCGCTGGCGCGACGCGTGCTCGAAGGCCTCCGCGCCGAGGGTGCCCACGACGTGCGCGTCGTCGTCGGCGGCATCATCCCGCCGCGTGACGTCGACGCGCTCCGTGCGCTCGGAGTGAGCCGCGTGTTTCCGATGGGCACGCCGCTGCCCGACATCGTCAAGGCGTTCCAGGGGGATCTCGCGTGAGGCCGCCGTGGGTCGTCGCACGCGTTCTGGACGCAGGGAGGAGCTGATGAGAGAGGTCAAAGCGCACGCCGGGTTTCCCATCAAGCCGGTCTACGGTCCCGAGGATGTGGCGGGTCGCGACGTCGAGCGCGACCTCGGTCGCCCCGGCGAGTATCCCTTCACGCGCGGCATCCACAAGCACATGTACCGCGACCGGCTGTGGACGATGCGCCAGTACATCGGCTTCGGCACGCCGGCGGAGACGAACGCGCGGTTCAAATACCTGATGGCTCACGGACAGGATGCGCTGAACGTCGCCTTCGATCTGCCGACGCAGCTCGGGCTGGATTCCGACGACCCACGCGCCGACGGCGAGGTGGGGCGCGTCGGCATGGCGATCGACACGCTGGCGGACATGGAGGAGGCGTTCGCCGGCATCCCGCTCGATCGGGTCAGCGTGTCGCTGACGATCAACGGCATGGCCGCGCCGATCACGGCCATGTACTTCGCCGTCGCCGACGAGCAGGGCGCGGCACGCGACCGCGTCGTCACCACGCCGCAGAACGACATCCTGAAGGAATTCGTCGCGCGCGGCACGTGGGTCTACCCGGTGGAGCCCTCGCTGCGCCTGGTGGGCGACCTGATCGAGTACGCCGCGCGGCACTATCCGCGCTCCAACCCCGTCTCGGTCTGCGGCTATCACATCCGCGAGGCGGGCTGCACCACCGCGCAGGAGATGGCGTACGGCCTGGCCATCGCCGCCGCCTACATCGACATGATGGTCCGCCGCGGGATGGACGTGGACGAGTTCGCGCCGCGCGTGTCGTTCAACTTCACCGCGTGGGGCAAGATCTTCGAGGAGGTGGCCAAGTTCCGGGCCGGGCGCCGGCTCTACGCGCGCATGGTGCGCGAGCGCTTCGGGGCAAAGAATCCGAAGTCGTGGATGTTCCGCACGCTCATCGGCGGCGGCGGCTCCGCGTTCGTGCCGCAGGAGCCCGAGAACAACATCGTGCGTGGCGCCTACATCGCGCTGGCCGCGGCGCTGTCGGGGGCGCAGACGATGGCGTTGCCGACCTACGACGAGGCGTACACGATCCCGTCGGCGAAGGCGCAGCTCATCGCGCTCCGTACGATGCAGATCTGCGCCGAGGAGGCGGGGGCGGCCGACACCGCCGATCCGCTCGGCGGCTCGTACTTCGTGGAGGCGCTCACCAATCAGATGGAGGGGCAGATCCTCGCCGAGATCGCGGCCGTGGAGCGCATGGGCGGCATCGTGGACGCGATCAAGTCCGGCGCGCTGCAGGCCGAGGTCGCGCGACAGGCCTACCGGTTCGAGCAGGCGCTCGCCTCCGGCGAGGTCCCGAAGGTCGGCGTCAACTGCCACGTCGCCGACGGCGCGGCACCGGCCGATCCCGAGGTCGAGCTCTACGCCTTCGACGCGGCGGTGGCCGCCACGCAGGTGGCCAAGCTGACGCGGGTGCGGCGCGAGCGCGACGATCGCGCCGCGCGGGCGGCGCTCGCGCGCCTCTCGGACGAGGCGCGTGGCACCGGCAATCTGATGCCGGCCATCGTCGAGGCGGTGAAGGCGTATGCGACCCTGGGCGAGATCAACCGAGCGATGAAGGACGTCTTCGGCGAACACAAGGAGCCCGTGCAATGGTGACCGCGGAACGGTTCGCGCAGGGCATGACGTTCGATCAGTACGTGAAGTTCGTCGGCACGGCCGAGAATCTGAAGCGTGAAGGCTCGTTCAGCATGCCGCGCAAGGACTACAGCGACTTCCTCCGCAAGGCGTTCGAGGCCGCGCGGCTCACCGACGCCCAGCGCGAGGCGTGGCAGTGGATCGTGTCGCAGCCGAACGGCCCGGCGAAGGTGCTGGTGATCTCCGAGGAGTGGTCGTCGGATTGCCGGCGCGACGTGCCCATGCTGGCGCGACTGGCCGCCGAGGGCGGGCTGGAGATGCGCATCTTTCCCCGCGACGGCCACAAGATCAGCTCGCTGGCGGTGCCCGATCCCAAGGAATCGCCGAACGCCGACCTCATGGCCCAGTTCCTCCGCAGGCGTGATGGGCAGACGTTCCAGTCGATTCCGATCGCGGCCTTCTACACGAAGAGCCTCGAGCATCTCTACACCTACATGGAGTTCCCGCAGATCTACCGCAAGGACCGCGTGGTGAGCGCGATCCGCGCGCCGAAGCCCGGCGAATCGAAGGACGACACCGCGAAGCGCGGGCTGAGCGATTTCTTCGCGTTCCAGCAAACGCCGTTCTTCCGCCTCTACGCCGCCGCCGCCGTCGACGAGATCATCGCCATGTTGCACGAACGGCTTCGGGTGGGCGCGCTGGCGTGACATCCTCTCGCGATCCCGAGGCGCGCCACGGCTCCGCCGGGGCGCGTCCGAGCGTTGGGGATCTGGGGGCCCTGTCGGGGCCCCCAGAAAGAATCATCGGCAAGCCGACGCCGAAGAAGGACGGAGCCGAGAAGGTGACGGGGCGGACGCGTTACCTGCACGACCTCGTCCTGCCGCGGCTCGCCCACGGCAAGATTTTGCGATCGCCCCATCCGCACGCGCGTCTCGTCCGCATCGACACGCGCCGCGCGGCCGCGCTGCCCGGCGTGCTCGCCGTGCTGACCGCCGCCGACGTCGAGCAGGACCGGTTCGGCTTCGCCCGCGATCAGACCGCGCTCAAGGCGGGGAAGGTCCGGTGCATCCGCGACGAGATCGCCGCCGTCGCCGCCGAGACGCCGGCCATCGCGGAGGA
This sequence comes from Candidatus Rokuibacteriota bacterium, assembly GCA_003220475.1. Taxonomy (GTDB): domain Bacteria; phylum Methylomirabilota; class Methylomirabilia; order Rokubacteriales; family CSP1-6; genus AR12. The sequence goes on along the minus strand of QHSO01000045.1, from coordinate 1,807 downwards.
GGCGGTCGCACTGATCGACGTGGAGTATGAGGAGCTGCCGGCCGTCTTCGAGCCGACCGAGGCGCTCCGCCCGGGCGCGCCGCGCGTGCACGACGAGCGCGCGGACAATCACACGGATCTGCGCTACCAGTTCAATCACGGCGACGTCGATCGCGCGTTTGCCGAGGCGGCGGTCGTCGTCGAGGGCACGTACCGGTTGAACTTCGTGACGACGTGCTGCCTGGAAACCATGGTCGCCATCGCGGAGTGGGACGCCCAGGGCCAGCTGACGATGTGGTCCACCACGCAGGTGCCCTTCCTGTACCAGCGCGACCTGGCGCGCGCGCTCGGCATCACCGGCGACCGCGTGCGCGTGCTGCAGCCGCCGGTCGGCGGCAACTTCGGCCGGGGCCTCGATCTCTACCCGATCGACGTGATCGCGGCGCTGCTCGCGCGTCGCGTCGGCCGCCCGGTGAAGGTCGAGTTCGAGCGGCTCGAGGAATTCGTCGCCAGCCCCACGCGCGAGCCGTGCGCGATCCGCCTGCGCACCGCGGCCCACGTCTCGGGCCGTCTGCTCGCGCGCGAGGCGCACGTGACCATCGACAACGGCGCGTACGTGTCGTGGGGCTCGACGACGCCGTACGTGATGCTGGCCACCGTCGCGGGACTCTACCGCGTGCCCAACGTGCGCTTCGACACGACGATCGCGTACACGAACAATCCGTACTCCGGCTCGATGCGCGGCTACGGCAATCTCGAGAGCACGTTCGCCGTCGAGTCGCAGATGGACGAGCTCGCCGACCGCCTCGGGCTCGATCGTCTCGAGATCCGCCGCCGCAACGTCACGAAGTCCGGCGACGTGAATCCGCAGGGCTTCGTCATCACCTCGTGCGCCATGAGCGAGTGTCTCGACGCCGTCGCGGAGGCGATGAGCCGGCCCGCGCCGCCGCCGGAGGCGGGCTGGCGCCGTGGGGTCGGCTACGCGGGGATGTTCCATGTCGGCGGCGGCGCGCGGATCTATCGCTCCGACGGCTGCGGCGCCATCGTGAAGATGGACGACTTCGGCAAGGTCGGGCTGATCACCGGCGCCACCGAGATCGGCCAGGGCTCGGAGACCGTGCTCGCCATGATCGTCGCGGAGACGCTCGGCGTGCCGCTCGAGCGCGTGGACGTCGTGAACTCCGATACGGCGGTGAAACCCTGGGACGTCGGCGCCCACGCGAGCCGCACGACGTTCATCGCCGGCAATGCGGCCCGAATGGCCGCCGAAAAGCTTCGCGCGGACCTGCTGGCCATGGCCGCGGAGCAGCTCGACGAGCCCGTCGAGCGCCTGGCGATCGAAAATGGCGCGATCTTCGTGGCCGCCGAGCCGCAGCGACGACTGCCCTACGAGCGCGTCGCGCGCGCCGGGCACTATGCGCCCGGCGGCCGCACGCTGGTGGCCGAGGCGTTCTACGATCCGCCGACGAGTATGCTCGACAAGGACCTGCGCGGGAACATCTCGGCGACGTACGGCTTCGCCGCGCAGGCCGTGCTGCTCGACGTCGAGGAGGCGACGGGCGCGATCCGCGTGCGCCGCGTCGCATCGGCGCACGACGTCGGTCGCGCGCTCAACCCGCTCGCGGCCGAGGGGCAGATCCACGGCGGCATCCACATGGGCCTCGGCTACGCGCTGGCCGAGCGGCTGGTCGTCGAGCAGGGGCAGGTGATGACCGCGTCGTTCATGGACTACGCGATCCTCCGCGCTGCCGACATGCCGGAGATCGTGGTTCACCTGGTGGAAACGCGCGATGCGGAGGGCCCGTTCGGCGCCAAGGGCCTGGGCGAG
>QHSO01000044.1 GCA_003220475.1 Candidatus Rokuibacteriota bacterium | reverse complement strand
ACTTGCGATCGACCAGCACGACACGATAGCCTGCGCCCTCGAGCAGCCGCACGGCGGCCTGACCGATCTCCGGCGTGTTGTACGTCACGAACGTGTCGTGGAACAGCACGACCTCGCCGCGCGGGGCGGCCGCGGGCGGCGTGCGCCGCCGGAACCATTGCTCGAATGTCTCGGGCGCCAGCGCGGGCAGCGGTCGCCGACGATCGATGCCCGCCGTCTTCTCCAGCAGCCAGCGCACCGGCGGCAGCGCATTGATCGCGTTCGAGAGCCGCGGCGTGCGCGCGGCGAGCGCGCTCAGCTTCGCCACGCGGCCGAACATGCGATTGCGCAGCGGCAGGCCGTTGGCCTTGTAGTAGTGGTACAGGAACTCGTACTTCAGCTTGGCCATGTCCACGTTGGACGGGCACTCCGCCTTGCAGCCCTTGCACTCGAGGCAGAGGTCCATCACCTCGTAGAGGCGCGTGCCGGTGAACTCGGCGGCGGGCAGTCGGCCCGACAAGACCGCGCGCAGCGCGTTGGCGCGGCCGCGCGTGCTGTGCTCCTCGTCCTTCGTGATCATGTACGAGGGGCACATCGTCCCCTCGAGCTTCTTGCGGCACACGCCCACGCCGTTGCACATCTCGACGGACGCCGCGAAGCCGCCCTGAGCCGAGAAGTCGAGGAGCGTCTTCGGCTCCCACGTCTTGTAGGCGATGCCGTAGCGCAGGTTCTCGAGAATGCCCGGCGAGTCGACGATGTTGCCGGGGTTCATGCGATTGTCGGGATCGAACGCGTGCTTGAGACGCCGGAACGCGCGCATCAGCGTGGGGCCGTACATCCGCTCGAGGAACGGGCTGCGCGCGCGGCCGTCGCCGTGCTCGCTCGAGATGGTGCCGCCGAACTCGAGCACCAGATCGGTGATCTCGTCGGCGATCGCCTTCACCTGCTCGAGCCCGCGCGGCGTCTTGAGGTCGATCACCGGCCGGATGTGCAGGCAACCGACCGAGCAGTGGCCGTAATAGGCGCCCGTGGTGTCGTGCTTGGCGAAGATGTCCGCGAAGCGCGGCACGAACTCCTTGAGATGCTTCGGCTCGACGCACGTGTCCTCGACGAAGGCGATCGGCTTCTTGTCGCCCTTCATGCCGAGCAGCAGGCCGAGGCCGGCCTTGCGCAGCTTCCAGATCGACTGCTGCTCGGCGAGATCGTAGGCCAGGTGCGCGGCATACCCGAAGCCCTGACGGGCGCGCCGCGCCTCGACGCCGCCCGTGCGCGCTGCTCGATATTGTTGCGCGCGAGGTCGAGGATCAGCTTGTCGGTGAGCTCGACGGCGTAGGGGCCGGTTTCGAGAATCGACTGCGAGGACTCCAGCGCCTCCTGGATGCTCGCGTAATGGATCACGTCCACCGCGGTCTTCTTGGGACGGCGCACCAGGCGCACCTTCGCCTCGAGCACGGTCAGCAGCGTGCCCTCGGAGCCGACGACCACGCGCGCCATGTTGATCGGAGCGCCGTTGAGCGGAGCGCCGTTGAGCGGAGCCACGCGTTTCTCGCTCAGGCCACCCACGTCCTGATCCGGACTCGCGGACCCCGCTACAACAACCAGCTCGTTCAGGTTGTAGCCGGCCACGCGGCGCCAGTGCTTGGGATAGCGCGCGCGGATCTCGTCCGCGTACTCCGCGCGAATCGCCGCCACCTCGCGATAGATGCGCCCCTCGGAGCCGTCCAGCCGCATCTTGGCCTCGAACTCCGCCGGCGTCACGGTGCCGAACCGCACCCGCGTGCCGTCGGCCAGCAGGGCGTCCAGCTCGAGCACGTGTTCGACGGTCAGGCCGTACGCGATCGAGTGCGACCCACCGGAGTTGTTGCCGAGCATCCCGCCGAGCGTCGCGCGGTTGGACGTCGAGGTGTCGGGACCGAAGAGTAGACCGAGATCGCGGATCGCGTGATTGAGCTCGTCCTGCACGAGCCCCGGCTGCACGCGCGCCCACAGCTCCTCCGCGTTGACCTCGAGCACGCCGTTCATGTGCTGCGAGAAGTCGAGCACGAGCGCGCGGTTGACCGTCTGCCCGGTGAGCGAGGTGCCGCCGCCGCGCGGCAACAGCGCGACGTTCTGGCGGCGCGCGACGTCGAACGCGGCGATCACGTCGTCGGCGTCGCGCGGCGTGACGACGCCGATCGGCTCCACCTGATACATGGACGCGTCGGTCGAGTAGAGCAGCAGCGAGGCGGGATCGAACCTGACTGAGCCGCGCACGACGCGGCGCAGATCGCGCTCGAGGTCGTTCACCGGGCCATTATACTCGCGGCCTCGCGCACGCCCGCCTCGCCGGCGGAAGTCAGTGGCATGCAGGTTGCCTGTGCTTGACGCCGGCATGACGGTCAACGGTTCGGGAGCCCGTCCGTCCTTGCTCGCCGCCGAGCCGCGCGCGCCGCGCTACTGTCCCCACGACAGCGCCCGCGAGATCCGCATGTACATGCCGTACGGCGAGGCGAACGCCGTGCGACTGCGGCTCGTGCTCGCCGGCGATCCGCGCTGGCGGCACGTCTCCGCCATCTACCAGACTGCCAGGGGCTGGGCGTGGACGATTTGCAATGAGTGCCCGGCCGCCGACCACCGTGAGGCCGTCGGAGAGTAGAATGACGGGGTGCGCGCCGCGGTCGTCGCTCTCGTCGCGCTGCTCTCGCTGACGTCTCCCCTCGCGGCCGCGCCGGCAGCGCCCGGATTCAAGGTTCGACTGCTCGACGGACGCTCGCTCGACTCGCGCGACCTCATCGGCAAGAAGATCCTCGTCCTGCGCTTCCAGGCCTCGTATTGCAAACCCTGCGCGCGCGAATCGGCGGCGCTCGGGCGGCTGACGGAGCGCTATCGCGAGCGCGGCGTCGAGGTGCTGGCCATCCACGTCCAGGACGCGACCAGCGACGTTCGCAAGTTCATGCGCGCGAACAAGGTCACCTACCCGGTCGCGCTCGATCCGAGGCTGACGATCGGCAATCGCTACGGCTTCAAGGGCACGCCGTACACGGTGGTCGTCGACCGTCAGGGCGAGATCGTCGCGCGCCTGCATGGCGTGTCGGTCGTGACGCGCCTGCCCCGCATCCTCGACGAGCTTTTGAAGAAAGAGACCCCGCCCGCCTAGAGCGATGTCCAGAAGAAGAGCAGCGTCGCGACCGTCATGATGCCGGTCGCGCTCCAGCCGAGGACGTTCAGCCACCGGTCGTTCACGCGCCGGCCCATGATCTTGCGGTTGTTGCCCACGAGCATCACGAGCACGAGCAGCGGTGCGGCGAGCAGCCCGTTGAGGACCGCCGAGAGGAACATCATGCGCACGGCGCTCACGTTCAGCGAGTCCAGCAGCGCGCCGGCCACGATCGCACCGCCGAGCACGGCATAGAAGCGGCGAGCGCGCCGAGGCGAAAGATCGAGCCCGGACCGCCAGCCGAAGACTTCGGCCACGGCGTACGACGCCGAGCCGGCGAGGATGGGAATGGCCAGGAGGCCGGTGCCGACGAGGCCAAGCGTGAAGAGCAGATAGGCCGCGTTGCCGGCCAGCGGCCGCAGCGCCTCGGCCGCCTGACGGCTGGTCTCGATGTCGACGCGGCCCGCACGATGAAGCGTCGCCGCGGCGGAGAGCATGATGAAGTACATGACCACGTTCGAGAAGACCATGCCGGTCACGACGTCGCGACGCACGTCACGCAGCTCGTGATCGGTGGCGCCGTGGCGCTCGCGCACCGTGTGGCGCCCGAGCGCGCGCTCCTCCTCGACCTCCTGCGAGGCCTGCCAGAAGAAGAGGTACGGCGAGATCGTCGTGCCGAGGATCCCGACGAGCGTCGACACGAACGCGGCGTCGAGCGACAGCCGCGGCACCAGCGTGTCACGCAGCGCGTTCGCCCAGTTGGGATGCGCGAGAAACGCGGAGATCACGTACGCGAAGAGCACCGCGGTCAGCCACTTCAGCCAGAGGGCGAACGTGGCGTAGCTGGTGTAGATGGTGGCCGCGAGCACGAGCAGCCCGAACACCGGCACCCACAAGCCCGACGTCACGCCCGTGAGCGTCTCCGCGGCGTCCGCCATGCCGGCGAGATCCGCGGCGATGTTGAACACGTTGGCGACGAGCAGCAGCACGCACGCGGCATACAGGAACCAGCGCGGATAGTGCGCGCGCATCGCGCCGGCGAGGCCGCGGCCCGACACGACCCCGATGCGCGCGCAGATGAGCTGGATCGCCGCCATCAGCGGCAGGCTCACCACCGCCGTCCACAGCATCCCGGTTCCGAACGCGGCGCCGGCAACGGCATACGTCGTGACGCCGCTCGGATCGTCGTCGGCGGCGCCGGTCACGAGACCGGGGCCGAGCGTCCGGAAGTACCGAACGAGCGGGTTGTGGCTGTGCTTATCCGGCTCGGCGTTCGCGTTCATAGAGCACCAGCGCGGCGGCGCCGCGCATGGTGAGGCGCTTGTCGCCCGGCACGATCGTGATGCGCGTCGCCGCCAGGGCGCGCGCGAAAGCGTACTCGGCGGCGGCGGCCAGGATGCGCTTTTCCAGCGCGGCCAGGGACGCGGCCACGCCGCCCGTCACGACCACGACCTCCGGGTTGAGCCCGTTCACGATCGTCGCGAGCATCGCGCCGAGCGCGCGACACGCCTCGTCCACCACCGCCGTCGCGACGGCCTCACCGTCGGCGGCGGCGCGAAAGACGAGCTCGGCGGTGATCCGATCCGCCGCGCCGCCGGCAAGCGCGAGCAGCGGCGACTCGACATGGCCGGCGACGCGCGCCCTGGCGGCTTCCGCGATGCCGCGCCCGCTCGCATAGACCGCCAAACAGCCGCGCCCGCCGCACCAGCACGACGGACCGTCGAACTTCACCGGCGTGTGGCCGAACTCGCCCCCGAAGCCGGCGACGCCGCGCACCAGCCGGCCGTCGAGGATGACGCCGGCGCCGAATCCCGTACCCGGTGCGAGCACGACGAGTGAGCGCGCCCCGCGCCCGGCGCCGAACCGCCACTCGGCCAGAGCGAGCGCGTTGACGTCGTTGTCGACGACGACCGGCACGCCGAACCGCGTCGTGAGCCGCGCGCCGATCGGCTGTCCGACGAGATCGCCGGCGTGCGGAGCGGGCTCGCCGACGCGACCGGCCTCGACGTCGACGGGCCCGGGCGCGCCGACGCCGATGCCCGACACGGTCAGCCCTCGCGAAGCGAGCGCCGCGATCACCGCGGCGATCAGCCGCTCGACCGTCACCAGCGTGCCGACCGCCGCCGCGTCGTGGGTCAGGATGTTTTCGTCGTGGAGGACCTCGCCCTCGGACGTCACGCCGCCGGCGGCGATCGTGGTCCCGCCAACGTCGACTCCGATTAGAACCGGCGTGGTCAGCTACAGCTCCGCGAACGTGCAGAGCGTGATGCCGAGCGCGGCGGCAGTGGCGCGCGCCGCGGGCGTGCCGAGGCCGACCATCTCGGTCTCGCGCTGGCGCCCGTAGCGGCTGTACGCGAGGTCGGCGTCGAACCAGCCGGGATGCGTCATGAACTCCGACACGCCCTCCGGGAGCGCACGCAACATGGTGAGCGTCGTCGCCGGCGACCAGTAGGCGCCGGGCCCCGACTCGCCGAAGAAGTGATCGGGTGTGCGCAGGCCGGCGGAGCGCGCGCGCGTGCGCGCGGCGTCGTCCTGGCTGCGCACGGGCACACCCAGCGCGCGCGCGACGTGCACCACGACCTCGCGAACCGGCGGATGCAGGCCGACGTGATGATGCGTGTCCAGGTGCGTCGGCGCGCGCCGGAACGTCTTTTGGAACTTCGCGACCTGCGCCTCGACCTCGGCGCGCACGTCGGCCGCGGCCGCGCGCGCCGCCGCGTGGCGTGCGTCGCGCACGAATCGCCGCTGGTCATCGACGAGCGAGCGCCCGCGGGTCAACGGCTTGCCGAGCGTGAGGTTCACGTGCAGCCCGACGCCGAGCCCGCTGTCGAGCAAGCGTGCGACGAGGGCGCGATCGAGGTCCGCGGTCACGAGCACGGTGGTGCTGGTGACGATGCCGTGGCGATGCGCGGCCAGGATGCCCTCGCTCACGCCGCGGGTCATCCCCCAGTCGTCGGCGTTCACGATCAGCCGCCGGCTCACCGCGCGCGGCCCTCGAGCAGCAGCCGCTCGACGGTGGCCGGCCGCCCCGCCGGCAACGTGGCCTCCCGGTCCATCGCGCGCAGGTGCGCCAGACGCTCGTAGCCGATGCGTGGAAACGCCTGCGTCTCGCGCGCGAGCACCGAGGGGGCGAGGCCCACGGCCTCGAGCTTCGCCAACGCCGTCTTGACTCCGAGGAAGTCGAAGATCGTGAACAGGAGACGGCCGCGGGGCGCCAGGTGCTCCGGCGCGCCGGCGATGATGCGATCGAGCAGCGCCCAGCCATCGGGACCGCCGTTGTCCGCGGCCGCCTGCGCATCCTCGCGGTCGGCGCCGGGCGGCGTCGGCATCTGCGGCGGGTTGCTGCAGACGACGTCGAAGCGCTCACCGGCCACCGGCGCGTAGCAGTCGCCGAGTCGCGCGTCGATGATCACGCCGTTGAGCGCGGCATTCGCGCGCACGGCGGCCACCGCCTCGGGCACGACGTCGGTCGCCACGACGGCGGCGCCCGCTTTCGCGGCGAGCACGGCGGCCAGCCCAAGCCCCGCGCCGAGCTCGAGCACGCGCTCGCCCGGACGTACGCTCAGGTGCCGGCAAAAGAAGCGCGAGCCCGCCTTGGGCGCCTGCACGCCGTCGGGGACGCGAAACAGGCAGTCGCGCCAGGCGTAGAAGAGGACGCCCTCGTCCACTACTTGCCCTGCACGCGCCGGAAATAGAGGCGCATCGCCTCCTTGAGCTGGGCCCGCGCGCCCGCGGACGTCTGCGCGTCCTCGAGCTGATCGATCTCGATGGCGAGCGGCACGCCCTCGCGCTTGACGCCGTCGAGCTCGGCCGTGAGCCCGCAGCGCTCGTCGGATTCCGTGAACACCAGCTTGGCGCGCTTGAACGAGCCGTCCTCGCGCGCGAGCTGATCGACGGTCTCGATCAGCATCCGCTTGATCGCGTCCTGCTCGGCGGCGGGAATCGTCGAGAACGCCGCCGTCAGCTCGACCTCGGCCATGTTGCTTCCTCCGCGCGTCAGCGCTCCTCGTACACCTTCAGGATATCGGCGTGGGTCTTCGCCGCGTTGGCGCGGATGGCGAACGAGATCGCCTCGCGCACCTCGTCCTCGCTCGCGCCGCTCTGCCTGGCGCCCGCCAGGTCGCGCTTCGCTCAGTGGGTGTTGCCGGCGGCGAGATTGGCGGCGAGATAGCAGAGGTAGGCGGTCTTGGCGTCGAGCGCGCCCTTCTTGTACTTCCACGACGCGATCACCTTTTCTTCGAGTGCGGCCATGGGCTTCTCCTTTTCACGCGAGCGCCTCGGCCGGCGGGGCCCCAGCCCCGCGATGTCCTGCGGCTCGCACTACCGCGCGAGAGCGAGCAGCAGCTTCGCGACGTCACCGGGCGCGGTCAGCATCGCATCGTGGCCGGTCTTGAGCTCGTGAAACTGCCACTTGCGGTCCTCGCGCAGCCGCTCGGCGAACTGGTCGAACGTGCCCGTCGCGGGGCTCGAACAGTAGATATACGCGCGCTTGAGTCGATCGCCGCCGGCGGCGGTCAGCGACTGCTCGAACGTCTTCAGCGGCTGCGGCACGAGCCGCCGCTGCAGCCACTCGCGGTCGCGCTGGCTCGTGATACCGAACCGCTCGGGTGCAAGCGGCGGAATGCGCCAGCCCTCGCCCTGCGTCCGTGCCGATTCACGCATGGCCTCAGCGCGTGGCCCCGCGTAGTCGAGCAACGACTTGCCCGTCTCGGGCACGAACGCGTCGAGGTACACGAGATGACCGAGCCGGTTCGCCGCGCGCGCCGCGACGCCCGTGATGACGAGGCCCGCATAGGAGTGGCCGACGAGGATGACGTTGCGCAGCTCCTCGGCCTCCAGCACCCCCACGACGTCCAGCACGTGCGTCTCGAGATCGATCTCGGGGCGCGCGAGATGCGCGCGCTCGCCGAGCCCCGTCAGCGTGGGTGCGTACACCTCGTGGGCGGCGTCGCGCAGCAGTCGGGCGACGCGCAGCCAGCACCAGCCGCCGTGCCATGCCCCGTGGACGAGGACGAACGTCGCCATGCCGTCGCGCTCAGTGACCGGCGGCCCAGGCCATACCGTACTGCTCGACGCCGGCCTCGAGCCCCTTGGGCGTGACGCGGATCGCGACGGGCCGCGCGAAGTTCAGCGTCGAGTACGTCTCGTCCTTCGGCACCACGGCGTGGCCGCGCCGCGCGAGGCCGGCCAGCACGGCGCTGCCCACGCGCGTGGAGACCAGCACGTCACCGCCTTCGGTGTGTAGCCGCGGCGTCTCCACCGCGTCTTGCAGCGAGCCACGGCCGTCGACGAGGCCGGCGAGAACTTGAGGGATCGCCGAAACGATCGCGCGGCCGCCCGGCGCGCCGACGGTGAGGTAGGGCGCGCCGCGCTTGAAGGCGAGCGCCGGCACCATGTTCGTGAGCACGCGCTTGCCGCCGGCAACCGAGTTGGCGCGCCCGCCCTCCGGGTCGAACCAGATCATGCCGTTGTTGAGCAGGATGCCGGTGCCCTTGACGACGACGCGCGAGCCCCAGAGCGAAACGGCGGTGTGCGTGAGCGAGACCATGTTGCGCTGGCGATCGATCGCGCCGATGTGCGTCGTGCAGTCGACCGCCTGCCCGGCACCCGGTCCGCGACGCGCGGGCGCCATGCGGCGCCGCTTGATCTCGGCGGCCACGTCGGCCGCGTACGGACGCGACACCAGCCGTGCCCACGGCGCGGTGACCACCGCGGGATCGCCGAGATGCTCGAAGCGATCCAGGAACGCCTGCTTGCACGCCATCGCCCTCACATGCAGCGCGTCGACCGAGGCGGTCGCCGCCTGCGCCGCCTTCGCCGGCGGAAACTCGGCGAGGATGTTCAGCATCTCGAGCGCCGTCGTCCCTCCCGTGGCCCCGGGCGAGAACGCGAGCTCGAGGCCGCGATACTGCCCGGTCAGCGCCGGGGTCACGCGCACCTCGTACTTGCCCAGATCCTCGCGCGTGATGAGCCCACCGCCGCTGACCATCTCCGCTTCGATCGCCTGGGCGATCGCGCCGCGGTAGAACGCGTCGGGCCCCTCCTTGGCGATGAGCGCCAGGCTCTCGGCGAGGTCCGGATAGCGCACGAGGTCGCCCGGCTGCATCGACGGCGGCCGGTAGATCGAGCGCCCGTGGCGGAGGTAGACGCGCGCGGTCTCGCGGAACGCGGTGAGCTCTTCGAGGTACTGCGCGTGCTTGAGCGCGAGGTACCAGTCGGGCACGACGCCGTCGCGCGCGATCTCGATGGCCGGCGCCAGCACGTCGTCGAGCGACATCGTGCCGTAGCGCTCCAGCGCCAGCGCGAGCCCGGCCACCGAGCCGGGCACCGCGACCGAGCGATGGCCGAAGACGTTGGCGTGGCCCTCGACGTTCGGCCACGGGAACAGCGCGTCGGAGACGCCGCCGACGACCTTGTACATGCGCGGATGCGCGCGCAGCGGCGCGACGGCGTTGAAGTCCACCGCGATCGTCTCGCCGCGCTTCGCGCGATGCACCAGCATGACGCCCGAGCCCGCGATGGTGGACATGAAGGGCTCGACCACCGTCATCGCGAACGCCGTGGCGACGGCGGCGTCGACGGCGTTGCCGCCGCGCTCGAGGATGCGCGCGCCGACCTCGGCCCCGCGCGGGTGCTCGGCGACGACCATGCCACGTGAAGCGAGCGGCGTCTGCTTGGTGACGGCCAGCGCGGAGCGGATCACATCGAGCCCTGCAGGTATTGCGTGATGTCCACGAGCTTGCCCTTGCTGAAGTAGAAGATCCAGCCGTGCTGATAGCCCCACGCCTCGTCGGCACGCCCGCGGATCTCGGACCAATGACCTCGGGCCCAGTTCGCCAGCTGCTGCGCATCGTCGGAGGTCGCGAACGGCCTTCCGAGCAGCACCTCGACCTGCCCCTTCTCCATGCCGGTCGTCACCTGGTGGGCATTGCGAAAGGCCGGCACGGTCAGCGGGTCGGACGCGACCTGCTGGTTTTCCCGCAGATACTTCGCGATCCGCGCGTCGAGCTCGTCCTCGAAATGCCGCTTCTCCTCGAACGTCGGATAGCGCCCGTTGGACGTCAGCATGCCCGCCATCCAGAATTCATCGGCAGTCGGGCCCTGCGAGGTGCGCTGGTCGATCGTCTGCAGAGGCCCCGCGCACCCGGCAATGAGCGCCAGGGCGCCGAGCACGAGCGCGACGCGTCTCACGCGGCCAGCATAGCAGACGCGTGACCGAGGACCGCCACGGCTTCGCCGCGGCGGTCCGCGTATTGGGGGGTATGGGGGGCCATGTCGGGGCCCCCCATCTCACTAGATCAGAGCGCTTTCGAGGACGATGCCGCGATCGACGAGGCGTGCGGCCTGTCCGAGCAGGCGTGCGGTCACGACCGGGACGTCGGGCCCCTCGGCAAGCTGGCGCAGCAGATCGATCAGTCGGCGCATCGCGCGCACGAGGTCGCCCTCGTGGCCGCCGAAGGACTCGGCCACGATGCCGGCCCAGTCGTCATCGCCGGAGGCCCAGCGAAACACGGACGGCATGAAGCCGGGGTGCACGCTGACGGCGATCGCGAGATGGCGCGCGCGCTGCGCCTGCCACACCGCGTCGGCGGCGGCCACCAAGCGATCGAGCCGCTGCTTGAGCTTCGGCCGCTTCTTGAGAAACGCGCGCGCGATGGTCGGCTCGCCCGAGCGTGACTCCTCGAGCAGCGCCGAGCAGAGCGCGGCCGCCTCGGCCAGCGAGAGGTCGTCGAACAGTCCGCGCGTGACGGTCTCCGCCAGGAGCAGCTCGTTGTCGTGGCGCAGGCTGGCCACGAGCTGTCCCTTCGACTCCAGGCGGCCGGCGCGCACGGCACCGAATTGCTCGAGGACTTCGACGACGCGCAAGAATTCCTGCCAATACGTGTTGCGGAACGCGTCGAGCGCCTCGCGCCGCTGAGCGAGGCGCTCCTCGAGCCGCTCGAGGTCACGCGAGGCGTGCTCGCAGCGCGTGGTGGCGCCCCAGCGACAGCGGTGGCACTCGATCGCGGCCAGCGCGGCCTCCGGCCCCTGCTCACGCTCGCGCGCGATCAAATCCGGCACGGAGAGCTGGCCGAGTTGGTCCGCGAGATGACGCAGTCCGCGGTGCTCGCCGCGACGCGCGTCGCGCGGCACGTGCAACGGCGGGGTGGCCCAGAAGATGCGCTTCACGAGCCCGCTCTTGAGACGGATCACGGCGCCATGGGGCAGGAGCGCGTCGAACAGCGTGCGGTGACCGCGGATCGCGTGCACGCCGAGAATCATCGCCAGGCTCGGCGCGCCCTTGCGGCGGATGAGCGCCAGGCGTCCCGGCTCGGCCTCGGCCGGCGCGCGCTCGCCGCGGCGGCCGCCACGTCCCGTGGCCTGGCGCCGCGCTTCGACCTCCGCCCGCGCGCGGCGATAGCGGCCGATGCGCGCGAAGTCGCCGCACGGCGCCTCGTAGACACGCGCGCGCTCGAGCGCGTCCTCCAGCGCGCGCACTTCCGCTTCCATCTCTCGAATCCGCTTGAGGTTCTGGTACTGGCCGAACGACGACTCGATCCGCTTGCGCAGCAATTCGGGCGGCGCGCCGGTGCCGAGCAGCAGCGCGGCCGAGCCATAGCCGAGCTTGAACTGGCTCTCGATCGGCTCCGGCGGCCCGTCCACCACCCGCAGCAGATCGTCGAGCCCGTCGCGCGCGTCCAGCGCGATCACGCATTGCCCCTCAGGGTCGATGCCGCGGCGGCCCGCGCGTCCGGCCATCTGCGTCAGCTCGTTGTGCAACAGCGAGCGGAAGCCGCGATCGGTTCGCTTGGTCAGCCCCTGCAGCGCCACCGCGCGCGCCGGCATGTGGATGCCCAGCGACATGGTCTCGGTCGCGAAGACGACGCGGCACAGCCCGCGCTCGAACAGCGTCTCGATCAGCCGCTTGAGGCCGGGCAGGATACCGGCGTGGTGGGTGGCAACGCCGATGCGTAGTCCCTGGAACACGGCCTGGCTCAGGGCGGACTCGCCGATGGACGGATTCTCGGCCAGCGTCTCGCCGATGATCGTGTCGACGGCGCGCCGCTGCTCGCGCGTGATCAGCGGTCGGCCGTCGGCGAGCACGTCCTGCATCGCGCGCTCGCAGCCGACGCGGCTGAAGATGAAATAGATGGCCGGCAGCCAGCCGCGCGCGTCCAGCGCCTCGATGAGCACGGTCGGATCGACGACACGGCGTGTGTACCAGCGCCCACGATCGTCCGTGCCGCGCGACTCGTCGCCGACCACGCGGGCGCGGCCCTTGCGGACGTCGGCGATGTCGTGGATGTCGCCGGCGAGATCGGCCACCGAGTAGTGCAGCGGCACCGGCCGGTCGGGATGGAAGATCGGCACGATGGGGCGGTGCACGAGCGAGATCCAGTCGGCGATCTCTTTGACGTTCGACACGGTGGCCGAGAGCCCGACCAGCAGCACGCTCTTCGGCGCACCGACGATGATCTCCTCCCACACCGTGCCGCGCGCTTCGTCGCCCATGTAGTGGCACTCGTCGAGCACGATGTAGCCGAGGCCCTCGAGGCCGCTGCCGAAGAGCGCGTTCCGTAAAATTTCCGTCGTCATCACGAGCACGCGCGCGCTTGGATTCACTTTCACATCGCCGGTGAGAATGCCGACGGTGTCGGCGCCATAGGCGCGCGTGAAGTCGTTGAACTTCTGGTTGGAGAGCGCCTTCAGCGGCGTCGTGTACGCGATGCGCATGCCTGTCTCCAGCGCGCACTGGATCGCGTACTCCGCGACGAGCGTCTTGCCGCTGCCGGTGGGCGCCGAGACGATCACCGATTGATCGGCGTCGATGGCGCGGATGGCTTCGACCTGGAAGTCGTCGAGGGGGAAGGAAAACTTCGCCCGGAACCGCTCGAAACGCTCCACTTTCACCACGGTACCACGGGTGGTAGGCTCACCCGCGTGATCGTCTTCCATCTCGCCATCACCACCGCGGAGGACTACGCCGCCAAGCGCGAGCCGCATCGCCGCGCGCATCTCGAGCGCCTGCAAGGCCTGCGGGCGGCGGGCATCGTCATCGGCGGCGGGCCCGCGCCCGACGGCCGGCGCGTCGACATCTTCTATCGGCTGCAACAGCCCGGTCAGGTCACGCCCGCCGTCGAGGAGGATCCGTACTTCCTCGCCGGGGCGTGGACGGCCTACACGCCGCACTCGTTCACGCACTTCGTCGAGCCGTGGGAGCGCGTGCCGCTCGTCGTCGACGGCTCTCGGGTGGCGACGATCGTGGAAGGCCCCGCCGCCGACGAGGACATGGCGCAGTTCGCGCTGATCGAGGCGCGCGGCGCCGGGCGGCTCGTGTTCGGCGGCTTCTTCGAGGGCGCGCGCACGCTGGCCGTGATGAAGACGTCGCGCGCCGACGAGGCCATCGGCTGGCTCGCGGACACCGGCTTCTGGATGAAGGACGGGCTGAGCGCGCGGCCGTGGCTGCACGTGCTGTGACGCGGTTCTCGCTCCGGAGGCGCCGATGAAACGACCGCTGCTCGCCGCCGTTGTGCTGTGGGCACTCACCGCTTCGACCCAGGACCCGCCGCCCGCCGCCATCGCGCAGCCGAAGACGCTGGTCGTCACGGGCTACGGCGGACGCTGGTCGGAGGTCATGAAGAAGGCGCTCGTCGAGCCGTTCGAGAAGAAATACGACGCGCGCGTTGACATCGTCACCGGCATCACGACCGAGTGGGTGGCCAAGCTCATGGCAGCCGGCCCCGACAATCCGCCCTTCGACGTGGTGATGGGCAACGAGCCGCCCTTCCCGATTCCGCGCGAGCGCGGCTTCTTCGACAAGCGCAACGTGGCGGCCGCGCCCAACATCAAGAACGTCTATGAGAAAGCGCTCATCGGCGACACGAGCCTCGCGATCTTCTGGGCCCGCATCGGCCTGGCATATCGCACCGACATGGGTCTCAAGCGACCCGCGTCGTGGAAAGATTTTTGGGATTCGTCCTACGACGGCAAGCGCGGTATCTACGTCATCGGTAACACGCTCGGCATCAACTTCCTGTTCATGGCTGACAAGATCTTCGGCAAGGACTCCTTCGACGTCGACGCGGGCATCGCGGCCATCAAGCGTCTCAACGCGAAAATGGTGGACTTCACCGGCACGATGGAAAAGCACCTCGAGTCCAAGGAAGTCTCGATCGCAGTGCTGCACGACGGCTCGACGTACGACCTCGCCAAGCGCGGCATCCCCGTGGACTGGGTGGCGCCGAGCGAGGGCGTGCCGATTCTCGATCAGGTCATCCAGGTCACGCGCGGCAGCAAGAACAAGGACCTCGCGTGGAAGCTCATCGACATGTACCTGTCGCCCGAGGTCCAGACCGCGTTCGCGACCGAGCTGTTCTTCAGCCCGACCAACAAGACGGTGAAGCTGCCGCCGGATGTCGCGAAGAAGCTCATCCAGGGCCCCACCGACGTCGAGCGCCTCGTGCTGTTCGACTGGAACCAGGTGGCCAGGCAGCGCCCGCAGTGGACCGAGCGCTGGAACAAGGAGCTTCGCTGAGCGAGGCGCCCGCGGCCGCCGACGTCGCGCTGCGCGGGCTCGACAAGCGGTACGGCGCCACGCGCGCGCTGGACGGCGTCTCGCTCGATGTCGCGCCGGGCGAGTTCTTCACGCTCCTCGGCCCCTCCGGCTGCGGCAAGACGACGACGCTGCGCGCGGTCGCGGGCTTCGTCAGGCCCGATGCCGGCGACGTCTTCATCCGCGGCGCCCGCGTCAACGACGTGCCGCCTCACCGGCGCCACGTCGGCCTCGTCTTCCAGTCCTACGCGCTGTTCCCGCACCGCACCGTCCGCCAGAACGTCGCCTTCGGTCTGCGGATGCAGCGTGCCTCGCGCGCGGAGATCGACCGCCGCGTCGCCGACACGCTGGCCCTCGTGCAGCTGCCGGGTCACGGCGAGCGGTATCCGCGCGAGCTCTCCGGCGGCGAGCAGCAGCGCGTGGCGCTGGCGCGCGCACTGGTGACACGCCCCGCCGTGCTGCTGCTCGACGAGCCGCTGGGCGCCCTGGACAAGAAGCTGCGCGACCACATGAAGGTCGAGCTCAAGCGGCTGCAGCGCGACGTCGGCGTCACCACGATCTACGTGACGCACGACCAGGAGGAGGCGCTGACGATGTCCGATCGCGTCGCCGTGATGCGCGCCGGGCGCATCGAGCAGATCGGCGCGCCGCGCGAGATCTACGAGACGCCGCGCACGGTCTTCGTGGCCGGGTTCATCGGCAACACGAACCTCCTCGTCGGACGAAGCCGCGGCGACGCCGCGGTCGAGTGCGCGGGCCTGACCATCGCCACCGCCGGCGCCGCTTCCACGGCCGGCGCTGCCGTCACCGTCGCGGTGCGGCCGGAGCGCATCCGCCTCGACGACACGGCCGCGCTCGACAATCAGGTGGCGGCGACGGTCGCCCACGTCGTCTACCAGGGCGAGACGGTGCGCTATCTGCTCGCCGCCGAGGGCGGCCTCGAGCTGCAGGCCGTCGAGCTCGGCCGCGTGCGCTTTCCGGCCGGCGCCCGCGTACGTGCTGGCTGGGCGGCCGCCGACGCGCGTGTGCTGACGTCATGAAGAAGTCTGTGTCCAGCCCGAGGCGCGCCACGGCGAGCCCGAGGCGCGCCACGGCTTCGCCGCGGCGCGTCCGAGCGCTGGGGGGTATGGGGGGCCATATCGGGGCCCCCCATGATGAATGACGAGCAAGGCACGGATCGGGATGGTGACGATCGGGCAGGCGCCGCGCGCGGACGTCGTACCAGACATGGCCGCGCTGCTGCCGGGCGTGGAGATCGTCGAAGCGGGCGCGCTCGATGGTCTCGATCGGACGGCGATCGCGTCACTGGCGCCGGAAGGCGACGACGAGATCCTCGTCACGCGGCTCGCGGATGGCTCCGCGGTCTTCGTCGGCAAGTCGCGCGTGCTGCCGCGGGTGAAGGCGCGGATCGCCGCGCTCGAGGATCAGGGCGTCGCGCTGACCGTGCTGCTCTGCACCGGCGCCTTCCCGCGCATGGCCGCGCGACGGCCGCTGCTGGAACCCCACCAGATTTTGCTCGGCGTGCTGCGCGGCCTCTCGCATCCCGGCCGACTCGGGGTGCTGACGCCGTCGGAGCGCCACGTGGCGCAGACCACCGCGCGCTGGCGCGCCGACGGCTTCGACGCCGCGGTGGCGTCGCTCTCCCCGTACGAAGAGCACGATCCGGCCGCCCTCGGCCGCGCCGCGGCCGCGCTGCGCGAGGCTGGCGCCGGGCTCGTGGTGATGGACTGCATCGGCTTTCGCGACGTCACGCGGCGCGATCTCGCCGCGCGCCTCGGCGTGCCGGTGCTCGTCGCCAACCTGCTCGTCGCGCGTCTGGCCGCGGAGCTGCTCGCGCTGTGATCGGCATCGCCATGTCGATGCCGAGACGCCAATGAGTCCCGGAGCGCGGGTACTGCTGCTGTTGCCGTTCACCGCGCTGCTCGGCGTGTTCTTCGCGGCACCGCTCGTCCTGATGATGCTCATCAGCGTCTCGCGGCAGTCCTTCGGCGAGCTGCAGTGGACGTTCACGCTGCACCACTACGCTCGGTTCTTCTCCGACGCCTACTACGTCGGCGTGCTGTGGGACACGCTGGTGCTCGGCGCGCTGGTCACCGTGGTCTCGCTGCTGCTCGGCTATCCGCTCGCCTATCACCTCGCCCGCACGAGCTCGCGGGTCAAGCCGCTGCTGCTGGTGGCGATCCTCTCCCCGCTGCTGGTCGGGATCGTGATCCGCTGTTACGGCTGGATGATCCTGCTCGCGGACCGCGGGCTGATCAACGCCACGCTGATCGAGCACGGTTGGCTGGCGCGTCCGCTGCCGCTCATGTACAACCGCTTCGGCGTCGCCGTCGCCCTCTCCTGGAGGTCACGCTGCCGATGTCGCTGACGGGCATCCTCGCCGGCTCGCTGCTCGTCTTTTCGCTGGCGATCTCGTCATTTGTGGTCCCGGTCCTGCTTGGCGGCTTCAAGGTCCAGGTGCTGCCGATGATCGTCTACGAGCAGGTGCTGTCGGTCTTCGACTGGCCCTTCGGCGCCGCCAACGCGTTCGTGCTGCTCGTCATCTCGGTCGTGCTGATCGCCGTGTACATCCGCGTGACGGAGCGCGCGCTGCGGGGCATCGTGTGATCCTGCGCGCCGCGGTCGTGGCCGTTTACGCGTTCTTGCTCGTGCCGATGCTGGTGGTCGTCGTGGCCGCCTTCAACAGCGGCTCCTTCTTCACCTTTCCGCCCCAGGGGCTGTCGCTGCGCTGGTTCGCCAACTTCTTCGCGCGGCGCGAGTTCATGCAGGCCCTGCGGCTCTCGACGGAGCTCGCGTCGTGGACGGCGGTGGCCTCCACGCTGGCCGGCACCCTCGCCGCCATCGCGCTCGTGCGCGGCCGGTTCCGCGGCCGCGACGCCCTCAACGCATTCGTCACCTCGCCGCTGCTGCTGCCGCAGATCCTCACGGGCGTGGCCCTGCTGCAGTTCTTCACGCTCGTGCGGCTGCACCAGACGTACTGGGCGCTGTTGATCGGGCACGTCGTCGTGACCACGCCCTACGTCGTGCGTACCGTCAGCGCCACCCTGACCCACTTCGACCTCGCCCTGGAGGAGGCCGCGCAGAGCCTCGGCGCCCATCCGGTCCGTGCGTTCCTCGAGGTCACGCTGGGCGTGATCAAGCCCGGCGTCGTCGCCGGCGCGATCTTCGCGTTCGCGATCTCGTTCGACAACTTCACCCTCTCGCTGTTCCTGACCTCATCTCGGCTAACTCCGCTTCCGATCGAGTTGTTTGCCTATCTCAAATACTCCTTCGACCCGACAGCTGCCGCGGTCTCCGCGGTGGCCATCGGCGTCGCGCTGGTCGTCGTGCTCGGCATTGCGCGCGTCGTCGGCCTCGAGGAATTCACCGGCTTCTGATGGCCCCGCTTCGCGACGTCAGCGCGGCCGAGATCGAGTCGCTGGCCATCGGGGCCTGGATCCTCGGCACGGGCGGAGGCGGCAGCCCATACCTCGCGTTGCTCAACATGCGGCGCTTCTACCGCGACGGCATCGTCGTGCGGCTGATGGACGCGCTGGACCTCGCGGACGACGACCTTGTCGCCATCGTCTCCAACATGGGGGCGCCGCTCGTCGGCCAGGAGCGTCTCACCGATCCGCGCACGATCGAGCGGGCGGTACGGATGATGGAGGAGTACCTCGGTCGCCGCTTCCGAGCCGTCATGTCGCTGGAGATCGGCGGCGGCAACTCGATCCAGCCGTTCATGGCGGCCGCGCTCCTCGGCGTTCCGGTGGTCGACGGCGACTGCATGGGGCGCGCATTCCCGGAAGCGCAGATGACCTCGTTCGCGATCCACGACCTGCCGATGTACCCGCTCACGCTCGCCGACGTGCGCGACAACGCGGTGATCGTCGCACGCGCCCAATCATGGAAGTGGATGGAGCGGCTGTCGCGGACCGCCTGCGTCGCCGTCGGCTCCATCGCGGGCACGTGCAAGGCGCCGCGCACCGGCAAGGAAGTAAAGGAGTGCGGCATCCTCTATACGACCACCAAGGCGATCCGCCTGGGTCGGGCGGTGCAGGCGGCGCGGCGCGAGCACCGCGATCCCGTCCAGGCGGTGATCGATACCGAGCGCGGGCTGCGGCTCTTCACCGGCAAGGTGCAGGACGTCGCCCGGCGCGCGACCGAGGGGTTCCTGCGGGGCACCGCCACGCTGGACGGCCTGGACGCGGACCGCGGCCACACCTTCCGCCTCGCGTTTCAGAACGAGTTCGCCGTCGGCTGGCTCGACGGCGCCGTGCGCGTGACGACGCCGGACCTGATCTGCGTGCTCGACACCGTCTCCGGCGACGCCATCGGCACCGAGACGCTCCGCTACGGCCAGCGCGTGACCGTCGTCGCCCTGCCCGCCGCGCCCATTCTGTTGACGCCCAAGGGACTGGAGCACGTCGGCCCGCGCGCCTTCGGCTACGACCTCGACTT
This sequence comes from Candidatus Rokuibacteriota bacterium, assembly GCA_003220475.1. Classification (GTDB taxonomy): domain Bacteria; phylum Methylomirabilota; class Methylomirabilia; order Rokubacteriales; family CSP1-6; genus AR12. The sequence goes on along the minus strand of QHSO01000044.1, from coordinate 10,361 downwards.
CCACTCGGTATTCGCGTGACGCCGCGCCCTGCGAAAGCCCTCCGACGGCGAATCGGAACATGACCACACGTGATCCGAGGCCGACCGTCGAGCGGCGGAGCCCGGCGAAGCCGCTCCGACGGCGAATCGGAACATGACCACACGTGATCCGAGGCCGACCGTCGAGCGGCGGAGCCCTGCGAAGCCGCTCCGACGGCGAATCGGAATAGACGTCGGCGGCACCAACACCGACGCCGTCTTCCTCGATGGCGACCGCGTCGCCGCGGCCGTGAAGACGCCGACGACGGCCGACGTCACCGGCGGCGTGACGCGCGCACTGGCCGATCTGCTCGCGACGGCACCCGCCGCCGCAAACGTCGGCGCCGTGATGATCGGCACCACGCATTTCACCAACGCGGTCGTGCAGCGTCGCGGGCTCACGCGCGTGGCGGCGGTGCGCATCGGCCTGCCCGCGAGCGCCTCGCTGCCGCCGTTCGTCGACTGGCCCGACGATCTCGCCGACCTGGTGCGCGGCGAGATCGTGATGCTCGAAGGCGGTCACGAGTACGACGGCCGTCCCATCGTGCCGTTCGACGTTACGGGCATGCGCGCGGCGGCGCGCCGATTCCGGCACGACGGCGTCACCTCCGTGGCCGTCGCGTCCGTCTTCTCGCCGCTCGACCCGTCGTGCGAGGAGCAGGCGGCGGCGATCCTCGCCGAGGAATGTCCGCAGGCCGCGGTGACGCTCTCGCACCGCCTGGGTCGCATCGGCTTGCTCGAGCGCGAGAACGTGGCCCTGCTCAACGCGTGCCTGCTCGACCTCGCGCGGAAAACCACGCGCGCGTTCACCGACGCGCTGCGGGCGAGCGGCATCGCGGCGCCGCTCTATCTCACGCAGAACGACGGCACCGTGATGCTGGCGGACGTCGCCGAGGCGTATCCGGTGTACTCGTTCGCGTCCGGGCCGACCAACAGCATGCGCGGCGCGGCCTTTCTCTCGCGGCTCGGCGACGCCCTCGTCGTCGACGTCGGCGGCACGACGACCGACGTCGGCGCCCTCCGTCACGGCTTTCCGCGCGAGGCCAACAACGTCGTCGAGGTCGGCGGCGTTCGCACGCTCTTCCGAATGCCCGATCTGCTCTCGCTCGGACTGGGCGGCGGCAGCCACGTCACGCTCGACCCGCTCGCGATCGGCCCGGTCAGCGTCGGCTATCGGCTGACGACGGAGGCCCGCGTGTTCGGCGGCGCCACGCTGACCGCAACGGACATCGGTGTCGCGGTGGGGCTGCTCGACCTCGGCGACCGCGCGCGCGTGGCCGATCTGCCCGCGTCGCTCGTGCGGCGCGCCGTCGAGCGTATCGGCGCGACCATCGAGGAAGCGGTGGACCGCGTGAAGACCGAGGCCGGCGACGTGCCGTTGGTCGTGGTGGGCGGCGGCGCGTTCCTGGTGCCCTCACGCCTGGCGGGCGTGTCGTCGGTGATCGCCGTGGAGCACCAGGCGGTGGCCAATGCCGTCGGCGCCGCCATCGCCCAGGTGAGCGGTGAAGTCGATCAGATCTTCCAGTCGTTGTCGCGCGACGAGGCCATTGCACGCGCTCGCGCGGGCGCCGAGGCGCGCGCCGTCACCGCCGGCGCCGCCCGCGATTCGCTGCGCGTCGTCGAGGTCGAGGATCTGCCGCTGGCCTACCTGCCCGGTAACTCGCTGCGCGTTCGCGTGAGAGTCGTCGGCGAGATCGCGGCGACGCCGGCCCTTGACGACCACGGCGGTCGGGCGTAATCGGGTCTCGTGAGCCGCTGCATCCTCCTGCTCCTCGTCGCGCTCCTCTCACCCGCGCTCACCACGCTCGCGTACGTCGATCCACCCGACCCGTCCTGGATCAGTGGGTTTTGGGACAACGACGATCTGGACTCCGCGGTCGAGGCGGTCTTGCAGTGCTGCGCCGTCGAGCCGGAGTCCGCGGGCGGAGTCGATGTGCGCGGGACCAGCGTCGCACGCGTCGTCGGCCTGTCCACGGACGGTTCCGCCCCGCTCCTCGCGACGGCGACGTCTCCACGCGGACCGCCGACGACCTCCTGACCGCCGCGTAGAGACTGACCGAGAGCACCGCACCCGCTCGCCGTTTGAGCGTGCAGCGTGCTCGTCTCCTGCCGTGACGCCACAGAAGGAGGCCGCCATGCGAGCACTCATCGCCACGATGCTCGTTCTCATGCTCGCGCCATGCTTGCCGAGCCCGACGCACGCGCAGACGACGCTCACGCCGGCACCATCGCCGACCGACACGGACTCACGCTGGGAGGTGTCGGTCGAGGGGCGCGTCGGCTTTCCCGTCGGCTATATCCGCGTCAACGAGACCGCGACACATGGCACGCACCTGCGTCTGAGCGATCTCGGTCTCGACGTTTCGGAGGCGATCGAGGCCGGCATCGCGTTCTGGCTCACGCCACGCGACGCCGTGCGTGCGACCTACCTCTACTACTTTCTGCGCGGTGGAAAAACGTTCGACCGCGCCATTGTGTACGACGGCCAGGAATACGCGGCCGGTCGCGTGGACACGAACCTGGACTTCTGGCGCGCCAGTCTCGCCTACGAACGCGTGCTGGCCAGTGTGGGCGATCATGGCCGTCTGGTCGGCAGCGCCGGCCTGACGTTCGTGTGGCTCAACGCCGCCCTCACCCAGCACCCCAAGACGAAAGCTGAGGACTTCTACCTCCAGGAATTACCCGTGCCGATCGTGGGGCTTCGCTACGAAGCTCTTCTGACCGAGCGGCTCGGCCTGCGCGCTTCGGTGGCCGGCGGCCTCCTTCCCAAGGTCGACAGTCTTCGCACGGAGGGCGGGACGGTTTACACCTGGCAGAGCCACGCGGACGCCAGTCTCGCGGTGACGTACGCGCTCACGAACATGCTCAGCGTCGAGGCCGGCTACCAGTTCACGTATCTTCACCAGCACGAGAAGAGCCACGAGGACGATAACGTCTTCGAGCTCATCGACAACGGCCCTCGGGCACGCCTGACGCTTCGCTTCTGGTGAGCGCCGGCAGGAGCACCGTGAAGCAGGCACCCTGACCGATGCCGGCGCTGCTCGCCTCCACACGGCCGCCGTGGAGCTCGACCAGCTGCCGGACGATCGCGAGGCCCAGCCCGAGCCCCGCACGCGTGACGCCGCCCTCGCCTTGCCGATAGGGCTCGAAGATGTGCGGCAACAGCTCCGGCGCAATGCCGTGGCCCTCGTCGCGGACGACGATGCGCGCGCGGTCGCCGAGCGGGTCGACGTCGACGTGCACGGTGGTCCCGCAATCGCTGTGCTTGAGCGCGTTGCCCAGCAGGTTGGACACGACCTGCTGCAGTCGGCCCGCGTCCCCCTGCACGGGCGGGCAGCCCGCGACGTTGGTGACCACCTTGATGCCGCGCGCGATGGCCGTCATCGCCAGCGCATCGGTGGCGGCGGCGACGACGACGCCGAGATCCACGCGCTCGAGCTGCAGCGACAGCCGCCCGCGCCCCAGCCGCGAGAGATCGACGAGATCCGCGACGATCCGCGACTGCAGCGCCGCGTTACGGCGGATCGCCTCCAGGGCGCGGGCCATGAGCGCCGGTCCCAGACGCGCGTCGGTCATCGCGGCGCTCCAGCCGAGGATCGCGGTGAGCGGCGTCCGGAGCTCGTGCGCCACCATGGTCACGAAGTCGTCCTTGGCACGGTTGGCATCCTCGGCCTCGGCGCGGGCGGTGCGCTCGCGCTCGAGCAGCACCGCGCGCGCGCTCTCCGCGCGGCGGCGCGCGTGGTCGAGCGCGCTCACGAACAACGCCACGAAGACGAAGACCGCCAGCCGCGCGATCGCCTCCTCGGTGAGCGCGAACGACGGCCACGCGGACCCCATCACGGCATCGAGCGCGAGCGTCGCGAGCACCGTTGCGAGCAGCCCGCAGCCCGGCCCGCCGAGCCACGCGCTCGCCGTCACCGCCGCCACGAACAGCGGTGAGGCGGCGGCGTGGGTCAACGGCTCGACGATCACGCTGAGGACACTCGCCGTCAGCACCGTCCCAACGGCAAGGGCCACACGCGCCGGCCAACGGAACGCGCCGCGCATCGTCACAGCAGCGGCCAGACGTGGTGGTGCTGGAGCGCGTCGACGACCCACGGGACGCACACGCTGGCCAGCGCCCAGCTCAGGAGCGCGGCGAGCAGGCCCGCCATCGGCTCCTGGACGCGGCGCAACAGCAACAGCAGCCACACCCAGACGACGAAGGCGACGATGACGAGGACGAGCAGTTGGCTCGCAAGGTTTCCCATGACATTCCTCCTCGATGCAACCGAACGACGACGACGCGGACGCGAGGACGAGGAGGACTAGCCGCGAGGCGGCACGAACGGCGGGCGGGGCGAGAAGGAGACCGCCACCGGTGCGGCGGCAGCGGCGATCGCGCCGAGCAGCGGCGGCGCGGCGAGCGCGGTCATCGGCGCCGAGACGCCCGAGGGCAGCTTGACCGTTGCGCGCGACGCGCTCGGCGCATGCTTGCTCGACGGGTGCAGCAGCAGACCATCGTCGACCGCGAGGACGAGGATGGCGGTGAGCGGCAGGATCACGATGAGCGCCCAGACGAGCAACCGCACCAGATTCATCGGCGGCCCTCTGGCATGGCCGCAGTGTAGCACCGCGCGGTGGAGTCAGGCGCGCGCGAGCAGCGCGACGAACCCGGCGAAGACGCCGAGGCTCACGAGCGTCCGCACGGCGTGCAATCGCCCCCAGCGCTCGAGCAACGCTTTCGCCTCCCCCGAGGCGATCTCAGGCGTGCTGGCGAGGAGCCGCGAGTTGGTCGGCCGGATCACGAGCAGCGTGAACGGCACGAGAGCGCCGAGAACGAGGCCTCCGGCGACCCACGCGAGCGAGCCGCCGCTGGCCCAGCGCACGATCGCCGCCGCCGCGCCGAGCAGGCTCAGCGGCGCCTGCATCGCGGCGCCGCGTCGGTAGCTCGGAGCGAACTCCTGCATGGCCGCCCGCGGCCCGAGGCTCACGCGCGCCGGATGCTCGACGAGGCTCACGTAGACGGCGGCGCCGGCGAAGACGCCCGCGGCGAGGGTCGCGATCCACTCGAGCACCGACGGCACTGACGGCACTCAGTGTACGCTACGAAACGCCGGCGACGGTGAGGACGCGGCGCATCCGCTCGGCCGCCTGCTCCGGATCGCGCAGCAGCCCGGCCGCGTCCATCAGCACGAACTGCTCGGCCAGGTGCGGAATCGAGCGCGCGCTCTCCAGGCCGCCGACCATCCGGAAGTGGGACTGATGGCCGTTCAGATAGGCGGCGAATACGACGCCCGTCTTGTAGAAGCGCGTGGGCGCGCCGAAGACGTGACGCGAGAGCGGCAGCGTGGGCGCCAGCACGCGCTCGAACTCGGCACGGTCGCCGCGATCGAGGGCGTGCAGCGCGGCCGACGCCGCCGGCGCGATGACGTCGAAGATGCCGAGCAGCGCGTCGCTATAGCCATGCGCGTCGCCGCCGATCGTCGTCGGATAGTCGAAGTCGTCGCCCGTGTACATGCGCACGGACGCGGGAAAGCGCCGGCGCATCGCGAGCTCGCGCTTCTGGTCGAGCAACGAAATCTTCACGCCGTCGATCTTCGGGACGTAGTCGCTGACGATCGCCAGCAGCGTCTCCGCGGCGCGGTCCAGATCGTGCGAGCCCCAGTAGCCGGCGAGCGCGGGATCGAACATGTCGCCGAGCCAGTGGATGATGACCGGCTCTCGCACCTGCCCCAGGATGCGGCCGTAGACCTTCACGTAGTCGTCGGCGCCCTTGGCGCAGGCGGCGAGCGCGCGGCTCGCCATCAGAATGATGCGGCCGCCGACGGACTCGATGAAGCCGCACGACTCCTCGTACGCCGCCTCGACGTCGGCCAGCGTCACCCGCGGTCCGGGCTGCAGATCGTCCGTGCCCGCGCCGGAGGCAATGACGGCGCCGGGGATCATCTTCGCCTCGGCCACGGAGCGTTTGATCAGCTCTTTCGCCGACGACCACGGAAAGCCCATCCCGCGCTGCGAGGTATCCATCGCCTCGGCGACCGCAAGGCCGAGCGACCAGATGTGACGCCGGAACGCCAGCGTCGCGTCCCAGTCGAGCGCCACGTCGAGCGTCGGATTGATGGCCGCCAGTGGATTCGCGACGACGTGCACGGCCGCCATCCCGACGCGGCTTCGGATCGGTCCCGGCGCGCCGGCGATCGGCGTCCGACCGCTCAGCGTGTAACGCGTCAACGTTCCATCGGCGCGTGGCAGCGTCAGGCTCGGCGGCATGGCGCCAGTGTAGCATCGGCCCTCGTGCGGGAAGAGAGCCCGACGTCGGCGCGCGCGTTCTACGACGCGCTCGCGCCGTGGTACCACCTGGTCTACGAGGACTGGGACGCGAGCCTCGCTCGACAGGGCGCGGCGCTCGCGTCGCTCATCCGCGAGCACTGGGGCGCGAGTGCGTCGCGCGTGCTCGATGCGGCGGTGGGCATCGGCACGCAGGCGCTCGGTCTCGCCGCGCAGGGCTTTCGCGTCCTCGGCTCCGATGTTTCTCCGGCCGCGGTGCACCGCGCGCGATCCGAAGCGCGCCGACGCGGGCTCGCGTTGCCCTGTCACGTCGCCGACTTCCGGGCGCTCGCGGTGCGGTCGGCGAGCGTCGACGTCGCGCTCGTCGCCGACAACTCGCTCCCTCATCTGCAGAACGAGCACGACGTCGGCAACGCGCTCGCCGAATGGCATCGCTGCGCGCGGCCAGGGGGCGGCTGTTTGATCTCGATGCGCGACTACGGTGCGCCGCCGGCGGCCGGCACCGTCGAGATCCATCCATATGGTGAACGCGTGTGGCAAGGCCGTCGCTATCGGCTCCGCCAGATGTGGACCTGGCAGGGGCAGCGCTACGAGCTTGCGCTCGAGATTACCGACGCGGACGATGCCGCCGAGCCGTTCACAGTGCTGAAGACGAGCTATCTGTCGATCACGCCCGCGCGCGTCGCGGAGCTGATGCGCGCCGTCGGTTTCGCGAACGTCCAGCGCGTGGACGGGCGCTTCTTTCAGCCGGTGCTCGTCGGCACGCGAACGGCCGAAAACTCTGTGATAACGTAGCCGCCCTCGACGTCCGAGCAAGGAGGCCGGTATGGCAGCCAAGGCGAGCGACACGACGCGCACCAAGTTCCTCCTCGACGAGAAGGACATTCCGTCGAAGTGGTACAACATCCAGGCCGACCTCAAGACGCCCGCGCCGCCCGTGCTGCACCCGGGCACCGGCCAGCCGATCGGCCCGCAAGATCTCGCGCCGCTCTTTCCGATGGAGCTGATCAAGCAGGAGGTCAGCCAGACGCGCTGGATCGAGATCCCCGACGAGGTGCGCGACATCCTCAAGCTCTGGCGCCCGTCGCCGCTGTTTCGCGCGCGGCGACTCGAGAAGGCGCTCGGCACCCCGGCGCGCATCTACTACAAGTACGAGGGCGTGAGCCCGGCTGGCAGCCACAAGCCGAACACCGCGGTCGCGCAGGCGTACTACAACAAGAAGGAAAAAGTCACGCGACTGTCGACGGAGACGGGCGCGGGCCAGTGGGGCTCGGCGCTGGCGCTCGCCAGTCAGCTCTTCGGGCTTCAGTGCAAGGTCTACATGGTCAAGGTCTCGTATCAGCAGAAGCCCTATCGCCGGATCATGATGGAGACCTGGGGCGCGCAGGTCGTGGCGAGCCCGAGCCCGGACACGCAGGCGGGCAAGAAGATCCTCGAGCAGGATCCCAACTCGCCGGGCTCGCTCGGCATCGCCATCAGCGAGGCGGTGGAAGACGCCGCCACGCGCGACGACACCAAGTACTCGCTCGGCAGCGTGCTCAACCACGTGCTCATGCATCAGACCGTCATCGGCCTGGAGGCCAAGAAGCAGCTCGAGAAGGCCGACGACGAGGCCGACGTGGTCATCGGCTGCGCGGGCGGCGGCTCCAACTTCGCGGGGCTGTCGTTCCCGTTCGCGGCCGACAAGCTGACGAAGAAAAAGAAGACGCGCATCATCGCCGTCGAGCCCACCGCGTGCCCGAGCCTCACCAAGGGGAAATACACCTACGATTTCGGCGACACGGTCGGCATGACGCCGCTGGTGAAGATGCACACGCTCGGCCACGGCTTCGTGCCGGCGCCGCTGCACGCCGGCGGCCTGCGCTATCACGGGATGGCGCCGCTGGTGTGCAAGCTCTACGACGAGGGCGTGATCGAGGCGGTCGCGGTGCCGCAGCTCGCCACCTTCCAGGCGGCGCTGCAGTTCGCGCGCACCGAGGGCATCATCCCCGCGCCGGAATCGGCGCACGCCATCAAGGTCGCGATCGACGAAGCGTTGCGCTGCAAGAAGAGCGGCAAGCGCGAGGCGATTCTGTTCAACCTGTCCGGCCACGGCCACTTCGACCTCGGCGCCTACGAGGCGTTCCTCGCCGGCAAGCTGCAGGACTACGAATATCCGGCGGCGAAGATCGAGGAGGCGCTGCGGGGCGTGCCGAAGGTCAAGGTGTGAGGCGCCGCGAGTTTCTGAAGACCGGCGTGGCGGGCGGGGTCCTCGCCAGCACGCCGACCTTCGTGCGCGCGCAGGCGGCGAAGGGCAAGGTCCGTCTGGCTTACCTGCAGCTCGGATGGGCGGCGACCGAGATCATTCACAAGGAGGATCTGCTCGGCAAACGCGGCTGGCAAGCCGAGTACTCGATCGTGCCCGGGGCGCCGGTACCGCTGCTCAACCAGCTCGGCGCGAAGAACGTGGACGCCATCGACATGTCGTTTGCGCTCGCCGCGAAGGCGTTCGAGGACGGCATGCCGGTGAAGGTCACCGGCGTGGCGACCGCGGTCCTGGGTGCGATCGTCGCCCGCAAGGGTGCCGGGCTCACGAAGGTCGAGGACCTCAAGGGCAAGAAGGTCGCCGCGGTCGTCGGAACCTCGACGTTCTTCGACATCCGCGCGCTGACCCTGAAGGGCTACGGCTTCGACATCCAGAAGGACACGCAGATCGTCACCGCCACCGCGCCGCCCGACATGGTCACGCTGCTCGGCAAGGGCGACGTCGACGCGATCATCGCCTGGCAGCCCATCACCGACGCCGTCGTCTTCCGCGGCGAAGGCGTCTACCTCGCCAAGCAGATCGACCTCTGGCGCTCGGCAATGGGCCGGACCAGCGGCTTCCCAGTGCACGTCTGTTACCTCGTGCACAACGACTTTCTCGCCAAGAACACCGCCATCGCGCGCGATCTCAATGACGCGCAGAAAGACGCCGTGGACGTCTGGTACAACAAGCCGGATCGCGCGATGGAGATCGTGGCGGAGGTGACGAAGCTGCCGCCCGACGTCATCAAGACGGCGCACAAGGAGACCGTGCGCATGCTCCACGGCTTGTCAGACGAACAGGTGGACACGCTCATCGCGCAGCTGAAGATCAACAAGGAGTTCGGCTTCTTGAAGTCGGACATCTGGGAACAGCCCGACCGCGTGCGCAAGGAGTTCTTCCACCGCGCGTGAGCGCTCGTCACTGGGCGACCCGGCTGCACCTGCCCACGCTCGGCGCCGTCGCCCTCATCCTGGCCGCTTGGGCGGCGCTGTCCTGGCGGTACGGCGCCTACGTCCTGCCCTCGCCGCTGGCCGTCGCGCGCGGCTTCGCCGACATCGTGGTCAGCGGCGAGATCTGGCGGCACACGGCGGCGTCGCTCGGGCGCATTCTGGTCGGCTTCGGCGGCGCGGTGGCCGTCGCGCTGCTGGCCGGGCTCGCCGCATTCCTTTCGCGGACCGCGCGCGGCGTGATCCACGACTTCCTCGTGATCCTCAACTCCACCTCGGTGTTCGTGTGGATCGTCATCTCGATCATCTGGTTCGGCCTCTCCAACTGGGCGCCGATCTTCACGACGTTCATGATCACGCTGCCCGTGGTCGCGTCGAACATCGTCGAGGGCGTCCACAACGTCGACCGGCGGCTGCTCGAGATGGGTGACGTGTACCGGCTGTCGGGACGGCAGAAGTTCACCTCCATCGTGGTGCCGTCGACGCTCCCTTATCTCGTCGCCGGCATGAAGGTGGGCTTCGGCCTCGCGCTCAAGGTCTCGGTGGTCGCCGAGATCTTCGGCGTCACCTCGGGCATCGGCTACGTGATGAACTATTCGCGCGAGATCCTGGCCACGCAGATGGTGTTCGTGTGGGCGCTGGTGATGATCCTCGTCATGACTGCCACCGACACGCTCGTGTTCGACGCGGTCTCGCGACGGCTCGACCGATGGCGGTGAGGCTCCAGGTCGCCGGCGTCGGCAAGGACTTCCTCATCCCGGTGATCGACTCCGTGTCGTTCGCGGTCGAGGCGGGTGAGTTCGTGTGCGTGCTCGGCCCCAACGGCTGCGGCAAGACGA
>QHSO01000239.1 GCA_003220475.1 Candidatus Rokuibacteriota bacterium | reverse complement strand
GCGGCAGGCCGAAATGCATGATCCAGTTGAGCCGCGCGCCCATCAAGAAGACGACGTCGGCATTCTGCAGCACGTGGCTGCGCGCCGCGCCGACGGAGAGCGGATGGTCGTCGGGCATCACGCCCTTGCCCATCGGCGAGGCGAGGAACGGCACCTTGGTGCGCTCGATGAAGGCGCGCACCTCGGCCTCGGCGCGCGAGTACGCCATGCCCTTGCCGATGATGACGAGCGGTCGCTCCGCCGTCCGCAGCACATTCAGCGCGCGATCGACGTCCGCCGGCATCGCCTGCGTGCGGGGCGGATCGGGGCAGCCCGCCGGCTCGTCCACCCGCGACTCGTCGACCTTTTCGGTGATGATGTCGTCCGGCAGGTCGAGATACGTCGCACCCGGCGCGCCGTAGATCGAGTTCCGGACCGCCATCTCCACATAGAACGGGATGCGGTGCACGTGCTCGACCGCGTGCGCGAACTTGCAGAACGGCGTCGCGATCAGCACCTGGCGCTCTTCCTGGAACGCCCCCATGCCGTTGCGCCACGACTCCGACGCGCCGCCGATGAGGACCATCGGCCAGCGGTTCTGCTGGGCGTTGGCGAGGCCGGAGAGCGCGTGGACCACACCGGGGCCCGACACGACGAGGCAGGCCCCGGGGCGCCCGGTCAGATAGCCGACGGCCTGCGCGGCGTAGGACGCCGACTGCTCGTTGCGCATCCCGACATACGTGATGCCTTCCTTCTGCGCGGCGACGGCGATCGGGCCCACGGGGAAGCCGACGATGCCGAACATGAAGTCCACGCCCTGCTTCTTGAGGCTCCGTGCCACCAGCGTTGCGCCATCGACTTCGCTCATGAGCGCCCTCCTGTCAGAGCGGGAATCATAGGCGGAATCACGGCCCTTTGGAAGCGGCTAGCTCCGTCCTGGCGCGACGAGGGCGCCGATGATGCCGCCATAGATGACATGCGCGAGGATGGTGACGACAGGCGTGGCACGCCCGTAGTTCAGCAGCAAGAAGCCCGGGGGTTCGAGCAGCGGTGTATCGTTCGATGCGCTGAACGGCGTGCCCATCCTGGGATGCACGGCGGGCAGCAAGACGTTGACGAGTGTCGTGCCCGCGAACAGCCCGTGGACGAGCCCGATCGCCATGCCGAGCAGCCAGCCCGCACGCCCGAGGCCGACGAATGCCGCGTAATAACCGAGTGCGAAGATCAGCCCCGCCACGAAATGGAAGGCATATCCGAGCACGCGCGCCCGCGTGCGGTCCTGAGTCCACGCGGTGCCGAGCAGGAAGGGGATGTCCATCCGCGTCACGCGCAGCTCGCTGGCCGCCGTCAACGCCGTCGTCAGGACCACCGTGCCGATGAACCCCCCGAGCAGCGCAGCCCCGATATTCATGACGACGTCGGCGCCATGGACACCGCCGCGCTCACCAGCGCAAGGTGCACCAGGGCCTGAGGAAAGTTGCCCAGGAATTCGCCGCTGACGGGCTCGATCTCCTCCGCATACAGGCCGACGTCGTTCGCCATTGCCACGAGCTCGTTCATCAGATCGGTCGCCTCCTCGCGGCGGCCCGCGATGGCGAGCGCCTCCACGAGCCAGAACGAGCAGCAGAGAAACGCGCCCTCGCCGCCGGCGAGGCCGTCGTCTCCCGTGTATCGATAGAGGAGGGGGCCGTGGGAGAGCTCGCGCTGAATGGCCCTCACGGTCCCGCGCAAGCGCGGTGAGGCGGGTTCGTCGTAGCGCATGATCGCCATGAGCAGCAGGCTGGCATCCAGGCCCTCGTCGCCGGCGAAGCCGACATAACTGTCCTTTGCCGTCGACCAGCAATGCGTGTCGATGAAGTGACGGATGGCCGCGGCCTCGGCGCGCCAGTGCGGCGCACGCGCGGCGGGGAGGTGGTCCGCGTCGGCCAGGCGCGCGGCGCGGTCGAGCGCGACCCAGCACATCGCCTTCGACTGCGTGTGATGCCTGGGGGCGGCACGAACCTCCCAGATGCCGGCATCGGGCTCGCGCCAGTGCTCGCAGACGAAGTCGGCGACGCGCGCGAGGTCGCGGCCGGTGCCCGCGCCCAGCGAGTAGCCCTTGCGGGCATAGACGAACGCGCTGTCGAGCAGCTCACCGTATGTGTCGAGCTGGACCTGACCGGCGGCGCCGTTGCCGATGCGTACCGGGCGCGAGCGACGATAGCCATCGAGCGGCAGTGTGCGCTCGGGCGCGTACGTACCGCCGTCGAGACGATAGAACACCTGCAGGCGCGGAAGCGTCAGTCGGGTCGCGTGCATGAACCACCAGAAGAAGGACGTCGCCTCGGCGTGGCAGCCCAGCTGCAGCAGCGCCTCCAGGGTGAACGAGGAGTCGCGAATCCAGCAATAGCGGTAGTCCCAGTTACGCTCGCCGCCGATCCCTTCGGGCAACGACGTCGTCGCCGCCGCCGCGATCGCCCCCGACGGCGCGAACACGAGCAGCTTCAGCGCCAGCGCGCTACGCACGACCGCGGGATGCCAGGGGCCGGCGTAACGCAGCTGAGCCGACCAGTCACCCCAGAATGCGGTCGTCGCATCCAGCCGCGTCTCGACGTCCCGCCGTGGCGGGAACACGAGCGGCTCGCCGTGCGCCGAGACCAGCGCCAGCATGGCCCGGCCGCCATCCACGATGTCGAAACGACCGGCGATGGCGCCCTCCTCTGAGGTCGGCCGGCCGGCGTCCCACGCGCAGATCGTGACGGCATCGCCGCCGCTCAGCGCGACCGCCATTGCGCCCCGTGACTCGAACCGTGTCGCCGCCGAGGCGTAGCCGAAGCGCGGCTCGACACGCCAGCGCATGGGCACTCGGCCCGCGAGGCCTTCGATACGTCGGGCCAGCTCCCGGATCGGCGCCAGCCCGATGCCAGGAAGCGTCATCGCGTCGGTCACGCGCACGATCCCGCTCTCGGTCACGAACGTGGTTTCCAGCACGTTGGTCCCCGGCACGTACCGTCGCTGCACCTCGAACGGCACGTCGGGGCACAGCTCGAAGCGACCACCACGGTCGGCGTCGAGGAGGGCGGCGAAGACGCTCGGCGAGTCGAGGTTCGGCAGACACAGCCAATCGATGCCACCATCGCGCGCGACCAGCGCGACGGTGCGACCGTCGCCGATCACGGCATAGTCCCGGATCGGCGCGTAGCGACCCGCCAGATCTACCTCGCCGGCGCCGAGCGGAGCACGGCCCGCGTGTGCCGCGCGATCATCAGATCTTCGTTCGTCGGGATGACTCTGACGGTGCAGACGCTGGCCGGGGCGCTGATCGTTTCGGCATCGCTCGCGTTGCGTCGCGGGTCGAGGTCGATCCCCAGGTGCTCGAGACCCTGGCAGATTTCCCAGCGCACGGGCGCCGCGCGCTCGCCGATGCCGCCGGTGAACACGAGCGTCTCGACGCCGCCGAGCACGGCCGTCAGGGCGCCGATGGATTTGCGGATCGAAGCGCAGAACATTTCGACGGCCTCGGCGGCCCGGGCGTCGTTTTCCCGTCGCGCCAACAACGTCTTCATGTCCGACGTGGTGGCGGAAACGCCGCGCAGTCCCGACTCCTCGTTGAGCAGGCGCTCGAGCCGCTGCACGTCGTAGCCTTTCGCGCGCACGAGGTAGAGCAGCACGCCGGGGTCGAGGTCACCGGTGCGCGTGCCCATCACGACGCCGCCGATCGGTGTGAGGCCCATCGTCGTCTCCACCGGCCGTCCATCCCGGATGGCGACCAGGCTCGCGCCGTTGCCGAGGTGCGCGATGATCGTCCGCGCGAGGCCCGCGCGACCGAGAACGCCGACGATGTACTCGTAGGACAGTCCGTGAAATCCGTAGCGTCGCAGCTCCTCGCTCCACAGCGTGCGGGGAAGCGGGAAGCGCTGAGCCAGAGGCGGCATGGCCCGATGAAACGCGGTATCGAAGCACGCCACCTGGACCAGGTCGGGATAGTGCTCGGTCACCGCCTCGATCACCGCCAGCTCGCTCGGCAGATGCAGCGGAGCGAGCGGGATCACCTCTCGCAGGCGGTCGAGCAGCTCGGCGTCGATTCGCCGCGGCGCCGCGTACGCGGGCCCGCCGTGCACGAGCCGGTGCCCGGCCGCCGCGGGAGTCGCAAGCCCACGCTTCTCGAGATCGGCAACCACCTGTCGCACGGCGGCGCCGAATTCGGAGGAGGCGCCCGTCGCGTCGGCGCGGATCGTACCGCTCGTCAGCAGCTCTTCCTTGGTGTCGTCAATCCGATACAGGGCGAACTTGAGCGAGGAGGAGCCGGCGTTGAGGCACAGGATGTCCTCAGGCATCGGTCCACGCCCAGTCGCGCACTTCCGGCAGATCTTCGAGATGCTCGCGGACGTACGCCTCGTGTCGTGTCAGCATCTCCGTGCATTGGGCAATGAGCGGCGCGGCGCGCCCGGCCATGCGGGGCGTGCGCCGGAGCGCCTCGATGCAGAGGTGGTACCGACTGATGCCATTGCGCACGACCATGTCGAACGGCGTGGTCGTCGTGCCCTCTTCGTTGAACCCACGCACGTGGAATCGGTCTGCCCTCGGGCGCCCGTGCACGATCTCGTGGATGGCCCGCTGATAGCCGTGGAAGGCAAACACCACGTCGGTCTCGCGCGTGAAGAGGTCGACGAAGCTCTGCTCGCTCATGCCGTGGGGATGGCCGTCGGGCGTGAACAGCGTCATGAGGTCCACGACGTTGACGACGCGCACCTTCAGCTCGGGGATCTGACGACGCAGCCACCACGCCGCCGCCACGATCTCCATCGTCGGGATGTCGCCGGCCGCGGCGAGGACCACGTCCGGCTCGCCGCCGGCGTCGTTGCTCGCCCAGCGCCAGATCGACGCGCCGCGCGCGCAGTGTTCGCGAGAGCACCACGTCGATCAGTCCCGGCCCCTGGTGACTGAAGCCATTGTGATCGTTGCGCCAGCACGTGGAGGTGAGAAGGATGTTGAGCGACGCGATGGGCGCGCGCCAGTCGAGCTTCGTCGCTTCCGTGAGCCACTTGGCGTGCTGGACGGTCATCGACGCCGAGACCATGGCGAACGCCTCGTAGCTCGCGAAGAGACCATGACGTCCGGTGAGCAGGTAGCCTTCGAGCCAGCCCTGGCAATTGTGCTCGCTCAGCACCTCCATGACGCGACCGTCGGGCGCCAGGTGATCATCCGTGGGCAGGACGGCGTCCATCGTGCATCGATTCTCGACGGCGAACACGTCACCCAGACGGTTCGAGCTGGTCTCGTCGGGACAGAACAGCCGGAAGTTCTGCTGCCGCCTATTGCGCGTGAACATGTCGCGCATCAGCTTGCCGAGCTGCCGCGTCGACTCGTGGCGCTCGCGGCCGGGCTGTGCGAGCGGGATCGCGTAGCTCGTGAAGTCCGGAATGTCGAGGTCGACCAGCAGGCGTCCGCCGTTGGCGTGCGGGTTGGCGCCCATGCGGAGGTCGCCTTTCGGCGCCAGCGCGGCGAGCATCGGCACCGGACGGCCTCGATCGTCGAACAGCTCCTCGGGCTTGTAGCTCTTCATCCACGTCTCGAGGCGTCGCAGATGATCGGGATCGTCCTTGACGTTCGCCAACGGTACCTGGTGCGCGCGGAACGTGCCTTCGACCTGCAGACCGTCCACCACGTCCGGTCCGGTCCATCCCTTTGGCGTCCGCAAGACGATCATCGGCCAGCGCGGCCGCGCGATCGGACCGGTACGGCCACGGGCCTGTTGCTGGATCGCGCGGATCTTCGCGTAGCAGGTGCTCAGCGTGGCCGCGAAGCGCGCGTGCATGTCCATCGGGTCGCTGCCCTCGAGGACGTGGGGCTCGTAACCGTGACCGGTCATCAACCCGACGATCTCCTCGTCGGCGCTCCGCCCCAGCACCGTCGGGCCCGCGATCTTGTAGCCGTTCAGGTGGAGGATGGGCAGCACGGCGCCGTCGCGGGCCGGGTTCAAAAAATGCGTGCCTTGCCACGAGCCCGCCAGCGGGCCCGTCTCCGCCTCGCCGTCACCGATCACCGCGACCACGAGGAGATCGGGATTGTCGAAGGCGGCGCCGAACGCGTGAACGAGCACGTAGCCGAGCTCGCCGCCTTCGTGGATCGATCCCGGCGTGGGCACGCTCACGTGGCTCGGCACGCCGCCTGGCGTGGAGAACTGGCGGAAGAGGCGGCGCATGCCGGCGCTGTCGCGCGAGACGCTCGGATAGATCTCCGAGTAGGTGCCTTCCAGGTACACGTTGGCCACGATCGCGGGTCCACCATGGCCCGGACCGGTGAGGAAAATGACATTGGCCTGGGTCTCGATGATCAGCCGATTCACGTGGACGTACATGAAGCTGAGTCCCGGCGACGTTCCCCAGTGTCCGAGCAGGCGTGGCTTGATGTGCTGCGGTCGGAGCGGCTCCCGCAGCAGCGGGTTGTCTTGCAGATAGATCTGGCCGACGGTCAGGTAGTTGGCCGCACGCCAGTACGCGTCGACGTCTCGAAAGTCCATGGCTGCCTCGCTTTGCCCAACAAGTCTACATGCCGAGGACAATGCGGTACCCTCAGCGCATGACACGACATTTCGGCGTGCTGATTCCATCCACGAACACGACGGTCGAGATCGAGTGCCGGCTCTTGCCGCCGACGTACCAGGCGCACATCGGGCGCCTCCTCTCGAGCGGCGGTAGCTTCTCGCCGAGCCGGGACGAGGACATCGACTATCAATCGCGCTTGCTGGGGACGGCGAAAGTCGAGCTGGTGATCCTGGCTCAGACGTCGGCGAGTCTCGTTGCCGACGACTACGACGACGTCGTCACGAAGCGGATGAGTACCGCCGCCGGCGTTCCCGCGATCACGTCGGCGCAGGCGGTGGGCCGCGCCGTGCGGGCGCTCAAGGCGCGTCGCATTGCTATCGTGTCGCCCTATTCGGAAACCGTGAACGCGCGCGCCGCTCGCTATTTCAAGGACAAGCACGGGCTCGAGACGGTCGCGCTCGAGGGATTCGGCGCGACCGACGCGT
>QHSO01000043.1 GCA_003220475.1 Candidatus Rokuibacteriota bacterium | reverse complement strand
GGATCAAACCGTCGCACCGCAACAAACCGGTCGAGCTGCCCGCCGATCCCAAGCGGGTGACCCGGGCCATCGCCCGACACGTCGAAAAGTTCAAGCTGCTGGTGTCGTCGTAGTGATCACCACACGCATGATCGGGGAGCGCCACGGGTTCCCCGGGGCGCGACGAGCAGAGGCCGGGGAGTCCGAGGGGGCGTTGGCCCCCCACGTCGAGTAATGAAGCCGTCCAAGAAACCGCTGGGCCCAAGCACGCTGTCCGTCCACGGTGGGGAGCCACGCCCGAAGCCGGCGAACGCGCTCGCCACGCCGATCGTGCAAACGGCGACGTTCACGTTCGCGAACACACAGGAGCTGAAGGACCACTTCGACGGCAAGATCGAGCGCGTCGAGTACGGCCGCTACGGCAACCCGACGCAGAAGATCGCCGAAGCCAAGCTGGCGGCGCTCGAAGGCGCCGGCGACTGCCTGCTCTTTGCGAGCGGCATGGCCGCCATGACGACGGCGCTGCTCGCGATGCTCTCGCGTGGCACGCACGTCATCGCCACCAACGACGCCTATCGACGGACGCGTCAATTCCTCAATCAGACGCTGCAGCGCTACGGGATCGAGGTCTCCACCGTGCCGGCCGGCGACTACGACGCGCTGGAGGACGCCATCCGTCCCACGACGCGCGTGCTGCTCAGCGAGTCGCCGACGAACCCCTACAACCGCGTGCTGGACCTCGAGCGGTTCGCGGCGATCGGGCGCCGGCACCGCGTGAAGACGGTGGTCGACGCCACGTTCGCCACGCCCTACAACGTGCGGCCGCTCGAGTGGGGCGTCGATCTGGTCATGCACTCGGCGACGAAGTACCTCGGCGGCCACAACGACCTGCTCGCGGGCGCCGTGCTCGGCTCGCGCGAGCTCGTGGACGCGGTGCGCGGGCTGCAGGGGATCATGGGCGCGATCGTCGACCCCTTCGCCGCCTATCTCCTGATCCGCGGCCTCAAGACGTTCGCGCTCCGCATCGAGCGGCAGAACAGCAATGCGCAGGCCCTCGCCGAATTCCTCGAGGCCCATCCCCGCGTCGAGGCCGTCCACTATCCGGGGCTTCCCCGGCACTGGGAGCACGATGTCGCCAAGCATCAGATGCGCGGGTTCGGGGGCGTGGTGTCGTTCGAGATCCGCGGCGATCTGGACGCGGCCGCGCGCGTCGTCGACGCGTGCGCGATTCCTCACCTGGCCGTCTCGCTGGGCGGCGTGGAGAGCCTCATCGAGCAGCCGGCGATCATGAGCTTCTACGAGCTCACCACCGAGGAGCGGCTCGAGATCGGCATCAAGGACAACTTGATCCGCTATTCAGTCGGGATCGAGGACGCCGACGACCTCATCGCCGATCTCGCCCAGGCGCTCGACCGGCTCGGCTAGACCTCGAGCCACTCCTTCCGCACGCCGTCGTTGCGCCGGAGCTCGTCCGGCGTGCCCTCGAACACCACGCGGCCGTGGCCCATCACGTACACGCGCCGCGAGATCGTGAGCGCGATCGTCAGCTTCTGCTCGACGAGCAGAATCGACACGCCGCGCGCGGCGATGCGCACGAGCAGGTCGGCGACCTGCGTCACCAGCATCGGCGCGAGCCCTTCGGTCGGCTCGTCCACCATGATCAGATCGGGATCGCCCATCAACGTGCGGCAGATCGTGAGCATCTGCTGCTCGCCGCCGGAGAGGACGCCGCCCGGATTGTCGGCACGCTGGCGCAGCGCCGGGAACATCGCGAACATGTCGTCGATTGTCCAGCGTCCGGTGCGCCGCGTGTTTTTGACGCCGAGGAGCAGATTCTGGCGGACGGTGAGGGTGGGGAAGACGTCGCGGTTCTCCGGCACGTAGCCCAGGCCCTTGCGCGCGACGACGTACGGCGGCAGCCCGCAGAGCTCCTCGTCCCGAAAGCGAACCGAGCCGGACGCCTGGACGTCGCCCATGATCGCCTTGATCGTCGTCGAGCGCCCGACGCCGTTGCGGCCGAGCAGGCTCACGATTTCCCCCTCGCCCACGCGCAGGTCGACGCCGTGCAAGATGTGACTCTTGCCGTAGAACGCGTGGAGATCGGACACGGTCAGCATCAGGCCACGCCGCCCTGCGGCACGCCGAGATAGGCCTCCTGCACGGCGGCGTTCGCGCGAATCCGCTCCGGCGTGTCGTGCGCGATGACCTCGCCGTAGACGAGCACGGCAATGCGGTCGGCCAGGTCGAACACCACGCTCATGTCGTGCTCGACCATCAATAGCGTCTTGCCGGCCGTGATCTGCCGGATCAGGCCGACGACGTGCTCGGTCTCGCTGCGGCTCATCCCCGCCGTCGGCTCGTCGAGCAGGATCACGTCGGCCCCGCCGGCGATGGTGATGCCGATCTCGAGCGCCCGCTGCTCGGCGTAGGACAGCACGCCCGCCGGCACGTCGCGGCGCGCCGTGAGGTTCAGCTGCTCGAGCACCGTCTCCGCGCGCTCGTTTACGGCGCGCGCGGCGCTGATGCGGTGCCAGAATGAGTAGCGATAGCCCGCCGACCACAAGACGGCGCACCGGATGTTCTCGAACACGCTCATGCGCGTGAAGATGTTGGTCACCTGGAACGAGCGCGCGAGCCCGCGCCGGTTGATCTCGTACGGCGCGAGGTCCGTCACGGCGGCGCCCTTGACGCGGATCCGTCCGCTCGTGACCGGATACTTGCCGGTGATGAGGTTGAACAGCGTCGACTTGCCGGCGCCGTTCGGGCCGATCAGCGCCTGGCGCGTGCCCGCCTCGATGGCCAGGCTGACGCCGCGGATGATCGGGGTAGCGCCGAAGGACTTGCGGACGTCGCTCAGCTCGATGGCGGGCGTCATGGCCTGCCCGGCCGGCTCGCCTCGGCGAAGGCCGCGACGGCGCGCGGCCCCGTCCAGCGCACGCCGACGGCGCCGGCGACGACGAGCGCCGCGAACCCGAGCCAGGGCATGAGCGTGCGTGGCGCGACGACGAGCCAGAACAGGCGCCGCGTCCCGGTCCTGCCCGCGGCGACGAAGTGCACCATTTCGAGCAGGCCGATGATCCCGACCGCGGCCACGAAGCCCAGCGCGCCGGTGAGCACGTACGGCCCGAGCAGACGGCCGACGCGGCGCGCGCGCCACACCGGCGCGTGCAGCATCAGCAGGCCGGCCAGGCCCATGGGGACGAACAGCACCGTGGCCAGGAACAGGATGCCGAGGTAGAGCAGCCACATGCCGGTGTAGTCGCTCAGCATGCTCTGCAAGAACGTGAAGACGACCGCGCCGAGGATGGGCCCGACGAAGGCGCCGATGCCGCCGATGTAGGCCATGAGCAGCACGGCGCCGGAGGCGTTGAGCCCCATGTTCTCGGCGGTGAGGATCTCGTAGTTCACCGCGAAGAGACCGCCCGCGATGCCGGCGAAGAAGCCCGCGGCGCAGAACGAGACGAAGCGGACACGGTGCTGGCTGTAGCCGACGAACTCGGCGCGCTCGGGGTTGTCGCGCACGGCGTTGGCCATGCGGCCGACGGGCGTGCGGGAGAACGCGTACATGGCGAGCGTCGCCACGAACAGCCAGAACGCGATCAGGTAGTAGACCTGCCGGTCACGCGTGAACTCGAGCCCCAGCAGCAGCGGCGCCTTCGAGCGATTGGTCGTGATGCCCTCCTCGCCGCCGAAGAACTTGTCGAAGATCAGCGAGGAGGCGGCCATCAGCTCGGCGACGCCGAGCGAGATCATCGAGAAGACGGTGCCCGCGCGCCGCGTGGAGAACGAGCCGAACAGCGCCGCGAAGGCCAGGCCGCCGAGGCCGCCGACCAGCGGCAGCAGGGGCACCGGCAGGTAGATGGCGCCGCGGCCGGCCATGTTGAGCACGTGGGCGGCGATGAAGCCGCCGAGGCCGAAGTAGACGGCGTGCCCGAACGACAGCATGCCGCCCTGGCCGAGCAGCATGTTGAAGGACAGGGCGAAGATCACCGCGATGCCCATCTGGTTCATGACCGCGATGGCGGTGCCCGTGCGCACGGACTGCGGCAGCAGCAGGAGCACGACGGCGGCGGCGAGCCAGAGCCCGTAGCGGCGAACGCGCGCCGCCCGGGCGACGCCGGCCACGGCGAACGGTCGCGTCGCGACGGGCGTGCTCATGTCTCGCGCGTTCCGAAGAGCCCGGTCGGACGCAGGATGAGCGTGAGGACCAGCAGCACGTAGGGCAGGATCGGCGCGACCTGGGCGATGGTCACCCGCCACAGGTCGTGCAGCGCGCCCGCCGTGTTGACGTGCACGCCCATGGCGGCCAGCGCGCCGCCCACCGAGACGTCCATGGCCACCGCGAACGTCTGCACGATGCCGATCAGCAGCGAGGCGACGAAGGCGCCGCTGAGCGAGCCGAGGCCGCCGATGACGACGACGACGAACACGATGCTGCCGAGGACCTGGGCCATGCCGGGAAACGTGCCGAGCACGGGGCCCGCGATGACACCGGCCAGCGCGGCCAGCGCCGAGCCGATGCCGAAGACGATCATGAACACGCGCGGGACGTTGTGGCCGAGCATCGCGACCATCTGCGGGTGCGTCAGCGAGGCCTGGATGATCAGGCCGGCGCGTGTGCGCGTGAGGATCACGAAGATGAACGCGAAGATTGCGACGGCCACCACCAGCATGAACGCCTTGTAGGCGGGGAAGCTCGAGGACATGACGCGGAAGAGTGGGAAGTCGAGCGCGGCCGGCACCTGGTAGCTCTTCGCGGGCCGGCCCCACACGAGCTGCACGATCTCCTCGACGAGGATGGCCACGCCGAACGTGAAGATCAGCTCGGCGATGTGGCCGAAGCGGTGCACGCGCCGCAGGCCCTGGCGCTCGACGAGCGCGCCGAGGAGTCCGACCACCACGGGCGCGATCACGAGCGCCGGCCAGAATCCGAGGTGCAGGCCGACGGTGAAGGCGACGTAGGCGCCGAGCATGTAGAAGGACGCGTGCGCGAAGTTGAGCACGCCCATCATGCCGAAGATGAGCGTGAGCCCGCTGGACAGCATGAAGAGCAACATGCCGTAGACCAGGCCGTTGAGGATCGAGAAGAAGATCAGCTGAAACATCGGATCGGCGCGGGGCGGAGCCCGAGGGGCCCCGCCCGCGCCCGCCCAGTCAGCTCGGACGCTGCATCTTGCACGTCGTCGGCTGCGTGGCCTTCTCGCGCTCGATCTTCTGCTCGAGCGCGAGGCCGAAGCCCGAGGCGTCGAGGTCGTGCTTGATGTTCTTGTTGGTGTGGACCGAGATGTAGACCGGCATCTGCAGCTGATGGTCCTCGCGGCGCATCACCAGCTGGTCGCCGGAGAGGTTGGTGAACTCGGCGCCCTCGAGGGCGGCCGCGACCTTGTCGACGTCGGTCGTGCCGGCGCGCTTGATGGCCTGCGCCAGCATGTTGAGTCCGGTGTGGATGCGCGGCTGGTTCACGTCGTTCTGCGGGTGGAGCTTGCGATAGCCGGTGAGATAGTCGCTGAGCGCTTTCGGTGGATTGGGATTGCCGGGATGGCTCTCGTGCACCAGCCGGATGCGATCGATGCCGGCGGCGCCGATGGCGGCCGTGACGCCGTCGGACGCCGCGTAGTAGGTGTAGAACGGCACCTTCAGCCCGCCGTCGTTGGCGGCCTTGGCGAGCGCGATCATGTCGGCTCCCCAGTTGCCGGTGATCACCGCGTCGGCGCCCGAGGCCACGATCTTCTGCACGTAGGGCGAGAAGTCCTTCACCTTGCCGATGGGATGCAGCTCGTTGCCCACGATCTGGATATCCGGCCGCTTCTTGCCCAGCATGCTGACGGCGCCCTCGGCCACGGCTTTCCCAAAGGAGTAGTCCTGGCCGATGATGTACATCTTCTTGACGCTCTTGTTGGCCGCGATCACGTCGGTCAGCGCGGCCATCTTCATGTCGGCATGCGCGTCGAAGCGGAAATGCCAGAAGTGGCACTTCTCGTTCGTGAGCGCCGGGTCCACCGCCGAGTAGTTCAGGTAGAGCACGCGGTTGCCGGCGTCGCGCTCGTTGTGCTTCTGCACGGCGTCCGAGATCGCGTGGGCGACGCCCGAGCTGTTGCCCTGGAACACGAAGGGGATCCCGTCGCCGATGACCTTCTTGAGCTGGATGAGGCTTTCTTGCGGGCTCACCTTGTTGTCGAGCGGCACGATCTCGAGCTGTCGGCCGAGCACGCCGCCGCCTTTGTTGAGCGCCTCGGTGGCGTATTTGAACTGGTTGAGGCCGTTCTCGCCCGTCGCGGCGAAGGGCCCGGACAGTGGATCGATGTACGCGATGCGGATCGGATCGGCCGGCGTCGCGCTCGAGGCGAGCCCGGCCAGCAGTGCCACGACCACCGCGAAAACAAGCGCGCTCGTCGGTCTGAACATCGTTGGCCTCCCTGGGGTGGCGGTAACCTTACACGACCGCCCCCCATTGACAAGAGCGGAGCGCCGATAAGGGCCCATCTGCTTCGTTGGCTCAGTCGGGGCTCCCTGCGGCGTAGGCGGCCTACGCCTCAGTCGCCCCTTCCTTCGCCGCCTCGCATCTGGACCCTTCTCGACGCTCCGCTACACTCCGAGCGCGAGGCGGGCCGGCGACAGCGCGCCGTCGACACGGGAAGGAAGATCAGGCCGTAGATCGCGAGCGCGGGCAGATCGTTCTTGAGCGCGGCGCGGTAGCTCAGCGGGCGCGCAGGCCGCAGCAGCTCGATCGCCGTGAAAAGGAGGCCGAAGCCACCGAACATGATCGGCCAGATCACGTAGCCGGTCATCGCCCGACGTCGCGCGCAAAAACCGTACCGCGGCCGGCTGAGGAAACGGTTGCAGAGCCGGTGTTGTCCGCCCGAGTCCGCTTTTGCTAGGCTGGCGCCCGCAGCAGCGAGGGCGAATGCGATGGCGCTGGTCTCGTTTCACGACGTGCGCAAGACCTACCGGTCGCTGCAGGGCGTCGATTACTCGGCCGTGGAACATTTCGATCTCGAGATCGAAGCCGGCGAGTTCTTCTGCCTGCTCGGGCCGAGCGGTTGCGGCAAGACGACCGTGCTCAAGATGCTCGCCGGCTTCGAGGCCCCGAGCGCCGGCGAGATCCTGATGGATGACCGTCCGGTCACCGGCGCCAGCCGCGATCGCGGCGTGGTGTTTCAAGGCGACGACTCGCTGTATGGCTGGCTGACGGCGGTGGAGAACGTCGAGTTCGGCCTGCGCATGCGACGCGTGCCGCGGAGCGAGCGACGCCGACGTGCCCTGGAGTTTCTCGACCTCGTCGGCCTCGCCGGCCAGGCGGACAAGTATCCGTCCGAGCTCTCGGGCGGCATGAAGCAGCGCATCCAGCTCGCGCGGGCGCTGGTGAACGAGCCGAAGATGCTGCTCATGGACGAGCCGTTCGCCGCGCTGGATGCGCAGACCCGCGCGCTGATGCAGGTGGAGCTGGCGAGTATCTGGCAAGCCGCGCGGACCACCGTGCTCTTCATCACGCACGACATCGACGAGGCCGTCACCCTCGGCGGACGCATCGGGGTGATGCGCGCAGGACCTCGCTCGCAGGTCAAGGGCGTGGTGGAGGTGTCGCTGAACGGCGCGCGCAGCCGCACGGACGACACGTTCCTGCGTTACTACAAGCAGGTCTACGAGATGATCCGCGACGAAGTCGCCACATCGATCGCGCGCTCGGCGTAGCGCATGCCCCGATCCCGACTGCAGCGGTTCTGGAGCGGCTACGGCGGATACGTGCTCGGGTTCGTCAGTCTCGTCGTAATCTGGCACGTGGCCGCGGTCTTCGTCGTCGGCTCCGTCCTCTTCCCGCCGCCCGTCGTCGTGTATCGAAAGGCCATCGTGCTCATCCGTAACGGCGTGCTGTTCGAGCACCTGTCGGCCAGCATCCAGCGGATCCTGGCGGGATTCCTCGCCGGCTCACTGCTCGGCATCCCGATCGGACTGGTGATGGGCTCGTTCCGGCCCGCGCGCAAGGTCCTGGAGCCGTACACCGAGTTTCTGCGATTCATCCCGTCGGTGGCGATGATCACGGTGGCCGTGATCTGGTTCGGTATCGGCGAGGCCTCGAAGATCTTCCTCATCATCTACACGACGATCTTCATCGTGATCCTGAACACGGCAGCCGGGGTCTCGGCCATCGCGCCCAACAAGATCCGGGCGGCGGAAGCGCTCGGCGCGTCGCGGGCGCAGATCTTCTGTCACGTGGCGCTGCCCGCGACGGTCCCGTATATCCTCACCGGGATGCGTCTGGCCATGGCCAACTCGTTCACGACCATCGTGGCCGCCGAGCTGATCGCCGCCAACGAAGGGCTCGGCAAGATGCTCTGGGACGGGCGGATGTTCATGCTGGTCGACGACATCTTCGTGTCGCTGGTGACGCTCGGGCTGCTCGGCTTCGTCGTGGATCGCATGTTCCGGTGGAGCATCTATGCGTTCGCGGGGAAATATTCGCCGGCGACCTGAGGGTCGTCAGGGAGGACGACGATCATGCTGACACTCGGTGTGCGGTGCCTGCTCGTGCTGGGCGTCGGGCTGTGGACGGCCACCGCCTCGGCGCAGACGAAGATGACGATCGCCACCGGCGTCGATCCGGTGTTCTCGGCCTACTACGTCGCGCAGCAGGAAGGGCTCTTCAAGAAGCACGGGCTCGACGTGCGGATCAACACGGGGCCCTCCGGCTCCGCGATGGTCGCGTTCCTCGTCAACGGCCAGATCGAGTCGGCGTTCGGCTCGGAGATCGCGGGCGTGGCCAACCACAATCTCGACCCGAACGTGGTGGTGGTCGCGCAGGCCACGCGGCTCGTCCGCTGGATCGCCGTGGTCGGCCGCAACATCGAGACGCTCGATCAGCTGAAGGGCAAGAAGGTGGGCGTGGCCCGCGGCTCGGGCGGCGAGGTGTTCTGGCTCGCCATGATCGACAAGCTCAAGCTGAACCCGGCGGACTACACGATCGTCAACGTCGAGGCGCCCGAGATGGTGGCCGCGCTCGAGCGCGGCAACATCGACGCGTACGCGGTGTGGGAGCCGTGGGTGACGCGCGGCCTCGCCGCCGTCCGGAACACGAAGGTCCTGAAGGACCAGGAGGGCATTCTCGAGCAGGGCGTCTACATCTATATGAACAAGGCCTGGATCTTGAAGAACCAGGCGCCAGCCGAGGCCTTTCTTCGCGCGCTCGTCGACGCCACCGAGATCATCAACGGCGATCGCAAGCGCGCAGCCAAGGATGTTTCGGACTTCCTCAAGAACCTGGACCCGCCGCTCGTGGAACAGCTCATGACCAAGCTGAGATTCGAGATGGTCTTCGACGACTTCACCGTGAATCTCTTCCGGCTGGCCGAAAGCCAGCTCAAGCAGCAGGGCAAGCTCAGCAAGCCACTCGACTACAACGCCTTCTTCTATCCCGACCTGATGCGCCGGGTGCTGCCGGCGAAGGTGAACTACAGGCCCTGAGGTTCGGGCGCGACGGGAACGTCCGGGACGTCCGAGCCCCTGGCCCACGTCGTGTGAGGCGCCGCCATCGCGGCGGACGTGTCCTCTGCGGCGGCGCCGATCGGAATCGCGATCGCACCGATCCCGACGACCAGTGCCGCGATGGTGATGATGCGTCGTGCCTTCATGGACGTGCCCTCCGTATGCCGACCCGGTTTCGCACGTGTCGGCGTCGCAGTGTGCACCGCGCGTACCAAAGCGGACAGGCGAGCAATTCGAGGCGGTTGCGGCGGCCGGTGGCTCGCCGATCCGGTACTTCGACCGACGCCGGTCGGGCGCTCTGCCCGGTCGACCGCGCGCCGTTGACAAGCCCACGCGGTCCCCGTATAAGCGCGGTCGTGCCCGCGCCCGGGACGCCGATCCTCTCCGTTCGCGACCTCACCGTCCGCTTCGGTGGCATCGTCGCGCTCGACGGCGTCTCGTTCGACGTGAGCGAGGGGCAGATCGTCGGCCTCATCGGGCCGAACGGCGCCGGCAAGACGACGCTCTTCAACTGCCTGAGCCGGCTCTACACGCCGCAGCGCGGAGACATCAGCTTCCGGGACCGCTCGCTGCTGGCACTGCCGGCGCACCGCATCGCGGAGCTCGGTATCGGCCGGACGTTTCAGAATCTCGCGCTCTTCCCGACGCTCACCGTGCTCCAGAACGTGATGGTCGGCGTGCACGCGCGCACGCGGAGCGACTTCCTCAGCAACGCCTTGCGCCTGCCCTGGGTGCGCCGCGAGGAGGAGGAGACGCGCGAGCGCGCACGCGAGCTTCTGGCGTTCCTCGACCTCGAGGTCCTCGCGGCGCACCCGGCGGCGGGGCTGCCCTTTGGGACGCTGAAGCGTGTCGAGCTCGCGCGCGCGCTGGCCAGCCGCCCCGCGCTGCTCCTTGTCGACGAGCCCGCCGGCGGCCTGAACCACGAGGAGGTCGGCGCGCTGGCCGCGTTGCTGCGGGTGATCCGCGAGCGGCGCGGCGTCACGATTCTGTTAGTCGAGCATCACATGGGCCTCGTCATGCAGATCTCCGACACCGTCGTCGTCCTGGACTTCGGCCGCAAGATCGCCGAGGGGCCGCCGGCGCGCGTGCAGCGCGACCCCGAGGTCATCCGGGCCTATCTCGGTGTCGACGAGCCCGCGGGCGCGCGACGCTGATGGTGCTGCTGGAGGCGCGCGGGCTCGAGGCGCAATACGGCTGGACCAAGGTGCTGCACGGCATCGACTTCGCGGTGGAGGAGGGCGGCATCACGACGATCCTCGGCGCCAACGGCGCGGGCAAAACGACCACGCTGCGCGCCGTCTGCGGCATGGTGCGCACGGCGGGCGAGATCCGCTTCGCCGGGCAGCGCATCAACGGGCGCGCCACCGAAGACCTGGTGCGCCTCGGGATCGGCCACGCGCCGGAGGGACGCGGCACGTTCGTGAACCTCACCGTCGAGGAGAATCTGCGCCTCGGCGCCTACGCGCGTGGCGGCGGTCGCAGCGTGGCCCAGGACCTCGAGCGCGTGTACGGCTATTTCCCCATGCTGGCCCAGCGCAAGAAGCAGCCGGGCGGCACGCTGTCCGGCGGCGAGCAGCAGATGCTCGCCGTCGCGCGCGCGCTGATGCTGCGGCCGCGGCTTCTGCTGCTGGACGAGCCGTCGCTCGGCCTGGCGCCGCTGGTCGTGCGCGAGATCTTTCGCATCGTGCGCACGATCAATCGTGACGAGCGCGTGAGCGTGCTGCTGGTCGAGCAAAACGCCAGCGTCGCGCTGGGGCTCGCCCAACACGCCTATCTGATGGAGACGGGCCGCGTCGTGATGTCGGGGCCCGCGGCGGAGCTGCGCCAGAACGACGCCATCCGGCGCGCCTATCTCGGCTACTGACATGGAGATCTTCTTCCAGCAGGTCGTCTCGGGGCTCGCCACCGGCGGCATCTACGGCAGCGTCGCGCTGGCGCTCGTGATGATCTATCAGGCCACCGACGTGGTGAACTACGCGCAGGGCGAGATGGCGATGTTCAGCACGTACCTCGCGTGGACGCTGCTCAACGCCGGCGTGCCGTACTGGTGGGCGTTCTTCGGCACCCTCGTGATCTCGTTCGTCGGCGGGGTGCTGATCGAGCGGGTGGTGATCCGGCCGGTGGAGAACAAGCCCATTCTCACCATCGTCATCGTGTGCATCGGCCTGCTCGTCATCCTCAACAGCGTGGCAGGCTGGATCTATTCCTACATCCAGAAGCCTTTCCCGAGCCCCTTCCCGCCGAGGCCGATCATGCTCGGCACGGTGGTGTTCGGCGCGCACGACCTCGGCGCGATCGGCGTCACGCTGGTGGTGCTGGCATTCCTCTACGCGTTCTTTCGGTTCACCACGCTCGGCCTCGCCATGCGCGCGGCGGCCCAGAATCCCGTGTCGAGCCGTCTCTGCGGCATCCGCGTGGGCTGGATGCTCGCGATCGGCTGGGGCCTGGCCGCGATGGTCGGCGCCGTGGCCGGCATGATGGTGGCGCCGATCGTGTTCCTCGATCCCAACATGATGGCCGGTATCCTCATCTACGCGTTCGCCTCGGCCACGCTCGGCGGCTTCACGAGCCCCGGCGGCGCCGTCGTCGGCGGCCTCATCGTCGGCGTCATCGAGAACCTCGTCGGCACCTACGTGCATTTCATCGGCACCGAGCTCAAGCTCACCGTCGCGCTCGCGATGATCCTGATCGTGCTCGTGTTCAAGCCGAGCGGGCTGTTCGGCCGCGCGGCGGTCCACCGCGTGTGACGGCGCGGGCTGGCGCGCTCGGGCTGGCGGCGGCGCTGGCGGTGGCGCTCGCGCTGCCGTTCGTGGTCTCGAACTTCCGGCTCTTCCAGTTCACGCAGGTCGGCGTCTACGCCATCGCGCTGCTGGGCCTGAACGTGCTGACGGGTTACAACGGCCAGATCTCGCTCGGTCACGGCGCCTTCTACGCGCTCGGCGCATACACGACGGCGATCCTGATCGACCACTGGAACGTGCCCTACCCGCTCACGATCATCGCCGCCGGCGTCCTGTGTCTGGTCGCGGGATTCCTGTTCGGCATCCCGGCGCTGCGGCTCGAGGGCCTGTACCTGGCGCTGGCCACGTTCGCCCTGGCGCTCGCTATCCCGCAGATCCTGAAATACTTCGAGCACTGGACCGGCGGCTCGCAGGGCATCGTGCTGTCCAAGCCGGCGCCGCCCTGGGGAATGAAGGCGTCGCCGGACCAGTGGCTCTACTACTTCACGCTCGCGGTGCTCGTCATCCTGTTCGTGCTCGCACGGAATCTGCTGGCGGGCCGGACCGGACGCGCGATCGTCGCGATCCGCGACAACCCGATCGCCGCGCAGGCGATGGGCGTGAACACCGCGCTCTACAAGTCGCTGACGTTCGGCGTGAGCGCCGCCTATACGGGTGTGGCCGGCGCGCTGAGCGCGATCGTGATCGCCTTCGTGGCGCCCGACGCCTTCAACGTGTTCCTCTCGATCACGTTCCTCACCGGCGTCGTGATCGGCGGCCTGGCGTCGATCTCGGGCGCGATCTTCGGCGCCCTCTTCATCCAGTTCGTCCCGAACTGGGCGCAGGACATCTCGAAGGCCGCACCGTGGGCGATCTACGGCGTCTTCCTCATCGGGTTCATGTACGTCATGCCGTTCGGCATCGCCGGCGCGCTCCGTCGCGTGGCCGCCCGCGCCGCGCGCCGCGGAACCGCCGCGCGTGCCTGAGGGTTGCCCCGGAGTAAGATTGGTCCCGATCCGGCGGTCCCGCCGGGAGCACGACAGGAGGACATCATGCTGAGGAGAACGGTACTGAGCGCGCTGGTCGCGGTGCTGGCCCTGGTGGTCCCCGCGACGGCGGCGGACACGCCGGGAGTCACGGCGACGGAGATCAAGATCGGCAACACCAACCCGTACAGCGGTCCCGCCTCGGCGTACGGCACGATCGGCAAGGTGATCGGCGCGTACTTCAAGAAGGTCAACGACGAGGGCGGCGTCAACGGGCGGAAGATCAACTACATCAGCTACGACGACGCGTACAGCCCGCCGAAGACCGTGGAGATGGTGCGCAAGCTGGTCGAGCAGGATCAGGTGGCCGCGCTGTTCCAGACGCTCGGCACGCCGACCAACAGCGCCATCCACAAGTACATGAACCAGCAGAAGGTCCCGCATCTGTTCGTGGCGACGGGCGCCACCAAGTGGAACGATCCGAAGAACTTCCCCTGGACGATGGGCTGGCAGCCGAACTACCAGACGGAAGGCCGGATCTACGCGCAGTACATCATGAAGAACTTCCCCGACGCGAAGATCGGCATCCTCTACCAGAACGACGACTACGGCAAGGACTACCGCAAGGGCCTGCACGACGGGCTCGGCGAGGCGAACGCCAAGAAGATGATCGTGATGGAGCAGACGTACGAGGTGACCGACCCCACCATCGACTCGCAGATCGTGAACCTCAAGAACAGCGGCGCCAACGTCTTCTTCAACGTGACCATTCCGAAGTTCGCGGTGCAGGCGATCAAGAAGGCGCACGACATTGGCTGGAAGCCGGCGCACTTCCTCAACAACGTCTCGTCGTCGCTGGCCACCGTGCTGAAGCCCGCCGGAGTCGAGGCCTCGCGCGGCCTGATCACCGCCCTCTACATGAAGGAGATCACCGACCCGCAGTGGAAGAACGACAAGGGGTACCAGGACTGGGTCGCGTTCATGAAGAAGTACTATCCCGAGGGCGCGCTCGACGACCAGTCCAACGCGTTCGGGTACACCGTCGCGCAGGCGATGGTGCAGGTGCTCAAGCAGTGCGGCAACGATCTCAGCCGCGAGAACATCCTGAACCAGGCGGAGAATCTCAAGAACGTCGAGTTCCCGCTGCTGCTGCCCGGCATCAAGGTGAACACGAGCGCGACCGACCATGCGCCCCTCGAGCAGGAACAGCTCGCGAAGTTCGACGGCGAGCGCTGGGGGCTGTTCGGCGAGCTGTACGACGCCGCGAAGAAGTAGGTGCTCGAGGAGCGTCCCGACTCAAGCCGGGACGCTCCTCGAGCCGCGGCGGGCCCCCCGGTCTCCGCCGCGGGTTCGACGACTCGTTTGCCGGTCGCTCAGCCCCGCGTGCGCCGGCGCACGACGCGCGGTCGCATCGAGTGGCGCGGCCGGGCGGAGAAGAACGCGGCCGCCGTCCCACACAGCGCGGCGAGGACGAGCGGCGCGACGACGTCGGTCAAGGCCGGCGGCGTCAGCACCCTAGCGCCTCCTGCCGAAACGGGACGGTGCGCTGCGTTCGGATCCGCGACCACCCGCGTCGCCTCGGCCGGGACCACGGCGCCCCCTGTCGTCCAGAGCCCGAGCCCGATGCCGACCACCGGACCAATGATCAGAGTGCGCGCCATACGCGTCATAGGTCATCTCCGTCGCTCCTCTGCCACCGAAATCGATCAACGGCGCGCAGCACGAGCATCAACGGTGCCACGCCCCTCGCGCGCTCGACGTGCGTGAAATGTCGCGAAGTTACCAGGCGGGCCGAGCGTCGCGGATTCGGCGCGAACCCCTGCGATCGGCTGACGCGCCTGAACCGCGGATCGGTGGGCCGGTCATTCTGCCCGGCCAGCACGAACTCTGCTATTGCTGCGCGCCATGCCTGCTACGGTGGAGAAACGCGTGAGGTGAAGCGCGTCCTTCGCAACGACGAAAGGATCACCATGAAAAAATCCGCACGTCGGCTAACGTTGGCCGTTGTCTGTGCCAGTTTCCTGACCGGATGCTCGATCGGGCACGCACCGGTGACGGCGCTCATCACCCTCGAGGAAAAAGGCCCCGTCGCGATGGGGACAGCCGCCGGCGCCTCCAAGGTCGGCCGGGCCGAAGCCTGGGGGATTCTCGTGTTCGCCACAGGCGACGCGAGCATCAGGACAGCCATGAAGAACGGCAGTATCACGCGAGTCCATCACGTGGACCACGAGACCACCAGCTGGTTCGGTATCTACTCGACCTACACGACCATCGTCTACGGCGAGTAACGCCCTGCTCCGCTTCGCCTGATCTCAGCGCCGGCGCGCGCCGCGTCGTCCGCGCGCGCCGGCGTCGCAGTGTGCCAGGAACTCCAGCGCCGCGCGGTTCCACGCCTCGGGCTGGTCGCGATTGGCGAAGTGGCTGGCCGGTGAGAGCACGACCAGTCGCGAGCGGCGGATCTTCGCGTGCATCACCTTCATCGGACCGAGCGACGGATCGCGGTCGCCGCCGATCAGCAGCACGGGCACACGGATGCCCGCGAGCCGATCGGTGATGTGATCCATCGCGAGCAACGCGCGCAGCGCGTTCGCATAGCCGATCGGCGTGAGGCGCCGGTAGTACGCGTAGAACTCGTCCTTGGAGGAGGGATCCAGCGCCAGCCGCGCGGCGACGTTCGGGTTCGAGGCCATCGCGAACTCGGCCATCGCGTCCATGCCGCGCTCGAGGGTGACCTTGATCGATCGATGCCGGCGCCGAGCGAGAGCCCGCCGACGTGCGCGGTGCGCAGGCGCAGGCCGTCGAGCACGGCCTTGAGATCCAGCACCCAGCGCGCGAACGAATAGCGCGCGGGATCTTCAGGACTGTCCGAGCGCGCGTGACCGCGCGGCTCCCACAGTACGAGCCGGTGGCGTGCCGCGAGCGCGGGGATGTTGACGTCCCAGAGATCGGCGTTCCCCCCGATCCCATACGCGAGGACGAGCGGCGACCCCGTCGCGTCGGGATCGGTAGGACCATGCTCTTCGTAGTAGAGGCGAACGCGGTCGTCGGTGCGGACGTACGGCATTGGACCCGATGGTATGCCAGAACGTCAGCGAACGGACGTTAGTGGCTGGACAAAATGAGAAACAGCACGATGAGGCTGATCGGTGGACCCAACAACCACGCAATGATGTGAAGCACTCATGCACCTCCGTCGCGATCAAGACTCGGAGTTCTGCAAGACCTCCGCCACCCCTGCCGAGTACTTGACGGCCGCCGGTCGATTCAGTATTTTTGAAGTCGTCTTCACTGTCGATTAACCACGTCCAGCTGTCAGCGCAACAGACGGCCGGGAGCCGATGAACATTCGCCTCAGCCTCACAGTCAACGGCGAGTCGCGCGAGCTGCTCGTCCCCGTCCACAAGACGCTGCTCGAAGTCCTGCGCGAGGATCTCGATCTCATCGGCACCAAGCACGGCTGCGAGCTCGGAGAGTGCGGCACGTGCACGGTGCTCGTCGACGGCGCGCCCGTGCTCTCGTGTCTGGCGCTGCCGGCCGACCTGCAGGCGTGCGAGATCACGACCGTCGAAGGCATGGCCGACGGCGGCCGTTTGCATCCGCTGCAGCAGGCGTTCGCCGAGCTGGGCGCGGCCCAATGCGGTTACTGCACGCCGGGAATCTTATTGACCGCCAAAGCGCTCCTCGGGGAGGATCCCGCGCCGACCCGGCAACAGATCCGTGAGGCCCTCGCCGGCAATCTCTGCCGCTGCACGGGGTACACGAAGATTCTGGATGCCGTAGAACTGGCAGCGTTACGCATGACCAGAGACTCGCCGACCGTCGCGCGCCGGAGCCCTGCGGAGGGCGCTCCGACGGCAAATACGAAAGTCGGAGGTCCGCAATGAACGTCGGCCGTCCGCAATGAGAGGCGGCGGAGCATGACCAAGCGCTTCACCGTCGTCGGCCAGCCGCTGCCGAAGATCGACGCCTGGGGCAAGGTGACGGGGGACACGCGGTACGCCGACGACCTCGTCCTGCCGCGCCTGGCGTTCGGCAAGCTCCTGCGCAGTCCGCACGCGCATGCACGGATCACGCGGATCGACACCACCCGGGCGCGCGCGCTGCCGGGCGTGTATGCGGTGATCACCGGCGCCGATCTGCCGCGCGTGAAATTCGGCATCCTGCCCGTGTCGCAGGACGAGGAGGCGCTCTGCACCGAGAAGGTGCGGATGGTCGGCGATGCCGTGGCGGCGGTGGCCGCGGTCAACGAGGAAACCGCCGACCGCGCGTGTCGCCTCATCGAGGTCGACTACGCGCCGCTCCCGGCGCTGATGTCGATCCAGGAGTCGCTCGCGCATCCCGAGGTGCGCATCCACGAGTACGGCGACGGGCCGAACGTGCACAAGAACGTCGCACTGCAGTTCGGCGACGTGGAGGCGGCGTTTGCCGCCGCCGACCTCGTGCGCGAGGACGTCTTCTTCTACGAGGGCAACACGCACCTGCCGATGGAGCAGCACGCGGCGGTCGCGCACGCCACGCCCGACGGCAAGCTCACGTTGTGGTCGTCGACGCAGACGCCGCACTACGTGCACCGCCTGCTGGCGAAGATCCTCGAGATGCCGGCCGCGCACATCCGCGTGATCGCCGCCGCCGTCGGCGGCGGGTTCGGCGGCAAGCTCGATCCGTTCTCGCACGAGATCGCCGCGTGCCGGCTCTCGCAGCTGATCGGCCGGCCCGTGAAGATCGCGTGTACGCGCGAAGAGGTGTTCTACATCCATCGCGGCCGTCATCCCGTGCTGATGTGGATCAAGACCGGATTCACGAAAGCGGGCGACATCACGGGCTGTCATCTCAAGACGTGGCTCGATGGCGGCGCGTACGGCTCGTACGGCGTGGCCTCGACGTTCTACACCGGCGTGATCAACCCGGTCACCTACAAGATGCCGGTGTACAAGTTCGAGGGCGCGCGCGTGTTCACCAACAAGCCGCCGTGCGGGCCCAAGCGCGGGCACGGCACGCCGCAGCCGCGCTTCGCCCTCGAAGTGCAGCTGGACAAGGCGGCCGAGCAGCTCGGGCTGGATCCGGCTGACATGCGCCGTCGCATCCTGGTCGAGCCGTTCACGAAGACGGCGAATCACCTCACGGTCACGACGATCGGTCTCGGCGAGTGCATCGACCGGGTCGTCGAGGCCTCCCGCTGGCGCGACAAGGCGCCGCGCTACGCCGCGGCGCAGGCGGAGCCGTCCAAGCCACTCTGGCAGCCGCGCCGGCGCCGCGGCGTCGGCATCGCCTGCTCGTCGTACATGACGGGCGCCGGCACGGCGATCTACTGGAACAACATGCCGCACTCCGGCGTGGTGCTACGCGCGGACCGCAGCGGCGGTGTGACCGTGCTCTGCGGCGCCACCGATATCGGTCAAGGCTCCGACTCGATCCTGGCCTACCTCGTGGCCGAGGTGCTCGGCCTCGATCCCAAGGACGTGCACGTGCATCCAGCCGACACGAGCCTGACGCCCGTCGATCTCGGTTCCTACTCGTCGCGCGTCACGCTCATGTGCGGCCACGCGGCGATCCAGGCGGCCGAGCGGCTGCGTGCCGTCGTCTTCAAGGCCGTCGCCGCGAAGCTCGAGGTGGACGCCGCGACGCTGGAGGCGCGCGAGCGCAAGGTCGGCGTCGCCCACGACTGGGACAAGGCGGTGGACTTCGCGCGGGCGGTGGAGCTCGGCGAGGCCATGCACGGCGTGCTCGCATTCGCCGGCTCCTACGCGCCGCCCAAGCGCGCAGGCAAGTACAAGGGCGGCGGCGTCGGACCCTCCCCCTGCTATTCGTACTCCGCGTGCGTCGTCGAGCTCTCGGTCGACGAGGACACCGGCGAGGTGGAGCTGCACGACGTGTGGATCGCGCACGATATCGGGCGCGCGCTGAACCCGCTGCTCGTCGAGGGCCAGGTCGAGGGCTCCGTGTACATGGGGATCGGCGAGGCGCTGATGGAGGCGCAGGTCTTCCGAAAGAACGTCCACAAGGCGCCGTCGATGCTCGAGTACAAGACTCCGACGACGCTCGAGACACCGGAGATTCACACGATCCTCGTGGAGACCGACGACCCGGAGGGCCCGTTCGGCGCCAAGGAGGCCGGACAGGGACCGCTGCTGCCGGTGATGCCGGCAATCGCCAACGCGATCTACCAGGCGGTCGGCGTGCGCGTGGACGAGATCCCGATCACCCCCGAGAAGGTGCTGAAGGGACTCGAGCTCAAGCGACAAGGCAAGCCGGCGCGCGTGGGCCCCGATCGCGTGCCGCTGTTCACGTTCAAGGAGCCGATCGTGGTGGAATCCGCGTTCGGCGCGCCCGCCGAGGCGATTGCCGTCCGTCCATTTGCGGATTCGCAGACATGAGCAAGCGTTGGGGCGCACGGCGCCACCGTCCTTCTATGGCAGGCCACCCACGGCCTGAGCCGGCCTCGCGGCACTCGATACTACGAAGCCACCATCCTTCTATGTCGGGCCACCCACGGCCCGGCCCGGCCTCGCGGCACTCGTTACAGTGATTCGGCTTCCCGCGTTCGATTACGTGGCGCCGCGCACGGTCGATGATGCCGTCAGGAATCTCGCCGACCGCGGCCCGGACGCCATGCTCGTTGCCGGCGGCACGGATTTGTTTCCCAACATGAAGCGTGGCCAGTTCGAGCCGAAAACGCTGATCGGCCTGCGCGGCATCCGCGAGCTCGCCGGCGTGAGCGGCGACGCGCGCGCGGGGTTGACGATCGGCGCCGCCACCACGCTCAGCGCCGTGGCCTCGCATCCCGACGTCGCGCGCCGCTATGCCGCGCTCGCGACCGCGGCGGGGCTCGTCTCCTCGCCGCAGCTGCGTAACGCCGGCACGCTCGGCGGCAACGTGTGTGTCGACACGCGCTGCAACTACTACAACCAGTCGTACGAGTGGCGGAAGGCCGTCGGCTTCTGCATGAAGAAGGACGGCGACATCTGTCTGGTCGCGCCGGGCAGCGACCGCTGCTGGGCGGTCTCGTCGTCGGACACCGCGCCCGTGCTGTGGGCGCTCGGCGCCACCGCGCGCCTCGCGGGCCCCGCGGGCGAGCGCACCATCCCCGTCTCGGCGCTCTACCAGGACGACGGTATCGTGTATCTCGCCAAACGGCCCGACGAGATCCTCACCGAGCTGGCGCTGCCGCCGGCCGACGGCTGGGACTCCGTGTATCTGAAGCTGCGGCGTCGCGGCTCGTTCGACTTCCCGGTGCTCGGCGTCGCCGTCGCGGTGCGCCGCGAGGGCGAGATCGTGCGCGAGGCGCGCGTGGTGCTGGGCGCCGTCGCGTCCACACCGCGCGAAGCGCCGGCGGCGGCCACGGCGCTCGTCGGTCAGCGCCTGACATCGGAGACGATCACGCGCGCCGCCGAGGCCGCCGCGGGCCCGGCGAAGCCGCTCGACAACACGGACTTCACGCATCCGTACAGAAAGCGCCTCGTGCGCGTGTACGTCGCGCGCGCGCTGGGGCGGCTGGCAGGTCTGCACGCCGGCCCGGCGATGGAGGTCATCGCCTGATGTTCTCGATGGACCCTTCGTGAACTTCGTTGGGGTGGTGCGGGACGCTCCGGAGTCCAGCGGTTCGATCCAGGTGGCGGTCGCCGTCCAGGGCCGGGAGGTCATCGTGGAGGTCGATCCATATCGGCTGGAGATGGTTACATGACCGCGCTCGGGGTGCGAATCAAGGCGTTGCGGCGCTCGGCGTGCCGATCGCCACGCTCTTCGACGGCCAGCCCGCGGGCCGCATGCAGGTGAGCCGCAAGAAGGACTATCCGGTGGTGACGTTCGACGGCTCGTCCGAACGCTGGAGCGTGCTCGGCGCCGGGCTGTTCGAAGGCAAGATCCGCGCGGTGGTCTCCACGCTCGACGCGCGGTCCAAGGGTGTGACGACCGAGAGCGTCGTGATCAAGCCCGGCCAGATGAAGCTCTTCTACGTGCTCGACGGCACGGTGGTGTTGCACTACAACGGCGACCGGCAGACGCTCGAGAGCGGCGACAGCGCGCTGCTCGACGGCGGTGCGCCGCACGGCTGGGAAAACCTCGGAACGAAGAAGGCCCGGGTCCTCTGGGTCATCCTGGGATAGGCCATGGCTGAGACGACGAGCGAGCAGCCGCCGGTGGACTTCCGCACCGAGCCGGCGCGCTACAAGCACTGGAAGCTCACGTTCGACGGGCCGGTGGCGACGCTGACGATGGACGTGCAGGAAGACGGCGGCCTGCGCCCCGGTTACGAGCTCAAGCTGAACTCGTACGACCTCGGCGTCGACATCGAGCTCTACGACGCGCTGCAACGGTTGCGCTTCGAGCATCCCGAGGTGGGTGCCGTCATCCTGACGTCGGGCAAGGATCGGGTGTTCTGCGCGGGCGCGAACATCCGCATGCTCGGCCAGTCCTCGCACGCGTGGAAGGTGAACTTCTGCAAGTTCACCAACGAGACGCGCAACGCGATCGAGGAGGCCTCGGGCGAGTCCAAGCAGGTCTGGCTCGCCGCCGTCAACGGACCGTGCGCGGGCGGCGGCTACGAGCTGGCGCTCGCCACCGAGTGGATCGTCATGGCCGACGACGCCAACACCGCGGTCTCGCTGCCGGAGGTGCCGCTGCTCGCCGTGCTGCCGGGCACCGGCGGTCTCACGCGGCTGGTGGACAAGCGCAAAGTCCGCCGCGATCGCGCCGACTTCTTCTGCACCACCGAAGAAGGCGTCAAGGGCAAGCGCGCGGTGGAGTGGGCGCTCGTCGACGAGGTCGTGCCGCGCTCGCGGCTGGCCGAAGCGGCGCAAACGCACGCCCGCGCGCTTGCCGCCAAGACCGACCGGCCACGCAACGCGCGCGGCGTCGCGCTACGGCAAATCCGCCGGACGATCGCAAACGACGACGAGCTCGTTCGCTACGACCACGTCACCGCCAGGATCGAGCGCCGCCGCGGACTCGCCGAGGTCACGATCCTCGGACCCGGCGAAGCTCCGCCGGCCGACGCGGCCGCCGCCATCGCGCAGGGCGACCAATTCTGGCCGCTCGCGGTCGCTCGCGAGCTCGACGACCTGATTCTCCATCTGCGTACCAACGAGGACGCGATCGGGCTCTGGGTCTTCAAGACAGAGGGCGCAGCCGACACGGTCGAAACCTACGACCGCCTGCTCCTCGGCCACCCCGGCGATTGGTTCCTGCGCGAGGTGCGGTTGTACCTCAAGCGCGTGTTCAAGCGCATCGACGTCTCGTCGCGTTCGATGTTCGCGCTGATCGAGCCCGGCTCGTGCTTCGCCGGCACGCTGCTCGAATTGGCCCTCGCCGCGGACCGCTCCTACATGCTGCACGGCACGCGGCCCGGTGATTCCGCGCCGCCGGCCGCCATCCGGCTGACCGCGGCGAATTTCGGCGCCTATCCGATGATCAACGGGCTTTCGCGCCTGGCCACGCGCTTTCTCGCGGAGCCCGGCCGCGTCGACGACCTCAAAGGCCGCGCCGGTCAGGATCTCGACGCCGCGGCGGCCGCCGAAGCCGGCCTCGTCACGTTCACGCCCGACGACATCGACTGGGACGACGAGGTGCGACTGGCGCTCGAGTCCCGCGCCGCGTTCTCGCCCGACGCGCTGACGGGCATGGAGGCGTCGCTGCGCTTCGCCGGGCCGGAGACGCTCGAGAGCAAGATCTTCGGGCGGCTCTCGGCGTGGCAGAACTGGATCTTCCAGCGGCCCAACGCGGTGGGCCCCAAGGGCGCGCTGCAGGTCTACGGCACCGGCGAGCGCAGCGATTTCGACCGCAGGAGAGTGTGATGGCTGGCATCGACTATCTCGAGCGCATTCCCAACAACGTCGACCTCGCGAGCAACCGGCGGCTGCAGCGCGCGCTCGAGGAGTGGCAGCCGCGCTTCCTCGAGTGGTGGCGAGACATGGGGCCCGAGGGCTTTCAGGCGCGCGACGTCTACCTGCGCACGGCCATCAGCGTGGACGCCAAGGGTTGGGCGCAGTTCGGCTACGTGAAGATGCCGGAGTACCGCTGGGGCATCTTCCTGGCCGAGCCCGAGACCGGCCGCACGATTCCCTTCGGCGATCACAAGGGCCGGCCCGTGTGGCAGGAGGTGCCCGGCGAGTATCGCGGCACGCTACGCCGCTTGATCGTCACGCAGGGCGACACGGAGCCGGCGTCCGTCGAGCAGCAGCGTCATCTCGGGCGCACCTGCCCGTCGCTCTACGATCTGCGCAACATCTTCCAGGTGAACGTCGAGGAAGGCCGCCATCTGTGGGCGATGGTGTACCTGCTGCAGGCCTACTTCGGTCGCGACGGCCGCGAGGAGGCGGAGGGGCTGCTGCAGCGCCGCTCCGGCGACCGCGACAAGCCGCGCATTCTGAGCGCGTTCAACGAGCGCACCCCGCACTGGCTGTCCTACCTGATGTTCACGTTTTTCACGGATCGCGACGGCAAGTACCAGCTGGCGTGCCTGGCCGAGAGCGGTTTCGACCCGCTGTCGCGCACGTGCCGCTTCATGCTCACCGAGGAGGCGCACCATCTCTTCATCGGCGAGACGGGCGTCAGTCGCGTGGTGCAGTGTACCTGCGAGCTGATGCGAGAGCACAAGACGGACGACGTGCGAAAGTATGGCGCCATCGACCTGGCGACGATGCAGCGCTATCTGAACTTCCACTACTCGGTCTCGCTCGATCTCTTCGGCTCCGAGGTCTCTACCAACGCGGCGAACTTCTACACGATGAGCCTCAAGGGCCGCTTCGAGGAGACGAAGAAGGACGACGATCATCAGCTCAAGAACGCGACGTACCGCGTGGCCATGCTTCAGGGCGAGCGCATCGTCGAGAAGGACGAGCCCGCGCTGCCCTCGCTGAATGAGCGGGTGCGCGACGACTACATCGCCGACTGCCAGCGCGGCGTGGACCGCTGGAATCGCATCATCCGCGAACACGGCATCGACGTGGAGCTGCGCCTACCGCATCGCGCGTTTCATCGCGCGATCGGCGCCTTCTCGGAGGTCCGCGTCTCGCCGGACGGGCGGGTGCTCAGTCAGGCGGAATGGGACGCGGGCAAGTCCCGCTGGCTGCCGACGGACGAGGACGAGGCCTTCATCGAGAGCCTGATGAAGCCTGTGATCGAGCCGGGAAAGTTCGCCAGCTGGATCGCGCCGCCCGCGCGGGGGATCAATGGCCGGCCCGTCGATTTCGACTACGTGAGGCCGGCATAGGAGTACGGCCTGACAAGATCAGAGCGCCCCGGAGTTGCCGGGGCGCTCCGTACCTTGTCGGGCCTGGCGGGTGGCAAGGCCGCCAGGGGTGAACTGAGTGCGTCTTACATCCGGCGCTGATCGATGTAGCTGTCGTTGCTGCGGGTCATCGCCACGATGGCGAGGATGACAACCAGCAGGAGCGCGGCGGCGATGAGCACGGCCGCCGTGGGCGACAGCCCGAAGATGGTCGTGCGCTCGGTCACGGCCGAGCGCGGGAGAGCCGAGGCGCCATCCTCGCTCTTCACGGTGCTGGAGCTCGAGGTGGAACGATCGGTGCTTACGCTGCCGGAGGTGCTGCCCCCAGGAGCGGGCGTGCCGAGCGTCCCCGATGCGCTGCCGCTGGCGCCCGGAGCGGGCGTGCTCACACTACCGGACGAAGAGCTGGAGCTGGACTTGTCCTGCGTCGCCGGAGCGGACGTCGAGCTCGACGATGAGGACGACCCCTGGGCGAGCACGTCGGAAACGGGCGCGGCGAGCAACGCTACGCCTAGCAGAGCGGCGAACAAGGCTTTCATACCGCACCTCCTCGCGCAGGGTTGGAGCAAGGGCGGTGCCACTGAGACGGCGGCGCCG
Source organism: Candidatus Rokuibacteriota bacterium (assembly GCA_003220475.1). Taxonomy (GTDB): domain Bacteria; phylum Methylomirabilota; class Methylomirabilia; order Rokubacteriales; family CSP1-6; genus AR12. Next base: position 2,150 of record QHSO01000043.1, on the reverse strand, counting down.
GAAGGAGCCGTGGCATGAGCACCTGGGAGAGCTTGCCGGCGGAGTTCAACGTCGCGACATGGTTCGTCGATCGCAATGTCGCGCAGGGGCGGGGGACCGCGCCGGCCTTTCATTACGAAGACCGCACGCTCACGTACGGCGACGTGCACGACCTCGTCAACCGCACGGGGAACGCGCTGCGCGAGCTCGGCGTCGAGCAGGAAAATCGGGTGCTCGTCCTCTGCCAGGATGCGCCGGAATTCCTCGGCGCGTTCTGGGGGGCCATCAAGATCGGCGCCATCCCGATTCCGGTCAACACGCTCATGCGCGGCGCGGACTACCTTTACTTCCTGCGCGACAGCCGCGCGAAGGCCGCGGTGATCTCCGCGTCCCTGATGGCCGAGGCCGGACCCGTGCTCGCCCAGGCGTCGCACCTGCGCCATGTGCTCGTGGCGGGCGGCAAGCCCGGCCCGCATCTTTCGTACGAAGAGCGCGTGGCGAAAGCCTCCGCATCGTTGACCGCGGCCCCGACGTCGAAGGACGAGGCGGCGTTCTGGCTGTACTCCTCGGGCTCCACGGGCTTTCCGAAGGGCGCCGTTCACCTCCATCACGACATGGTGGTGTGCTACGAGACGTACGCGGCGCAGGTGCTGAAGATCCGGCCCGACGACAAGGTGTTCTCCGCGGCCAAGCTGTTCTTCGCCTACGGCCTTGGCAACGCCGGCTACTTCCCGATGGGCGCCGGGGCGCAGAGCGTGCTGTCCCCGCATCGACCGACGCCCGACGCAGTGTTCGAGATCATCGCGCGTCACCGCCCCACGCTGTTCTTTGGCGTGCCGACGCTCTACGCGGCCATGCTCGCGCTCAAGGAGCCGGAGAAGCGGTGGGACGTCTCGTCGCTGCGGCTGTGCGTATCGGCGGGCGAGGCGCTGCCCGAGGAGCTCTATAACCGCTGGCGCGAGCGCTTCGGCGTCGAGCTCATCGACGGCATCGGCACGACGGAGATCCTGCACATCTTTCTGTCGAACCGTCCCGGCGCCTCGCGTCCCGGCTCCACGGGCCAGGCCGTGCCCGGCTACGAGGCGATCATCGTCGACGACGAAGGGCGCCCCGTGCCGCAGGGCGAGATCGGCAACCTGCGCGTGAAGGGCGACTCGACGATGGCGTACTACTGGAACAAGCACGAGAAGACCAGAGAGACGCTCTACGGAGCATGGATCCAGACGGGCGACAAGTACTGGCAGGACGCCGACGGCTATTTCTGGTTCGCAGGCCGCGCCGACGACATGCTCAAGGTCGGTGGCATCTGGGTGTCTCCCGTGGAGGTCGAGGCGACGCTGATCAAGCACCCGGCCGTGCTCGAGACGGCCGTCGTCGGCCACGAGGACACCGACCGTCTCGTGAAGCCGAAGGCCTTCGTGGTGCTGAAGGAGCCGGCCAGCGCCGCCGCCGGGCTCGCCGACGAGCTGAAGGCCTTCGTCAAGGACAAGATCGCGCCCTATAAATACCCACGCTGGATCGAGTTCGTCGGCGAGCTGCCGAAGACCGCCACCGGCAAGATCCAGCGCTTCAAGCTGCGCGCCTGATCACGTGGCATCGCGCCGACGCCGTGCTGGCGGCGGCCGTCGCGACGGCGGCCGCCACCGTCATCTTCGGCCTGCTCTGGGAGCTCGGCGCGCCGCTCGCGGCGGTGGTCGTCGCGCCCCCGTCGGTCGGCGGCGGCGTGGCGTGGCTGCTGCTGCATCGCCCGCTGCGACGGCGTCGCAGCGCCGCGCGCGAGTTCCCCGCGGCGTGGCGGCGCACGCTGGAGCGCTACGTCCGGTACTACACGGCGCTGGGCCTGGACGAGCGCGCGCGCTTCGAGCGCGACGTCGCGGTCTTCATCGACGACGCCGAGATCACCGGCATCAACGCCACCGTGACCGACGAAGTCCGCGTCTTGATCGCGAGCAGCGCGGTGATGCTCGTGTTCGGGCGACCGGGCTGGGAGTACACCGACCTGCCCGAGATCCTCGTCTATCCGGCGGCGTTCGACGAGGACTATCGCTGCGCCACGCGCCATGAGTTCGTCGGCCGTCTCGTGCCGCGCAACGCGATCGTGCTGAGCCGGCCCGCGCTCATCCGCAGCTTCCGCCAGGAGGCGCCGTACCACGTGGGACTGCACGAGTTCG
>QHSO01000238.1 GCA_003220475.1 Candidatus Rokuibacteriota bacterium | reverse complement strand
CTCGGCCCGGCCCCCGATTGGCATGCACGCGAGCTGCTGGCGACATCGTATGTCCGCGCGAGTCTCCTCAGAATCCTCGCCGGCATCGGCCTGGTCGTCGGCGCGCTGCTTGCGTCATCACGGCTGCGGCTGCGCTGGGGGCTTCTGATCGGATCCGCGCTCGTCCTGATCGTCGCCGGCGTGTGGACGAGCCATGCCGCGGCACGTTCGGGCCATCGCGCGACGTTGATGACGCTCGACGCGCTCCACCAGCTGGCAGCGGCAGTGTGGGTCGGCGGCCTCGCCCATCTGCTGGTGGCCGCGCTGGCGCCGGCCGAGCGGCCGTGGTCGCCGCGGATCCTCCAGCGCTTCTCGACGCTGGCGCTCGGTGCCGTCGCGATGCTGATCGTGGCCGGCACGGGTCTCACGCTCGGCTACGTCGACGGTATCCACGCGCTGCTCGGCACGGCGTACGGGGTCATGGTCCTCACGAAAATCGTCCTCCTCGTCGGACTCCTCGCGCTCGGCGCGGCGAACTTCTTCGCCGTGCGCCGATTCTCCGCGGCGCGTCCGGTGTCCGCGCCGCCGCTGCGGCGCTTCGTCGAGGTCGAGCTGGGGCTTGGGATGACGGTGCTCTTCGCCGCCGCCTCGCTGACGTCGCTGCCGCCGGCGATCGACGTCGTCGCGGACCGGGCGACGCTCGGAGAAGTCGCCACGCGATTCACGCCGCGCGTGCCGGCGTTCACGTCACCCACGATCGATCAGCTGCCTGTCGACGATCCCAACGCGCCGCGGACCGATGCCGACCGCGCCTGGTCCGAGTACAACCATCACGTCTCGGGTCTGTTCGTGCTGCTGATGGGATCGCTGGCGGTGCTGCACGTGAGCGGCATCGCGCGCTGGGCGCGGCACTGGCCGCTCGTGCTGCTGGGGCTCGCCGCGTTCATGCTGGTGCGCAACGATCCCGGTGCGTGGCCTCTCGGTCCTCAGGGCTTCTGGGCGAGCATGGCCGAGGCGACCGTCTTGCAGCATCGAGCGTTCGTGCTGCTCGTCGTGCTCTTCGGCCTGTTCGAGTGGATGGTGCGCACCCATCGGCTGCGATCGCCGCGGTGGCCGCTGGTGTTTCCGCTCCTCTGCGCGGTCGGCGGCGGGCTGCTGCTGACGCACTCGCACGCGAGCCTGAATCTGAAATCGGAGTTCCTCGTCGAGGTCACGCACGCCCCGCTCGGTGTGCTGGGCATCGTGATCGGCTGGGCCCGGTGGCTGGAGGTGAGGCTGGCCGCGCCCAGCGATCGCCTGCCGGGGCGCGTGTGGGCGACGGGCATGACGATGTTCGGCGTGCTATTACTGCTGTATCGGGAGAGTTGACCGCGACGCATGAAGCTGCTCCGAGCCGGTCTCCTCGTGGTCGGTGTCGTGTTCCTCGGCATCCTCGTGGCCACCAACGATCCGGCGGCGATCTTCGGCTCGATCTCACGACTGGGCTGGCGCCTCGCCGTGATCGCGTGCTTTCCCTTCGCGATCATCACGGCGTTCGACACGCTCGGCTGGTATTTCGCCTTCCTCCATCCCCGCGTCCCCTTTCGCACGCTATTGGCGGCACGTCTGGCGGGCGAAGCGTTCAACCTGACGACGCCGACCGCGTCGCTCGGCGGCGAGGCGGTGAAGGCGTGGCTGCTGCGCGGGCGCGTGCCGCTCGACGAGAGCGTGCTGTCCGTCGTCGTCGCGAAGACCACCATCATGATCGGTCAGGGGCTGTTTCTGCTGGTCGGCATCGTCATCACCTGGCTGGCCGCGCCACCGGACTCGCGGCTGCTGGGCTGGATGCTGTGGCTGCTCGCGGTGGAAGTGCTCGCGATCGTCGGCTTCCTCCTCGCGCAGATTCAGGGCGGGTTCGGCTGGGTCCCGCGCGTGCTCGGTCGCATCGGCCTCGGTCGTTCCCGGCACCGCGAGACGGTCGCCCGCCTCGATCGCGGTCTTGCCTGGTTCTATCGCAAGGAGCCGCGCCGGCTGGTGCTGTCGATCGGCTTTCACTTCATCGCGTGGCTGCTCGGATCGCTGGAGGCTTATCTCATCCTGAACTTCCTGGGCCTCGAGGTGTCCGTCGAGACGGCGACGATCATCGAGGCGCTCGGCACGGCGGTCCGATTTGCGACTTTCCTGGTGCCGGCCAGCCTCGGCGCGCTCGAGGGCGGGTTTGTTGCGACGTTCACCGCGCTCGGCCTGGCGCCCTCCGCCGGCGTGGCCTTCGGGCTCGCGCGGCGGGTACGCGAGGTGGTCTGGATCGCCGTGGGATTCGCGATTTTCGCCGTGATTCGGCCCGGACCGGCCGAAGAGGCGAGGCGCGCCGTCACGGCCGCCGAGCCGGACTGAGCCTTGTGCAGACGTCCCAGGCGATTTCTTGCTGGACCCCGTGATTTCTTGCTGGCACCGACGGCGCGATTCGTGATCTAACGGATATCATGCCAAAAGCCGCAATCACCGCGACCGGTCATTACGTTCCGCCCGACGTCTATTCCAATGCATGGTTCGAGCAACGACTGGACACGACCGACGCGTGGATTCGCGAGCGCACCGGCATCACGGAACGCCGCTTCGCCGCCGAGGGCGGCGCGTCCGATCTGGCGCTGCCCGCCGCGCGTCGATGTCTCGAGATGCGCGGCATCAAGGCCGCCGCGCTCGATTGCATCATCGTGGCGACCATGACGCCCGATCGGCCGATCCCATCGACCGCCGCAATCCTGCAGGCCAAGCTCGGCGCCACCAACGCCTGGGGCTTCGACCTCGCGGGCGCATGCTCCGGCTTCGTCTACGCGCTGGTGACTGCGACGAAGCTGGTGGAGGGGGGTGCCGCGCGCCGCGTGCTCGTCTGCGGCGCCGATCGCATGTCGAGCGTGATCGATCCCGCAGACCGCGCCACCGCCGTCCTCTTCGGCGACGGCGCCGGCGTCGTGCTCGTAGAGGAGAGCGACAGCGACGAGGTCGGCGTCTTCGAACACGTCTGCCACATGGATGGCGAGGGCGCCGCCGCGCTCTACATTCCGGCCGGTGGCAGTGTCGCACCCGCCAGCGCGGAATCCGTGGCGCTCGGGCGGCACTTCGTCGTCCAGGATGGCGCGACGGTGTTCAAGGCCGCCGTCATCGGCATGGCCGAGGTCACCGAGGATCTGCTCAAGCGCGCCGCGCTCAAACTGGAAGACGTCACCTGGATGGTGCCGCACCAGGCCAACCGCCGCATCATCGACGCCGTCGCCAAGCGACTCGGCTTGCCGCTCGAGCGCGTCGTGATCAACCTCGATCGCTACGGCAACACCGTGGCCGCGACGATCCCACTCGGACTCTCGGAGTGGCACGACGCGGGACGCTTCGCTTACGGCGATCGCATCGTGCTCGCGTCATTCGGCGCCGGCTTCACCTCGGGCGCCATCTATCTGCGCTGGGCCATCGGCGCGTAGCGCCGCGCGCAGACCGCCGACCGCCCGCGACGCCGCGTAGCGCCGCCCGCAGCCGCCCGCCATGCGCTGACCGGATGCCAGCGCACCAGTCTGTGTGTATAGTGTCGGACCTATAGTTTCCGAGTTTGGGGTTTCGGATCTGGCTTGGACCTCTGGTGTCGGATCGGACGACAACTATTCGATGTCGGCTCTCACGACACGTGTGGCCAGCTTGCGAGGATGCCGGGTCCGAAGACCGCGTGAGATCCGTTTGGCATTCTGATTGCGGTAACCGCGCCGCGAAGGAGCTGCCGATGAAGCCGTCGCGACTGCGCGCCGCGTGCGCGACATTGTTCCTGCTCGGACTGCCGCTCGCCGCCGCGGCCGGTCCCGGAGATCCGCGTCTGGTCAGCGGCGTCGTGGAGTGGCCTGCCACGCTTACCAACGAGCCATTCATCATCGTGCGCGGTAACGACGCCGTCCTCTATTACGTCAGCATCGCCGCGACGCGCCGCGACGGCCCGGTCACCGCCGGCAGCCGCATCGCGGTCCTCGGCCTCGAAGGCCGCAACCGCCACGAGATCAACGCCGTGGGTATCGGCAGCGGAGCGACTGCAGAAATTGCGCTCGCCCAGCTGCAAGATGTACGGCCGATCGCGGCGCCTGCTGCTGCTGCTGCCGCACCGCCGAGCGATGTCGTCACGTCACTGAAACCGACAGCGCCGTCTTCGCGGCAACCTGTTGCTCAGTCACCGAAGCCCGGCGAGCCTGCCGCAACGGCGGCGCCCGCTGCCGCGGCCGGCGCTCAACCGCTGAAAGCTCCGACTGCTCAGCCGGGATCGACGTCGAATCCAATCGCTCTCGTGACGCCATTACCGATCATTGCGACGGCACCCATGATGATCCCGAACGACAACGCCCGGTGGGTCGAGATCGTCGGTGAAGTCGAGACGATGTCTGGAGGGACGCTCGTCCTCAAGGTCGATGGCGGTCGGGTCACCGTCGACGTCTCGAGCCTCAGGACCAACCTCGAACGGTCGATCGCCCCCGGCACGAAGCTGAAGATCTACGGCGTGCCCGTCGAGCTCCGCTTCAAA
>QHSO01000237.1 GCA_003220475.1 Candidatus Rokuibacteriota bacterium | reverse complement strand
AGCTGAGCGTGCACTGGTTTCCGACCGAGCGCGAGATCCTCGCACTGCGACAGCTCTACGAGGGCCGCTGCGACCTCGTGATGGGGCTGCCACGTAGCAACCGCTTCACGGACGACAAGCCGCGGTTGGCGGTCACCGCGCCGTACTACGTGATGCGTCAGGTCCTCGTCGCGCCAGCTATCGGCGGCGTCGGTTCGTCTGAACAACTCCCCGGCAAGCTCGTCGGCGTTCAGGCGATGACGCTGGCAGACCTGCTGGTCTACGAGCGCGGGTGGAATCGCAAAGTCTATGTGAAGCCAGAGGAGGTGTTCGCCGCGCTCGTGAAGAGCGAGGTGGACGCGGCGGTCGTCGAATCGGCGTTCGCGGGGCCATTCCTCAAACGCACTCCGGGCTTTCGCGCGATCGCAATGAGCGACCCGCGCCGCGACCTCGAGATCGGCGCCGGCGTGCGCGCGAACGATCACGAGCTGAAGGAGGCTGTCGAGCGGGCGATCCAGCAGCTGGGAGCGAAGACGCTGCCCGAGATCCTGTCGCGGTACGGCATCGTGCTCGCGCAGGCTGAGCCGCCGACCGCCCAATCGGCGCCGCCGACTGCGGCGCAACCGCCGAGCGGGGCGGAGCCGCCGACCGCGGCCGCGAGTCCGCCGACGGCGCCGTTGACGCCCGAGCTGCGTGCGGCGCGCTCGACGTATCTCACGCAGTGCTCACAGTGTCACGGCACCGATGCGCAGGGCACGCCGGCCGCGGCCAATCTCAAAGCTTTCAAAGGCAGCGAGGACGACTTTGTCCGCGTCGTCCTCAGCGGTCGTCCCGGCACGGCGATGACGCCCTGGAAGGGGCTCATCGACACCGACGACATCCGGAACATTGCGCGCTACATCAAGGGACTCTAGAGCCCGCGACCGAGCCGCGTAATGTCCTCGACGCCGGGCTCGCCGACGGGCGCCAGCGCCAGCTCCGTCACGCCGGCCTCGGCGTAGGCGCGGCACTGAGCGAGGCACTCCTGGGGCGTGCCGACCACCGCGTACTGTGCGAGCAACCGATCATCTAGCGGCTCGCCGCGATCGAGACGCGCCATCGCCTGCGCGAACTCGTCGGCCGTGAGCCCGTTGTACTCGGCGATCGCCGCGCGCGTCGCGGCCGACGCCGTCCCCCGCGACCAGTATGAGATGAGCATCGCGCTCACGGCGGCGTTGGCGCGGCGCCGGGCCTCGTCGCCATCGTCGCCGACCGCGCACGGCACGTACTGCACGACCTCGCGCGGCGCCGAACGCCCCACGCGCGCCGCGGCCTCGCGGATGATCCCCACCGCGCGCCGGGTGAACGCGGGAGGCGCGAGATTCGAAATGATCACGCCGTCTGCCAGCTCGCCGCACAGACGCAGCGCCTGATCGCCCATCGCCGCCGTCAGAATGGGCAGGTCCGTGCGGCGCGGCGACAGCTCCAGCCGAACGCCGTCCGCCGAGAAGACCTTGCCCGCGTAGGTGACGGTCTCGCCGCGGAGCAGCCGCCGCGTGAGCGTCACCGCGTCGCGCACGGCCGCGATCGGCCGGTCGGTGGGCACCTGCATGCGGCTCACGCGCGAGGGGATGCCCGCGCCGATCCCGAGCACCGCGCGGCCTTCGCAGAGCTCGTCGAACGCGGCGATCTCCATCGCCATGAGCGTGGGATGACGGTTGTAGGGATTGAAGACGCCGAGGCCGATGCGCAGCCGCCGCGTCGCGACCGCGCACGCGGCCGCCGCTGGCCACGCGCCGCGGCCGTAGGGATTCTCCGCGAACCAGACCGAGGAAAACCCGGCGCGCTCCGCGGCGACGGCCTGCTCGACACAAATCGCCGGTGGCAGGCCGCCGTGACAGCGAAGCGCCACGGCCGGCAGCACGCTACACGCCGCCGGGACGTGGCGTGTCGCGTCCTTCCGAGAAGTGCGCGTGCACGGTCTTCCAGTCGCCGCGCTCGCGCACCAGCACCATCGTCGAGCGCGAGACGAACGCCTTGTCCTCGTGCCCGGCGGCGGGACGCTCGCTCGACGCCGGCTTCCAACGCGTCGTCGTCCTGCGATGGCACGTCACCACGGCCATGTCGCCACGGACGATCACCTTCACGTCGAACGGCTCCCACCAGCCGCTCTCCTTGTGCTGGCCGTAGTACTGCCAGAGCCGACTCCAGTGTTCGAGGCCGACGTAGGTGTGGCCGTTCATGTTGAAGAAGATGTTCGTGGGATCGTCGCTCCAGATCGCGCGCAGCGCCTTCCAATCGTAGGCCGCGTTGGCGCGCAGGTAGGCTTCGTGCGCTTCGAGGATGCGCGTGCGGTCCGCGTCCGATCCGCCGTCGTAGTGCACGTTGTCCGGCATCATAGCTCAGTTGAACTGAAGGGCCTGTTCCGCCGCGCAAAGGACCTACCCATCACTGCCCCGGCTAACAGCGGAGGCTGTCTATGTCCGAGCAAGACAACATGAAGCATAGTCGTCAGATTTTCGACGCTTGGAACTCTCATGACGCCGAACGCTATGTGAAGCTGCTTGATGAAAAGTCGACCATCGAGAGCGACACGATTCCCCAAAAGACGCTCGTGGGGCGTGACGCCGCCCGGCAGTTCTTCCTCGTGTACGCGCGCGCATTTCCTGATCTTCACTTCGACATCGAGCAGATGCTGACGGCCGGCGACTTCGTCATCGTGCGGTGGACGGCAACCGGAACACACCGCGGCGACCTGATGGGACTGCCGCCGACGAACAAGCGCGCCGTGACCCGCGGCTGCTCGGTGACGGAGTACAAGAACGGCCGACCGAGTCATGATCGGATTTACTGGGACTCGGGCAACCTGCTGCGCCAACTCGGCGTGCTTCCTCCGCACAGCCCGTAAGAAGCAGTGTCTGCGCTGGCTGCTTTCTGACAGTGGCCAGCGCAGACCCCGGCGACGACTCTGCGACTATAATCGGCCCGCCATCAAGGAGGCCGGTCATGAGGAGACGGGACTTTCTGAAGATCTCTGTCGCGGGGGCCGCCGGGACCAGCCTGCTCGCCGCCCCGCGGTACTTGCGGGCGCAGGGGCCGATCAAGATCGGGATGCCGGCGGCGCTCTCGGGCAGCTATGCCCAGTACGGCATCCAGGCCAAGCGGGCGGCGGATCTGTTCTCGAAAGACATCAAGGCCAAGGGCATCCTCGGCCGGCCCGTCGAGTTCATCTTCGAGGACACGGCCGGCGACCCGGCCGCCGCCGTGCGCAAGGCGCAGAAGCTGGTCGAGAAGGACGGCGTGAAATTCCTCACCGGCGTCGCGCTGTCGTCGGAGGCGCTGGCAGTCTCGGCCAAGTGCCCCGAGTGGAAAGTGCTCTTCATGTCCACGATCAACGGCGCGGGCGCGCTGACCGCGAAGTCGTTCCATCGGTATTTCTTCCGCGTGAACACGAGCGGACCGATGGGCGCGCGCGCGATCAGCCTTTATCTCGCGGAATCGCCGATGAAGCGCTTCTTCGCGCTGGGCAGCGACTACGCGTGGGGCCGCGACAGCGCCGCGTCGTTCACCCAGCAGATCACCGCGGCCAAGAAGGACATCGTCGGCAGCGACTATCCGCCCGTCGGCACCAAGGACTTCGCCAGCTACATCGCCAAGATCAGGCAGTCGCGCGCCGAGGGCGTGTACCTGGCGCTGCCCGGCCAGGACGCCACCATATATATGAAGCAGGCCCACCAGTTCGGCCTCAACCGCGAGGTGAAGCCGATCATGGAGATCCTGGAGCTCGAGAACATGAAGGCCGTCGGCGACGCGATGGTGGGCGCCATCGGCAGCTCCCGCTATCCGTTCACGGTCGACACGCCGAAGAACAAGGAGTTCGTCAAGCGCTTCCACGAGCTGCACGGAATGTACCCGGACATGTTCGACGGCGAGACGTACGAGGGCCTCGAGTGGCTGGCGCAGGTGATCGCCAAGGCCGGCACCGACGACGTCGAAAAGGTCATCGAGGCGTGGGAGGACTCGACGTACGAGGGGCTCGAGGGCCCGTTCCTCATGCGCAAGTGCGATCACCAGGCGGTGCAGCCGGGCTTCGCCGTGGAATGCGTGAAGGATCCGAAGTATCCGCACCCGATCCCGAAGATCCTGGCGACCTATCCCGGCGACAAGGTCACGCCGAAGTGCCGGACGGAGGAATTCTCCTAGCCCGTGGCCAACGTGCTCGAGCAGCTGCTCAACGCGCTGGCGCTGGCGGGCCTGCTGTTCCTGGTGTCCGCCGGGCTCTCGCTCGTGTTCGGCATCCTGCGCGTCGTCAACTTCGCGCACGGCGTGTTCTACATGCTGGGCGCGTATCTCGGCTTCACGACGGTGGCGCTGTCCGGCTGGTTCTGGCCGGCGCTGCTCGTCGTGCCGCCGGTGGTCGGCGCGATCGGCGCGCTGCTCGAATCCTCCACGCTGCGCTTCATCTATCGCCGGCCGCCGATCTACCAGCTGCTGCTGACATTCGGGCTGGCGCTGATCCTGGAAGAAAGCATCCGCGTGCTCTACGGTCCGACGGCCAAGGGCGTGGATCCGCCGCCGCTGCTGCAGGGCGCGATCGATCTCGGCGGCGTCCTCTATCCGCGCTACCGGCTCTTCCTCGTCGTGCTCGGCTGCACGGTCGGTGTGGCCGTCTGGCTGTTCCTGCGTAAGACGCGCGCGGGCCTCGTCATCCGCGCCGTCGCGCAGAACAGCGAGATGGCCGACTGTCTCGGCGCCGACGTCGTGCGCGTGCGCACGCTGGTGTTCGGCGCGGCCTGCGCGCTGGCCGGGCTGGGCGGCGTGGCGGCGGCGCCGATGACCACCGCCTACCTTGGCATGGGTATCGGCGTGATCGTCGACGCGTTCGTCGTCGTGGTGATCGGCGGCCTCGGTAGCATCGGCGGCTCGATGGCCGGCGAGGAAGAATGATTCCATCGCGGTTGTGGGCGCTCGCGGCGCTGGTGGCGCTCGCCGTCGTGCCGTGGGTGCTCGCGCGCCACCAGCTGTCGCTGCTGACCGATCTGCTGATCGCCGGTCTCTTCGCGATGTCGCTCGACTTGATCATGGGCTACACCGGCATGGTGTCCTTCGGCCACGCCGCGTATTTTGGCCTCGGCGCCTATGCGAGCGCGCTCGTGCTGCTCCACTTCGCCCAGCCCGTGCCCGTCGCGCTGCTCGCGGGCGCGCTGCTGGCCGGCGCGGTGGCGGTGCCGGTGGGTTGGTTCTCGACGCGCGCGACGGGCATCTACTTCGCGATGCTGACGCTGGCGTTCGCGCAGTTTCTCTACACGGTGGCCTACAAGTGGCGCGATCTGACCGGCGGGTCCGACGGCATCGCGGGCGTGCCGAAGACGGCGCTGTTCTGGGGCGGGCCCAGCCTTACGTCGCCGCACGCGTTTTACTTCGTCGTGGCGACGTGCGTGGTGGTTTCGCTGTTCGTGTGTCTCGCGGTCGTCCGTTCGCCGTTCGGCCGCGCGCTCCAGGCGATCCGCGAGAACGAGCGCCGCTTCACCAGCCTCGGGCGCGACCCGCGGCCGTTCAAGCTCGTCGTGTTCGTCATCGCGGCGGCGTTCGCGGGCCTGGCGGGCGCGCTGTTCGCGCCGTTCCGCGGCTTCGCCTCACCGGAGGTGATGTTCTGGGTCTTTTCCGGTCAGGGTCTGATGATGGTGATCATGGGCGGCATCGGCACGCTCGTCGGCCCGATCCTGGGCGCGATGCTCTTCATCCTGATCCAGGAGGTGCTCTCGAGCTACACCGAGCACTGGATGATCTTCACCGGCGTGGTGTTCGTCCTGATCGTGATCTTCCTGCCCGGCGGGCTGGTGGGGACGGCGCGGCGGCTCGGAGCGCGGGCGTGACGCCGTTGCTCGAGACGCGCGAGCTCGGCCGCGCGTTCGGCGCGCTGCAGGCCGTGGCCGGCGTCAACCTCGCCGTGCAGCCGATGGAGCTGCGCGCGGTGATCGGCCCGAACGGCGCGGGCAAGACGACGCTGTTCCACCTGATCTCGGGGCTGCTGGCGCCGACCTCAGGCCGCGTGATCTTCCGCGGCGATGACGTCACCGCGCTCGCCGCGCCGGCGCGCTGCCGCCGCGGCATCTCGCGGACGTTTCAAATCACCAGCATCTTCCCGGAGCTCTCGGTGCTCGAAAACGTCCGCGTCGCCGTCCAGCTCAAGGCCGGCGACAACTTCCGCCTGCTCGGCGGCCGCTCCGTGCTCGAGGCCAGCGAGCAGCGTGCTCGCGACAGCCTGCGCCTGCTCGGCCTGATCGATCGCGCCGACGAGCTGGCGTCGACGCTGCCGCACGGCGATCAGCGGCTGCTCGAGATCGCGATGGCGGTGGCCCAAGAACCCGAGCTGCTGCTGCTGGACGAGCCCACGCAGGGCCTGTCCCCGGAGGACACTGTGGCCACGGTCGGCGTTATCCGGCAGGTCGCGCGCGAGCGCAAGCTGACGATCATCCTGGTCGAGCACGACATGGACGTGGTGTTCGATCTGGCCGATCGCATCAGCGTCCTGCATTTCGGCCAGCTGATCGCCGAAGGCACGGCCGCGGAGGTCCGCGCCAACGCCGACGTGCAGAAGGCCTATCTCGGGGGCCTCGACTGAGCGCGCTGCTGGCTGTCGACAAGCTGAACACGTTCTATGGGAAGAGCCACGTGCTGCGCGACGTGTCGTTCGCCGTCCCACCGGGCCAGATCAGCGTGCTGCTCGGGCGCAACGGGGCGGGGAAGACGACGACGCTGCGCTCGATCATGGGGCTGACGCCGCCGCGCGCCGGTGTCGTGCGCTTCAAGGATCGCGACATCACCGGCAATCCGCCGCATCGCGTGTTCCGGCTGGGCGTGGGCTACGTGCCCGAGGGGCGGCAGATCTTTCCGCATCTCGACGTCGGCGAGAACCTGCGCCTGGCCGCGCGGGCCGACGGCGCGCACACGCGGTGGACGCTCCCGCGCATCTTCGAGTACTTTCCCGTGCTGCGCGAGCGCTGGCATCAGCGCGGGCGCAGTCTCTCCGGCGGCGAGCAGCAGATGCTCGCCATCGCACGCGCGCTGGCCGGCAACCCGGATCTGGTGATGCTCGACGAGCCCTCACAGGGACTGGCGCCGCGCCTCGTGCGCGAGCTCGAAGCGCTGATGGTGCGCCTCAAAGGCGAAGGCGTCACCCTGCTGCTCGTGGAGCAGAACGCGCGCATGGCGCTGGCGGTGAGCGACCAGGTGCTCGTGCTCAGCAAGGGCGCGGTGGTGTTTGCCGGCGCGACGGCCGAGTTCCACCGGCGCGAGGCGGAGCTGAAGGGGCGCTACTTGTCGGTATAGCGATGATGGACGACTTCGCCGCGGCCGAGATCGACACGGGCGACACGACGATCTTCGTCCGCTCTGCTGGCGGCGGGCCGGCGATTCTCTTGCTGCACGGCTTTCCGCAGACGCACCTGATGTGGCGCGGCGTCGCGCCGCTGCTCGCGCGTCACTTCACGGTCGTCTGCGCGGATCTTCGCGGTTATGGGCGCAGCGGTTGTCCGGCGTCCACGCCGGACCACGCGCCATACGCGAAGCGTGCCATGGCGAAGGACATGGTGAGCGTGATGGAGCGGCTCGGATTCCCGCGGTTCTCGGTCGCCGGACACGACCGCGGCGGTCGGGTTGCGTATCGTCTGGCGCTCGACCATCCAAAACGCATCGAGCGGCTCGCCGTTCTCGACATCGTGCCGACGGAGACCGTATGGGAGCGGGCCGATGCGCGGTTCGCGCTGGGCTTCTGGCCCTGGTCGTTGCTGGCGCAGCCCGAGCCGCTTCCGGAGCGCATGCTGACGGCGGCCGCCGACGCCATCGTCGACCATGCGCTCGGACAATGGGGTTCGCGGCCGAGGGCGTTCGATGCCGAGGTCCGAGCCGCCTACGTGCAGGCGCTGCGAAATCCCGCTCACGCGCACGCGATTTGCGAGGAGTATCGCGCCGCCGCGACGGTCGACCGCGAGCATGACAAGGCGGATCGTGCGGCGGGGCGCCGGATCGCCTGCCCGCTGCTGGCGCTCTGGAGCGCCGCGGGCGCGCTCGATACGTGGTACGCGGGCGACTCAGGACCGCTCGCGTTGTGGCAGGCGTGGGGCGACGATGTTCGCGGCGACGCGCTCGACGGTGGCCATTTCTTTCCCGAGGAAGCGCCCGAACGCACCGCCGAAGCGCTCGAGCGCTTCTTCACGTCGTGACCATGCGCTGCGCGCTCATCGTGCCGCTCGGTGCGCTCGCGCTCTTGACCGGCTGCGCGACGCCGGGGCCGTATCGCACTATGTCAGTGGTTTTCGACGAGCCGGCGCCGGCGACGCTGGGTACGGATCTCGACGAGCTTCACATCGCACAGGTCGTGGCCCGGTTGCTCCGCGACCGCCTCGACCTGCCGTTTCCGCAGACGACCACCGTTCGCGTCTACGTGAACCAGACCACGTTTGCCGAAGGTCTCGTGCGCGACGGCGCACAGATCAGGGACGAGGCCTGGGATCGCGCGCGTGTCGGCATCGCGGTGGCGTCGCCCCAGGGATTGTTTCTGCGAGGCGATCTCCTCGCGGGCATGCGCCTTTCGGAACGCGTCGGCGTCATCGCCCACGAGCTCGCCCACGTGAGCCAGATGGAGATGGGCCGGGGAGGCCCAAGCACACCCGCATCCTGGATCCTCGAAGGCCACGCCGACTGGGTCAAGTATCAGGTGTTCGAGCTTCTCGGCATGCGGACGTACTCCGAATCGCGTGAGGAGATCAAGCGAACGATCCTTCGCGCGCGGACACCCATCCGCTTCTTTCCGCCTCTCGGTGATCTCGCGGGCGCCGACCGATGGACGGACGCGAGCATCCGGTTGGGATGGGCGCCGACCTACGGCCAGGCGTTTCTGGCAATCGACATGCTCGTCGAGCGCTATGGCATCGAAAGCCTCAACACCTATCAGCGCCGATTCTCGACAGATGCCGACGCGCTCTCGCACTGGCCGTCGGTCTTCCCGATCACGAGCTCGGAATTCGTGCGCCAGTTCCGCGCGCGTCTCGAGCAGCTCGGCGGAACCGGACCGCGCGGGACGCTCGCGGTCGCCGACCGCTAGCGTCCGAGTCGGCCGCGCCGCACGATCGTGCGGCGCAGCGTGCCCTCGCCGATGATTTCACGCGCGTTGCGCGCCTCGACGCGGAACAGCAGCTTCCGGCCGTCGACCTCGAGCAGCTCCGACGACACCGTGAACGCTTCGCCCACCGGCGTCGGCCGCCGATGCCGCACGCAGATCTCGTAGCCGACCGTCGTGTGATCGTCGGGCAGAAACGACTGCGTGGAGTCCTGCGCGGCCAGCTCCATCTCGAGAATCATCCAGGCGGCCATGAGGACGCCCGGACCGCCGGCGTGGGTGGTGGCCATCGCTGGGGTGATGACGGCGCGGCGCTCGCCGCGCAGGCCGGGCTCGATTCCGGGGAATGGCCTGACGCTCACGGCAGCAATTGTACGGGTGCGTCGCCCGCTCGATCCCGTCGCTTGACCGCTACCCGCCCGTCACACTAAGCTTTCGAGAAATCATCGAACGGCTCCCGGCGCGCGGGGAGGCCCCAGCATGGAATGTCCGCGGTGCCACGCTCATAACCATCACGACGCCAAGTTCTGCGAGGACTGCGGCGCTCGGATGGAGGCGGTCTGCCCGAGC
>QHSO01000236.1 GCA_003220475.1 Candidatus Rokuibacteriota bacterium | reverse complement strand
TCAATAGTCCTTCGGGTCCAGCAGATCGCGTAGACCGTCGCCGGCGAGGTTGAACGAGAGCGTCAGCACGAAGATCGCCACCCCCGGCCACCACGCCATCCACGGCGCCGAGTCCAGGAACTGCTGCGCGGCGTTGAGCATCGTGCCCCAGCTCGGCGTGGGCGGCTGGACACCGAGCCCGAGGAACGACAGCACGGCCTCGGCGATGATCGCGATCGGAATCGAGACCGTCGCCTGCACGAGCAGCGTGCTAAAGATGTTCGGCAAGATGTGGCGCGCCATGAGGCGCGCGTCACCGGCGCCGAGCGCGCGCGCGCCCTGCACGTAGTCCTCCGCCGCCGTCGCCAGCACGAGACCGCGCGTGAGGCGGATATACGTCGGCGTGGCGCCGAGCCCGATGGCGATGGTGGCGTTCGTGAGCGACGGTCCCATGATCGTCACGAGTCCAATGGCCAGGATCAGGAACGGAAACGCGAGCCAGGCGTCGGTGAGTCGCATGATTACCTGGTCGAGCGCGCCGCCGTAGTAGCCGGCGACGAGGCCCAGCGGAACGCCGACGGCGATCGCGAGCAGGATCGAGAGGACCCCCGCCTGCATCGAGACGCGGCTGCCCCAGACCACGCGCGTGAACGCGTCACGGCCGAGATCGTCGGTCCCGAACGGATGCGCCGCGCTCGGCGGCTTGCGGATCTGGCTCCAGTCGGTCGCCGCCGGATCCGTGCGTGCGATCCACGGGGCGCCGAGGGCGGTGGCCACGAACAGGAGTACGATCGCGCCGCCCAGCACCGAGACCGGCCGGCGTCGCACGCGGCGCCAACCGCGGCGCAGCGCTCCAGCCGGTTCGGTGTGGTCGCGCGCGGTCGCCACCCCGGTGGCTGCCGTGGCGCTGCCGGACGCGTCGCTCACCGCCGACCGCCAACGCGAATGCGCGGATCCAGGATGGAGTACGACACGTCGACGAGGAGATTGATCAGCACGTACGAGCTCGCCGTGATCAGCACCACGCCCTGCACCAGCGGATAGTCGCGCGTGAAGACCGCTTCCACGATGAGCCGGCCGAAGCCCGGCACGACGAAGATCTGCTCGGTCACCACCGCGCCGCTCATCAGCGCGCCGGCCTGCAGCCCCAGGATGGTGACGACGGGGATCAGGCTGTTGCGGATGGCGTGACGGAAGATCACCGCGCGCGACGCGAGTCCCTTGCTGTAGGCCGTGCGAATGTAGTCGGCGCTGAGCACGCCGATCATGCTGTTGCGGGTCTGGCGCATGAGCACCGCCGCCAGCGCCGTGCCGAGGACGAACGCGGGCATGATCATGCGCTGCACGTTCGCCAGCGGGCTCTCCCAGAACGGCACGAAGCCCGACGCCGGCAACCAGCCGAGCCGCACCGAGAAGAAGAGGATCAGCATGATCCCCAGCCAGAAGTTCGGCACCGAGACGCCGCACAGCGACGCGCCGCTGGCCAGCACGTCCCACGCCGTGTTGCGGCGCACCGCGGCGAGGACACCGGCCGGGATGGCGATGGCGAGCGCGATGAGGACCGCAAGACAGGCGAGTTCGACGGTGATCGGCAGCTTCTTCGCCACGGTTGCGGTCACCGGATCACGCGTGCGAATCGACCGCCCGAGGTCTCCCTGCAGCGCGAGCGCCGCCCAGCGCGCGTACTGCACGGGGATCGGATCGTTGAGCCCGTACTTTGCGCGGATCTCCTCGAGTCCGGCGGCGTCGGCGTCGGTGCCGGCCATCACGCGCGCGGGATCGCCGGGGATCATGCGCACCCCGGTGAAGACGACCATGCTGATCACCATCAGCGTCACGATCGAGATCGCGACCCGACGGATCAGGAATTCGACCACGGCCGCCGACTAGCCGATCAGTTCCAGGACGTTCCCTTGACCCGGATGAGACCGTCGGGCACGGCCTTGTATCCCTTGAAGTTCTTCGGGAACGCCACGATGTAGTTGAGGTGATAGAGGTAGATGATGTTGCGCCGCGCGCTGAACATGTCGATCGCTTCGCGATAGAGCGCTCGCCGCTGGTCGACGTCGCTGATCTCCCGCGCGCGGTTCAGGAGCGCGTCGATCTTCTCGTCGCAGGCCAGCGTCGTGTTGAGGCTGCCCTTGCACGTCTGGTTCATGTGGATGTTGCCGTCCGGGTCCACGCGCCCGCTCCAGCCGACCTGAAACGCCTGCAGCTTGCCGTCGTCGTCGTCCTTCAGCGCCGAGGCGAACTCCTGTGGCCGCAGCGCGATGTTGAACCCCGCCTCGCGCGCCATCTGCTGGATGACCTCTCCCACGCGCCGCTCCGCGGGATTGTTGATGATCGTCATCTCGAACGCGTAGCCGCCCGCCAGGCCCGCCTCCGCCAGTAGCTTCTTGGCGCGGGCGACGTCGCGCGCCGGGCACTTGCGCGTCTTGTCGAAGAACACGCTGATGGGCGGAATCGGCGTGCAGCCGGGCGTGTAGAGCCCGTCCCACACGACCTGGTTGAGCGCCTCGCGATCGATGGAGAGCTCGAGCGCCTCGCGTACGCGCGGGTCGTTGGCGAGCGGCGTGCCGAGATCGCCCGGCGGATTCTGCTTGCCCGTCTTGTTGTGCAGGTTGATCGTGACGCCCTGGTAGCCGAGCCCGGTCACGTTGGACAGCTCGAAGCGTCCCTCGCGTTTGATGGCCGTCGCGTCACTCGGACGCACCATGTGCAGGACGTCGATGTCGCCCGAGCGCAGGTTGGCCAGGCGGACGTTGTCGTCGGGGATGATGCGGAAGACGACCTTGTCGAACTTCGCCTGCGCCGGGTCGAAGTAGTGCGACGACTTCTCGACGACGATGCGATCCTGCGCGACGCGCTCGGCGAACTGCCATGGCCCGACACAGACGGGCGCGGTGCCGAAGTTGTCGCCGAGCTTCTTCACGGCGGTCGGCGATACCGGCATACCCGCGCGGTCGGTGAGCTGCGCGAGCAGCGGCGAGTAAGGCCCCTTCAGCCGCAGGCGCACCGTGAGCGGATCGACGACCTCGACGGTGTCGACGGGCGCCAGCTCGCTGGCGCGATTGGACCCCTTC
Organism: Candidatus Rokuibacteriota bacterium; assembly: GCA_003220475.1. Classification (GTDB taxonomy): domain Bacteria; phylum Methylomirabilota; class Methylomirabilia; order Rokubacteriales; family CSP1-6; genus AR12. Next base: position 1,826 of record QHSO01000236.1, on the reverse strand, counting down.
AGCGTGCGGTGGCGATCCAGCGAGAACTTCACGGCGTCGGCGTCCATCGGCGTGCCGTCGTTGAACTTCACACCCGCCCGGAGCTTGATGGTCACCGTCCGGCCGCCGTCGGTGATGGCGGGCAGCGCGGCGGCGAGCTGGGGCGAGATGCGGAGCCCCTCGTCGATCTCGTAGAGCTTCTCGCAGAAGTGCGCGAACACGATGCGGCCGACGTACGTGCGCGCCAGCGTGGGATCGAGGATGTCCGGGTCCTGGTTGAGCGCCACCACGAGCGTCTTCTTCTGCGCGTGCGCCACGTCGGTGAGCAGCGTGAGCGCCACGAGCGCGGCGGTGACGACCGTGAGCGGCGGTGATGTCAGTCGACGCATGAGCAAATCCTCCCAGAGTCGAGTCGTCCGCTGACTCGGTCGGCGCGTAGGCGCGCATGATAACTCACGGAGTTGGGCGATGGGCGACGGCCTGGGCGCTGGCCACCGCACGGCCGTCCTCGGTGGCGACGCTGAGATGATAGAAGCCGGCGCGCCGCCCCTGCTTGATCTCGCGTGCCTCGGCCAGGAGCACCGACCGGGGCGCGGCCGCGGCCAGGTAGTTGATGGTCACGCTCAACGCGACCGCATCCTTGCCGTGCGAGTTACAGGCGGCGCCGAAGGCGACGTCGGCGAGCGAGAAGATGACGCCGCCGTGCGGGTAGCCCTGGAAGTTGAGCATGTATGACTGCAGTTGCAGACGCAGCCTGCAACGCCCTCGCCGCACGTCGAGAAATTCGATGCCGAGCGCCTTCGCCCAGGGATCGCGTTCGATGCGGCGGCGCAGCGCAGGGGCGATCGGCGGGGCGTCGCTCACGGTCGCCCAGCATAGCAGGCGCTGGCAACGACGTTGCAAACGAGAGCGGCATGGACACGCTCCGGACCGCGACGTTGCTGCTGGCGATAGTGCTGACCGGCTGCACGACCACCCGCGTGGCGTCCCCGACGCCTGAACCCGCCGCCCTGCCCGCCGCGACGATCGCGCCGGACCAGCGCGTGGTCGCCTATCCGCACGGCCGCTGGCTGCTCTATGGCGACGGCACCACGGCATCGCCGTACGCGTGGATCTGGGTTCCCACCGGAGCGATTCCACCGCCGCCCGCGCCGCCCGCTCGCTGATCGACCGAGGTGTATACTACGAAAGCTTTTTCGTCGGAGAGGTGGCCGAGTCGGCCGAAGGCAGCCGCCTGCTAAGCGGTTACAGGGCCAAAAGCTCTGTCCAGGGTTCGAATCCCTGCCTCTCCGCCATGGGGCCCTTAGCTCAGGTGGACAGAGCATCGGACTACGAATCCGGGGGTCAGAGGTTCGAATCCTCTAGGGCCCACCATTCTCACGACGAGGCCTTCATGCGCGTGGCGCTCGACGAGGCCCAGCAGGGTCTCGCCGAGGGCGAGGTGCCGATCGGGGCCGTGGTGGTCCTCGATGGACACATCGTCGGACGCGCGCACAACGCGCCGGTGGCGCTCGCAGATCCAACGGCGCACGCAGAAGTGCTCGCGCTGCGAGAAGCCGGAACGAAGACCGGGAACTATCGGCTGACGGGCGCGACGCTCTACGCGACGATCGAGCCGTGCGCGATGTGTTGCGGCGCCGCGCTGCACGCGCGCGTCGCGCGCGTGGTGTATGGTGCGGACGATCCAAAGGCGGGCGCCGTGGCCTCGCTGTACCGACTGCTCGACGACGCGCGGCTGAATCATCGTGCGACCGCAACCGGTGGCGTGCTCGCCGACGAGAGCGCCGCGCTGCTGCGACGGTTCTTTGAAAGTCGACGATCGTGATGACGCGGAGGGGTGGCCGAGC
>QHSO01000235.1 GCA_003220475.1 Candidatus Rokuibacteriota bacterium | reverse complement strand
TTCAGTTGTGCCGTCGCCGCGACCGAAGTGAGGCCGTCGCCACCGTACGCAGTGGCATAGACCTCGATGCCGTTGAGCGCGTTCGATTCCGGCGTGATCGCGATGCTGAAGCGGCCGGCGGCGTCGGCAAGGCCCGAAACCGGCTGGGCCGCATCGTTCGTGAAGATATCGATCCTGGCGCGCGGCTCCGTCGTTCCGCTGATCGGGATCGAGCGCAGCTTGCTTGCCGGTGGCAGCGCGTCGAGCGCTGGTGCCGGCGGAGCCTGGAATCGGTAGAGCCGTCCCGATTTCCCATCGGCCACATAGAGCGAGCCGTCGTCGCCCAGGGCGATGCCCTGCGGGTCAGCCAGATTCGCGACGAAGTCCGTCAGCACCGTGTCCGCATGCATCTTCGCGACGGCGCGCTTCGCGGTATCGGTCTCGAGCATCAACGCTTTCGACGCCACGTAGACCGCGCCCAGCGCGTCGAGCGCGAGGCCCGTCGGTTGCTTGAGCCCGGTGCCAACCCAGATCTCCGCAGACGCGAGTGCGCCCCCGGGCAGCACGGGATAGCGGAGCAGCGCGCCGGTGCTGGCGGGTCCCGGCCCGAGCCCGCCGGAGGCCACCACGAGGCTGCCGTCGACGCGCGTCAATCCCTGCGCCGCACGGATCCCGGTCGCGACCTCGGAGACGCTGTTCGCCTCGACGTCGATGCGGACGACGACACGGCCCTCCAGTCGGTCGGCGCCGTCGGGCGAGGTGAGGCGGTGCGCGGTGACGTAGAGCGTGCCGTCGTCGTTCGTCGCGATCCAGCGTGGAGTCTTCAAACCACTCGCCACGACCGTCAGCGAGCCATTGTCTTCCAGCCGCAGGATCCGTCCCGCCTGCTCCTCGGCGATCAGCAACCGTCCGTCGTCGGTAAACGCCAGGCCCGCTGGACGGTCGAGATGCGCGACCGTCGTCGGCATCGCGGTGGCGCCCAGACGATAGACGAGGCCGGCGCCGCGGTCGGAGACGTACACGCGGCCATCGGGCGCGACGGCGACGCCCACGAGCTCGTTGCGTCCATCCATGACGACGTGGAACGGCGCGTGGGCAGTGACGGGTTGATCGGCGCGCGTCGCGGACGAGGCGAGCACGAGCGCGGCCAGCGTCGCGGTCGCCGCGCCCGGCGCGAGGCTCAGGCCGCGGCGCGCCAACGCTGACAGCCGCGGCCATGCGAACGCGACGTACGCGATTCCGAGCAGACCGACCTCGACGACGTTCCACACCAGGTGCACGGTCGGTCGGGTCCACGTCGTCAGCCCGGGCGTCGAAAGACCGACGCGCGCGAGAAGTCCGCCGGCGCCGACAATGCCCGGCGCTCCCTGCACGCCGCTCAGCACCGCACGCGTGATGAGATATCCGTGCTCGGTGGTGTGTGCGGCCGCCCACGCGAAGGTCAGCAAAAGCGGCGTCGATCTCACATCGCGCCGCAGCAGCCAGGCCACGACGGACAGCACGCCGAGATTCCAGGCGAAGTGCACCGTCTCGACGTCCAACGCAGCGACCAGGCCGCGGGCTTGCGGCGGTGGCCAACCGAGCAGGTGGATTTGTGCGAGCTGCACGAGGTGCTCGCCGAGGTGACCGAGCTGCACGAGCAGCAGCACCTCGAAGATGCTCCGAACGAGCCCGCGTCGTGCCAGCCAGCCTCGCATGTCAGCGCGGCTCGCTGTCGACGACGTCGCGCTGCGCGACGGCGATCGTCACCGGCGCGATGCCTGCCGTCACCGGTGTGAACGTCGCGGATGCGCTCACGACGCAGGGGCGATTGGTAGGAATCGTCACTGCGGCGGTGGCGCGCGTCGAGGCCATCGTGCCGCTGAGCGTCGTCGAGACGGCGATGCTGCCGCCCGTCTGCCCGTTGACGACGACGATCACGGTGGTGCCAGGAGGGATGTTCGTTCCGGTGAGCGTCAGCGTCACGGGGTTTGCAATCGCCGCGGGCAGCGTGATGTCCGGCATGCTGAACGACGCCGTCGGCGCCGCCGGCGTCACCACGCCGCCGATGGCCGTGATCGTCAGGGTCGGGCCGTTGGCCAGCGCGACGGCGGACGGGAGCGCGACGGATGGCGCAATGGCGTTGACGTTGAGGACCGCGCTGTTCGTGTAGGCTTCGACGCGGAGCCGCCCGACCGAGCCGCCACCGCTGCCGATACCGATGCCGCTGTTGCCCGAGCCGCCCCTCACGTCGAGCGTTCCGTTGGCGCCGTTGATCGTCGTCGCGACGAGCCGGATCGCGCCGCCGCTGCCGCCACCGCCCGGATTGTTGCCGCCGCCGCCGCTGCCGCCGCGCGCATTGATGGTGCCGGTCAGCGTGATCGTGCCCGACGAGGCGATCAGGATGGCGCCCCCGCCGCCTCCGCCGCCTGCGCTCGTGGTGCCGAGCGCGGCATCGCCGCCGCCGCCGCCCGAGCCGCCGATCAACGGCAGTAGCTCGGCATTGCCATACGGCGCGCCGGGCATGCCGGTGGGTGAGACGCCGCCGCCCGCCGCCGCATAGCCGGCCCCCGCGCCGGGACCGCCGCCGCCCGGGCCGAGACCCGTCCCCCCGATGGCCGCGGCCACACCGTTTGCTCCGCTACCGCCGTCGAAGCCGCCGGGACCGCCGGCGCCCGCGTTGCTACCGAGGAACGTGCCGTCGACGACGTTGCCGCCGTTGGTGGCGGAGACCTCGAGCGTCCCGGCGATCGTCACGCTGGCTGTGGCGAGGAGCGTCACCGGCGTGTTCGCGGCGTTACGCGTGAAGCGGACGATGACGCCCGACGGAATGCTGATGGTGGTGAAGTTGAAGACGCCGTTCGCCGGCAGCGTCAGCGTCGTGTTGGTTGTCGGCGTGAAGGCGCCGTCGGCCCCGCTGCTGCCGCTGCTGAACGTCTGCGCGAGCGCAGGTGCGGTCAGCGTGATGGCCCAGACGAGGGGCAGGGCGATCGCAACGTTCAGCAGCGCACGCATGGCTGTCTCCTTGGAAACTCAGTCACTCGATCGTGAATACGTTTCCGCCGGTGCCGGCGGGACTCGACGCGCGTTCCGCGGTCGCGATCTGCACGACGCGGGCGCCGACGGACGCAGACGCGTCGATCGTCACGTGTGCCGTGGCGCGCGTTCCGTCCGCGTCCACCGAAAAGTCGGCAATCGCCACGCTCGAGTCCACGGCGTTGTTCCTGCGGAACACGAGCGAGATCGTGCCGCTCAAGCCGCGGCCGGTGATTGTCAGCGCGACCGGCTCGCCTGGTGCGGCGCGTGCGGGGTCGAGCGCGAGAATGACCGGTTCGATCTCGACCGACACCGGCGCGCTCACGCTCAACGTCGGACCGTGCGGTGTCTCCACCCTGACGCTGACGGCCGCACTCACATTGCGGTCCACCCGCAACGGCGGGACGGCGGCGGCGATACTGACCGGACGCGCGGCGAGAAACAGCGGGAACACTGGAAGAACGGTCACGGGCGCCGCGGCGCTCGGTGCGCCGCCGTGATCATGCGTCGCCGTGATCGTCACGGTCGGAGGCACCGGCACAACCGCGGGCGCCGTATAGAAACCATCGGTGCTGATCGTTCCGATGGCAGGATCGCCGCCCGTGAGTCCATTGACCGCCCAGCGCACGGCGGCGGCCGGCGCACCGGCTTCTGTCGCCACGAACGCGACGCGCCCACGCACGGGCGACGTCGCCATCGGCGGCGTGATCGCGAGCTCGCCCAACACGCGAAAAACAGCGCTGGACGTGACCGAGCCCAACGGGGACGTCACCGTGATGGGAGCCGTCGTCGCGCCGGGGGGCACCGCCGCGACCAGCCGATTCGGCGCCGCGGCGACGAGGGTCGCGACACGCTCGCCGAAGAACAGCGAGTTCTGCGCGATGCCGGCGGCGAATCCGCGGCCGAACACCTGCACCGTCGTCCCGACGACTCCGGCAGGGGGAGCGAACAGCGAGATCGCCACGCCGCCGGGCGGACCGGTGGGCTCGAACCGGTCGATGCGAAGAATGTTGCCGACGGCGTCGTAGGTGTAGGTAGCGGCGCTGCCCTGCTGATCGACGACGGCGACGAGCCGGTTCAGCGAGTCATAGACGTAATAGATGCTTGCCTGTGCGAGCAGCTTCGTGGGAACGAGCACGGCGCAGACGACGAGGAGTGCGATCGACCGCGTCGCGACGCTCGCCCGGCTTCGTTCGAAAGCGCTCACGAGAGCGTTCGGCCCCACGCAAGGCGCAGGCCAGTCGCGCTGCAGCAAAGTAGCGAATTCGCAGACGCGCCCACCGATGCTGCGGCCGCACGCCCACTGAATCTCGTGCAGCGTGCCCTGGCCTCAGGGCAGCGGGATCAGATGTGCGGTGGGACGGCGACCTGAGCGTCGATCCGCATGACGTGAGTGCAGTCCGCGTCGTCCGTGCGGCGAAAGCCGAGTCGTTCGTAGAGCCGCGCAGCCGCGGGATTCGAGGTCCGCAGGCGCAGATTCTCGAACCGTCCGCGAGCGGCTGCGATGATTTCGGCCGTGATGCGCTCGCCGATGCCGCGGCGCCGATGCGCCGCCAGTACATAGAGGTGTCGCACCCGGCCGACGTTGCCCGTCGCGGCGTAGGGATCGATGTTCAGGCCACCCACGCCGATGACCCGCTCACCGTCGCGGGCGACGAAGAGCGCCTCGCCGGGCCGGTCGAAGTGATTCACGCCGGCCGCCCA
>QHSO01000234.1 GCA_003220475.1 Candidatus Rokuibacteriota bacterium | reverse complement strand
CCCGCGCGCGTGTACGGCCGGGCCATTCGCCTCGACCGCGAGCGCGCGCGCGTCGCGCTCGACACGCTCGCGCGCCGGCTCGGTCTGTCGCTGCTCGAGACCGCCGGCGGCATGATCGAAGTCGCCAATGCCGCGATGCTGCGCGCGCTGCGTCTGGTATCTGTGCAGCGTGGCTACGATCTGCGCGATTTCACGCTGATCGCCTACGGCGGCGCCGGACCGGTGCACGCCGGCGCGCTGGCCGTCGCGGCCGGCATCGCGCGCGTGCTCGTGCCGGCGCATTCGGGCGCGTTCTCGGCGCTCGGCTGCCTGGTTTCGCCGCTGCGCTACGACGCTGTGCGTACCTATCGCGGGCGGCTCGAAGCGTGGGAGGCGAAGCCCGCGGAGAACCGGCTGCGCGAGCTGCAGGAGCAGTGCGTGGCGCCGCTGACCGCCGAGGGCATCGCGGCCGACCGCATCTCCGTGCAGTGGAGCGCGGACCTGCGCTACAGCGGCCAGAACTACGAGATCGACGTCGCGTGGCGCGATACGCCCGAGGCGCTGCGCGGCGAATTCGAGGCGCGCCACCGCCAGCTCTACGGCTATGCCACCGGCGAGAGCGTCGAGTGCGTCAACCTCCGCGTCGTCGCGCGCGTGCCGGACGTGGCCGTGGCGCTCTCGCCGTTCGAGCCCAGCGGGACGCCGGGCGTGATCGGCGAGCAGCGCGCTCACTTCGCGGGCGTGGGTGAGGTGGTGCTGCCGCGCTACGATCGCGCCGCGCTGGCGCCGGGAGCCACCGTCGCCGGCCCCGCGCTCATCGAAGACGAGTGGTCGACGACCCTCGTCTACCCGGGCCAGCGCTGTACGGCCGATCGGCTCGGCAATCTGATCATCGAGATCACTCAGAGCAGAATGCGATGAGCTCAGAGCCCCAGAATCTCGAGGGTCCCGACCTCACGGCCGGCATTCCGATGGCCTCACTCGCCGAGGGCGTGCCGCTGCGCGGTCACGTCGACGGCGCGGCGGTCATCGTTGTGCGCCGCGGCGACGACGTATATGCGATCGGCGCCACGTGCAGCCATTACGGTGGCCCGCTCGCCGACGGACTCGTCGTCGATGACACCGTCCGCTGTCCGTGGCACCACGCCTGTTTCAGCCTGCGCACCGGCGAGGCGCTGCGAGCGCCGGCGCTGAACCCGCTCGTGAGCTACGAGGTTCGACGGCACGGTGAGACCGTGCTCGTCGGCGGCAAGCGCGATCAGCCCGGCACCGTACGGCCCCGGGCGCGGCGTGAAAACGCGCCGGCGTCGGTCGCGATCATCGGTGCCGGCGCCGCCGGCAGCAGCGCCGCCGAGGAGCTGCGACACCTCGGATTCCAGGGCGAGATCACGCTCATCGATCGTGACGCGCAGGCCCCGTACGACCGGCCCAACCTGTCCAAGGATTATCTGTCGGGGGCCGCGCCCGAGGAGTGGATCCCGCTGCACCCGCGCGCCTATTACGAGCAACTCGGGGTGGAGCTGTTGCTCGGTCGGACGGTGACGAGCCTCGATCCCGTCGGCAAGCGCTTGACGCTCGACGACGGCACGACGCGCCACTTCGAGGCGATCGTGCTCGCATTGGGCGCGGAGCCGGTGCGGCTAAATCTTTCCGGAACGGATGGGCCGCGCGTGTACTACCTAAGAACGCTGGAGGACAGTCGCGCCATCATCAAGGTGGCCGAAGGCGCCAGACGCGCCGTGGTGCTCGGGGCGAGCTTCATCGGGCTCGAGGTGGCCGCCTCGCTTCGCGCCCGGAACCTCGACGTGAAGGTCGTCGCCCCTGGCGCCCGCCCGCTCGAGCGCGTGCTGGGCCCGCAGCTCGGTGACTTCGTCCGCGCGCTGCACGAGCAGCACGGTGTCGTCTTTCATCTCGGCTCGACGGCGAGCGGGGTGGCGCCCGGCGCGGTCGTCCTGCAAGGCGGGCAGCGGCTGGCCGCGGACTTCGTCGTGGCCGGCGTGGGCGTGAGACCGTCCACCATGCTTGCGGAGAAGTCGGGACTGCGAGTCGACAACGGCATCGTGGTGAACGCTCGACTGGAGACGGCCGCCACGGGCGTTTTCGCGATCGGCGATTCGGCGCGCTGGCCCGATGCGCGCGGCGGAGGCCTCGTACGGATCGAGCACTGGGTCGTGGCCCAGCGGCACGGCCAAGCCGTCGCCCGAACGATCGCCGGTGAGCAGGCGGTCTTCGAGGACGTGCCGTTCTTCTGGAGTCAGCACTACGACATCTCCATCAACTACGTCGGCCACGCCGAGCGCTGGGACGCCATCGAGGTCGACGGCAGTCTCGAGCGGCGCGACGCCAGCGTGCGGTATCGAGCAGGTGGCCGCGTGCTCGCGCTCGCCAGTATCTTTCGCGACCGGGAGAGCCTCGAGGCCGAGCTTGCCATGGAGCGCGGCGGATGAACCCCGCGGTGCATCCGGTCACGCTCGAGGTCGTCCGCAACGCGCTCTACGCGATCGCGGAGGAGATGAGCGTGGTGCTCATGCGCTCGGCGCGCTCGCCGCTCCTGAAGGAGGCGGGCGATCTCTCCTCGGCGTTGACCGATGCCGAGGGGCGGTTGGTCGCGCAGGGACGCGACATCCCCATCCACATGGGCGTGATGGCGTTCACGGTGAAGGAGTTTCTCAAGCGCGTCCCGGCCGAGCGCCTGCGCGAGGGCGACGTGTGGTTCCTGAACCTGCCGGAGGTCGGCGGCAATCACCTGCCCGACGTGAAGGCGATCCGGCCCGTATTCGCCGGTACGCGGCTCGTCGCGTTCGCGATCAACCTCGCGCACTGGGCCGATATCGGCGGCGCGGTGCCCGGCTCGTACGTGCCGTGGGCCACCGAGTCGTACCAGGAGGGCGTGCGCATCTCGCCCGTGCGCCTGTTCTCCGCCGCGGGGCCCGACGAGGAGAAGATCGAGATCATCCTGTCGAATCTCCGGAGCCCCGACGAGCGGCGCGGCGACATCTTCGCGCAGTTCGCGGCCGACGACGTCGCGGCGCGACGCATCGGCGAGCTGGTCGAGCGATATGGCGCCGACACGCTGAGCGCGTGCTTCGAGGCGCTGCACGCGGCGTCCGAGCGCGCGATGCGCGACGCCCTGCGCGCGCTGCCCGACGGCGTGTGGACGGGCGAGGACTGGCTGGACGACGACGGCGTGGACGCAGCGCCGCTGCCGATCCGCGTACGCGTGGAGATCCGCGGCGACGAGGCGACGTTCGATTTCAGCGGCACGGCGCCACAGGCGCGGGGCCCGGTCAACACGACGTACTTCATCGCGTGCTCGTCGGTGTACTACGCGATCAAGACGGTGGCCGCGCCGGAGGTGCCGCCCAACGACGGCTGTTACCGGCCGCTGCACGTGATCGTGCCGCCGCGCAATCTGCTGAACGCCGACGTCGACCGGCCGGTCGTCGGCGGCAACCACGAGACGTCGCAGCGCGCGGTCGACGCGATCTTCCGCGCGCTGGCCTCCGCCCTGCCCGATCGGGTGACGGCAAGCGGGCCGGCGACGTCGGGCGTGCTCATCTTCGGCGCGCGCACGCCGGACGGCCGCTGGGCGATCTTCAACGAGACGCACGGCGGCGGCGAGGGCGCGGGCGTGGCCAGCGATGGCGCGAGCGCCATCCGCGTGTACATGTCGAACGTGATGAACACGCCGAGCGAGGTGGTGGAGGCCGAATACCCGCTGCGCGTCGAGGAGCACGCGCTGCGACCAGGCTCGGGGGGCGACGGCCGGCACCGCGGCGGCCTCGGCTTTCGCCGCGCATATCGCGTCGTCGCGCCCGAGGCGACGCTGACCAGCATGCTCGACCGCCGCGTGGTGCCGCCGTGGGGCGTACACGGCGGCCGTGACGGACTACCGTATCGCATCACGCTCAACCCCGGCACGCCGGGCGCCCGTGACGTCGGCGGCAAGGTCAGCCTGCGCCTCACGCGCGGCGACCTCCTGCTCATCGAGACGTGTGGCGGCGGCGGCTTCGGGCCGCCGGCGGAGCGCTCGACGCAGGCGCGCGAACACGACCGCCGCGAAGGATACGTGTGAGCCGGCGGCTGGTGGGGTTCACCTGCGTCGCGCTCGTCGCGACGATCGCGCTCATCGCCGCCTGCACGGCGCGGCCGCCCGCGCCGATGCCCCGGCTCGGCGACCTCGTGCGCGACTACGACCGGGACGTCACGCCATACCATCCCTTCACCGCGAGCGAAGCCGGGCTGCGCCAGTACGACCGCGCGCTCGCCAACTTCATCGGCGAGGAATACCGCACCGGGCTGGCCGCGCTGTGCTCACGCTATCTCAGCCAGCTGCGCCGGATCGACGCGGCCGCGCTCGACGAGCCGGAGCGCGTGACGCGCGACATCTTCGAGTTCAACCTCGAAACCTGCGAAGAGCGTCTGCGCCTGCCGTGGCACTTGCTTCCCATCGACCAGGTCGGACGCAGTCTGCCGAGCGAGTTCGCGGTCATCGGCACTGGCCGCGGCGTGCATCCGTTCAAGACGCGGCAGAACTACGAAGACTTCCTGGGTCGGGTCGATGGCTTCGTGACGTGGATCGACACGGCGATCGCCAACATGCGCACCGGCATCGAGCGCGGCGTCACGCAGCCGCGCGCGATCATGGTGAAGGTGCTGCCGCAGCTGGACGCCCACATCGTGAGCGATCCGCGCGCGAGCGTCTTCTACCAACCGATCGCCACCTTCCCGGCCAGCTTCGATGACGAGACGCGCCGGGTGCTCACCGAGACGACCTGCCCGCCGGCAAGGCGATGTATGCCTTCGCGGTGCGCAGCGGGACGACGACGAGCCTGACGCCCGAGGAGATCTCCGCGCTGGGCGAGCGCGAGGTGACCCGGATCTCCGGGGAGATCGACCGGCTGAATGCGGAGATCGCGGGCGCCGGCGAGGCGCCACCCGCACGCTATGCGAGCGCCGACGAGCTGCTGCGGGCGTACGCCGAGTTCCGCGCGTCGGTGGAAGCGAAGCTGCCGACGCTGTTCGGACGGTTCCCGAAAGCGGGCTTCGAGATCCGGCGCATCGAGACGTTTCGCGAGCGAGGCATGCCCTCGAGCTACGTGCCGGCCTCGCCGGACGGCGCGCGCGCCGGCGTCTTCTACCTCAACGCCGCACCGCTGACGGACGGGCGCCCCATGGCGATCTCGCGCAGCCTGTTCCTGCACGAGACCGTGCCGGGCCACCACCTGCAGATGACGCTGCAGCGCGAAAACCGGCGGCTGCCGGGCTTTCGCCGGTTCGCGTGGTACAACGCATTCGGCGAGGGCTGGGCACTCTACGCGGAAAGTCTCGGAACCGAGCTCGGCGCCTATGGCAACCGTCACGACCGCATGGGGATGCTGTGGGGCGAGCTGTTCCGCGCCAAGCGGCTGGTCGTCGACGTCGGCCTTCACGCCAAGGGCTGGACGCGCGAGCAAGCGATCGACTACCTTGGCGAGCCGCGGGAAAATTCCGAGCGCGAGGTCGAGCGCTACATGGCGTGGCCGGCGCAAGCGCTCGGCTACAAGATCGGCCAGCTCAAGATCCTGGAGCTGCGACGCAGGGCCGAGGCGGCGCTCGGCGCGGCGTTCGACGTGCGGAGCTTTCACGACGCGGTACTGGAGGAGGGCGGCATGCCGCTGAGCGTGCTCGAGGCGAAGATGGAGCGCTGGATTGCCGCGCGACGGCGGTAGCGGTCGCGTTCGATGAGCGCAAATCTCGAGGGCCGCGTTGCCATCGTCACTGGCGCGGCCAAGGGCATGGGCGCGGAGATCTGCCTGGCGCTCGCGCGCGAGGGCGCGCACGTCGCGTTGGCCGCCCGGGAGCGCGGACCGCTGGAGACGCTCGCGCGCGACGTCGAGAAGCTCGGCCGCCGGACGCTCGTCGAGCCCACCGACGTCACGGACGAGGCGGCGGTCCAGCGGCTCGTCGAGCGCACGAAGAGCGCGCTCGGGGGACGCATCGACGTCCTCGTCAACGGGGCCGGTGTCACCGGGCCCGTCGAGACGCCCGTGTGGGAGATCAAGACCGAGGACTGGGATGACGTGCTTGCCGTCAATGTCAAAGGGACGTTCCTGCCGATCAAGCACGTACTGCCGACGATGATCGCGCAGCGCTACGGCAAGATCGTCAACATCAGCGGCACCTCGGGGCTGCGCGGCTACAAGATGCGCGCGGCGTACTCGTCGTCGAAGTGGGCGCTGCGTGGCCTGACGCGCACGGTGGCGCTCGAGGCAGGGCCGTACAACATCAACGTCAACGCGCTCCATCCCGGCATCGTGGACGGCCCGCGCATGGATCGACTCTGTCGCGAGAAAGCGCGCAAGCGCGGCTGGACGCCCGAGCAGGTGCGCGAGGAATACTTGCAGGAGATGGCGCTGCGCCGCGTGACCACGGCACGCAACATCGCCGACGCCGTCGTCTTCCTCGCTTCCGACGCCTCGCAGAACATGACCGGCCAGTCGATTACCGTGGATGGGGGATGGGATGTGTGATCACTCGAAGGGGGGCTTCGCCTCCCTGCTTCCCCCCAGAATAGGATTGCGCCGGCGAAGCCGGCGCTCGAAGAGTGGCAATTCATTCTGCGCGAGGCGGCGAAGCCGGCGCTCGAAAGCGGCAATTCGTTCGGGGCGAGCCGGTGGCCAATTTTTCGCGAGCGAGATTGAGTGATGTACGGGTTTGAGTATGTGGCGCCGGAAACGCTGGACGACGCGCTCGGGCTGGTGCGCGAACACGGAGACGACGCGAAGATACTGGCCGGCGGGCAAAGCCTGATCCCGATCCTGCACTATCGGCTCGCGCGGCCGCGCGTGGTGATCGACATCAACAGTCTGCCGCTCGGCGACGTCACGGCCGACGACGGTCGTCTCCGCATCGGCGCGCTGGTGCGCTATCACGAGCTCGAAGAGTCGGACACGATCGCGCGCCGCTGCCCCGTCCTGGCGGAGGCGGCGCGGCTGATCGGCAACGTTCGCGTCCGCACGCTGGGCACCGTCGGTGGAAGCCTGGCGCACGCGGATCCGGCGGCGGAGCTACCCGCGGTCATGACGGCGCTGGACGCACGGCTGGTGGTGGCGTCGGCATCGGGACGGCGCACGGTGGCCGCGCGCGACTTCTTCACCGGTCCGCTGACAACCGCGCTGGCGCCGGGCGAGATTGTGACGGGCGTCGAGATTGCCGCGATGGCGGCGCACGGCTGGGCCGTCGAGGAGATTTCGCGGCGCGCCGGAGACTTCGCGATCGTGGCGGTGGTCGCGCTCGTCCGGCTCGACCGTCTCGGCCGTGTGGACGACGCGCGACTGGCGTTCGGCGGCGTGGCGGACCGGCCGGTGCATCCGACGCCTTCGTGTCGGGCGCGTACCGCCGTCACGTCGCCGGCGTGCTGTGCCGCCGCGCGCTCGCCCGCGCCGTCGAGCGGGCGCGACGATGATCGCGCGGCTCGTCCTCAATGGCCGCCCGCGCGAGGTCGAGGTGCGCGCCAACCAGACGCTCCTCGAGCTGCTGCGCGACACGCTCGGCATCTTCGACGTCAAGGAGGGCTGCGACGAGGGCGTGTGCGGCGTGTGCACGGTGCTGCTCGACGGCCGGCCGGCGTCGTCGTGCCTGGTGCTGGCCGCGGGCCTGCGCGGCCGCGCGGTGACGACGCTGCGTGGCCTCGAGCGTAATGGCGGCCTGCACCCGTTGCAGGAAGCGTTCATACGCCACGGCGCGGTGCAGTGCGGCTTCTGTACGCCGGGCATGCTGCTGACGACGCTCGCCTTCCTCGAGCGCGAGCCGCGCCCCGATCGCGAGGCCATCCGCGCCGCGCTCGAAGGCAACCTCTGCCGCTGCACCGGCTACACCAAGATCGTCGATGCGGTCGAGGCCTATGCGCGCGGAGAGCGTCACCATGGCTGACGCCGTCATCACGCGCGAAGGTCTGCGCGTCGTCGGTCAGCCCGTCGTCCGCCACGACGCGCGCGACAAGGTCGCGGCGGCGACGGCGTATGCCGCCGACTGGGCGCTGCCCGGCATGCTGCACGCCGCGGTGCTGCGCTCGCCCCATCCGTCGGCGCGGATCGCGCGGCTCGACACGACGCGCGCCGCCGCCATGGCCGGCGTCGCGGTCGTGCTGACGGCCAAGGACGTGCCGCGCAACACGCTGTCGACCGATGTGCCGGGTCAGACGACGGCCGTGGGCCCGTTGCGCGCCACGCTGCACGTGCTGGCCGAGGAGCGCGTGCGACACCAGGGCGAGCCCGTCGCGCTCGTCGCGGCGGAAACGCTCGAGGCGGCGCAGGCCGCGGTGGAGGCGATCGAGGTCGAGTACGAGCCGACGCCCGGCGTCTTCACGCCCGAGACGGCGCTGGCCCCGGGCGCGCCGGCCGTGCACGGCACGGGCAATCTGCTCGCGCACTGGCACATCGCGCGCGGTGACGTCGCGCGCGCGCTCACTGACGCGGCCGTCGTCGTCGAAGGCGAATACACGACGCAGATGGTGGACGCCGCCTATCTCGAGCCCGAGTCCGGCGTGGCGTGGATCGACTCCGACGGCGTGATCACGATCCGGCTCTCGACCCAGGTCATCGAGCACTTTCGCGACGTCGCGGAGGTGCTGCAGGTGCCGCAGAACCGCGTGCGGGTCATCGGCACCTATCTCGGCGGCGGCTTCGGCGGCAAGGAGGATGTCACCGTCGAGGCGTACCTCGGGCTGCTCGCGCTGAAGACGGGACGCCCGGTGAAGATGGTGTGGACGCGGCACGAGTCGCTGCTGTCGCGCGCCAAGCGGCATCCGTATCGGCTGCGCTATCGGACGGCGGCCAACGCGCGCGGCGAGGTCGTCGCTCAGCAGATCGAGTTGCTCGCCGATGCGGGCGCGTATGCCTATCTCTCGGCGCTGGTGCTGCTCTACTCGACGGTGACCGCAGCCGGTCCGTATCGCGTCCCCGCGGTGGAGGTCGACGCGCGCGTGGCGTACACCAACAATCCGCCGACCAGCGCCATGCGCGGCTTCGGCGCGATGCAGACGGTGTTCGCCTACGAGTCGCAGATGGACCGCGTGGCGCGCACGCTCGGGCTCGACCCCGTCGCCGTCCGCCACGTGAATTCGCTCCGCCGCGGCGACACGCTGCCGGTCGGGCAGGTCATCGAGACGCACGTCGCGATCCCCGAATTGTCCGAGCGTGTGTGGGCCGCGCTGGGACCGCCGACACCGCCGCGCGCACCGCACGTGCGCGTGGGCCGCGGGCTCGCCTGCAACTTTCAGCCGTACGGCCGCATCGTCTGGCTGCACGACTGGGCCAGCGCGTGGGTCGGCTTCGAGATGGACGGCAGCCTCGTCGTGCGCTGCGGCTGCCCCGACGTGGGCGGCGGCCAGGCCTCATCGCTCTGCCAGATCGCCGCCGAGGTGCTCGGCGTGTCGCTGTCGCGCATCTCGGTCCACGTTTCCGACAGCGCGCTCACGCCGCTGGCCGGGACGACGACGGCGAGCCGGCAGCTCTACATGTCGGGCAACGCGGTGCTCAAGACCGCGCGCGAGCTGCGCGCGCCGCTCTTACGCGTGGCCGCCACCATGCTGGGCGCCGATGTCGACGCGATCGACATGGAGGAGGACGGCGTGGTGACGCACGACGGGCGCGCGCTGCCGATGACCGACGTGCTGCGCGAGTGCGCGCGCACCGGTGTGCCGCGCAGCCATCTCGGCGTCTATCACGCGCCGGCCGGCGAGCCCGTCGATCTCGCCAAGGGCTCGGGCAAGGTGTTTCCCGACTACACCTTCGGCGCGCACGCCGCCGAGGTCGAGGTGGACACGGAAACGGGCGTCGTGCGGGTGCTCCGCTACGCCGCCGCCCACGACGTCGGCCGCGCCATCAACCCGCAGTCGGTCGAGGGCCAGATCGAGGGCGGCGCCGTGCAGGGCCTGGGCTACGGGCTGATGGAGGAAGTCGTCCTCGAGGACGGCATCAATCTGACGACGTCGTTTTCGACCTACCTGATCCCGACGGCGGTCGATGTGCCGGACGTGCGAGCGCTCGTCGTCGAGTCCGGCGAAGGCCTGGGGCCGTTCAACGCGCGCGGCATCGGCGAGCCGCCGATCGGTCCGCCCGCCGCCGCGCTCGCCAATGCCATCGAGGACGCGACGGGTGTGCGCATCACGCGTCTGCCGATCACCGCCGAGCGGGTGGCGCGGGCGCTGGGGCTGATCGGCTGATCGGGCGCCGTCACAGCATGAAGCGGATGTCCGAGCCGAAGGTCGGATACGAGAAGAGCGTCTCCTTCAGGTCGTCGACCCGCAGACCCAGCCGGATGGCGACCGCGAAGAGGTTGATGACTTCGTCGGCCTGAGGGCCCAGGAGATGGGCGCCGAGCACGCGCTTCGTCTCCTCGTCAACGAGGACCTTGAAGCCCGAGACGGTTTCCCCGGTGCGGCGCGTATTGAACCAGCCCGAAGTCTCCTGGAAGTTCACGCGAAGCTTCGAGCCCCGCGCGCGAGCGTCCGCCTCACTCAGTCCCGTCGAGGCGAGCGGCGGCACGGTGAACACGGCCGAGGCAAAGCCTTCGTAGTTCACCGTCCGATGATTGCCCTCCAGAAAATTCGCTGTCAGCACGGCCGCATCGTGGTCGGCCTTCGGCGTGAGCTGCGGGCCGTTCGCGGCGGCGTCGCCGCCGGCGTAGACGGTCGGATTGGACACCGACTGTAGGAACTGATTCACCACGATACCGCGCGGCTCGCGCTTGACCCCCGCGACGTCGAGGTCGAGATCGTCGATCTCGGGAACGCGGCCGGCGCCGTGGACCGCCATGTCGGCCTCGAAGCGCCGCTCGCCCTCACTGCCGACGCCCCGCACGACCAGCCCCGTCGCGGTCGTGTCGATGCCCCGGACGTCGATGCCCAGCTCGATCTTGATGCCGAGCTCGCGCGAGCGCTTGACGAGCAGGTCGACGAGGTCGGGATCGAAGCCCTCGAGCGGGCGGCGGGCGCGGTGCACGATCGTCACCTCGGCCCCGGCCCGCGCCGCCACATGCGCGAACTCGAACGAGATGTAGCCGCCGCCGACGAAAACCAGGCGCGGCGGCAGCTCCTCGAGGTTCATGAACTGCTCGCTCGTCGTCAGCCGCTCCGCACCGGCGAAGTGAAGCGGCGCGGGCATCGCGCCGGCCGCGATGAGCACGTGCCGACCGACGAGCCGATCGGCACCCACCGCGAGCGTCGTGGGGCCGACGAAGTGCGCACGGTCATGAAACTGCTCGACACCGATCCTGCTCCAGGCTTC
>QHSO01000233.1 GCA_003220475.1 Candidatus Rokuibacteriota bacterium | reverse complement strand
GTCGCCGAGGACATCTTCGATTTCGCCGAGATCGCTCGGCGCAGCCTCGGGCCGCACTGGCAGCTGCGCAGCGCCGCCGAGCGCGAAGAGTTCACGCGGCTCTTCGCGGACCTGCTCGAGCACTCGTACATCTCGAAGATCGAGACGTACCTGACCGACAACATCCAATACCTCGGCGACACCGTGGACGGCGACCGTGGCGTGATCCGAACCGTCATCGTGACGAAGCAAGGCGAGAGGGTTCCCGTCGACTACCATATGCTCGCCCGCGATGATCGCTGGCGGGCCTGCGACGTGCTGCTGGACGGCGTCAGCCTCGCGGCGAACTATCGCGCGCAGTTCAACTCGATCATCCAGCGCTCCGGCTACGCGGACCTCGTGGCCAAGCTCCGGGTCAGATACGAAGCGCGCGGCGGCGCGCGTCACGCCGGCGGGGCAGGGCGAGACGCCGGCGGCGCGGCGGTCAGCGCGCCGCCACCGCCGACTCGGTGATCGGCTCACGGCCCACGCCCGCCAGGTGGCCGCTGTTTGCGCGCGGCGGCCTCAGCCTCATCTTCGGGCTGGCCGCGTTGCTGCTGGTCGTGCTTGCCATTCTCATGCCCGGCATCGTGGCGGCGATGCTGTTGATCCTGTTCGGCTGCTTCGTGCTCATCGACGCCGGCCTCGCCATTGGACGACTGATCCTCACCCGGCTGCCGGCCCACGAGCGGCTCGGCGTTGCGGCGCGTGCCGTGATGACGCTCGGCATCGCGCTCGCGGCGTTCGCGGGGCCGATTACCGCCGGACGGCCCTGGGAGCGGCTTGGCGCGGTCGTGTCGATCTGGGCGGTCCTCAACGGGTTGCTCGACATGGCAATAGGCGCCGGCGTCTTCGGCGGTGCGCGGCGGCGCTGGCAAGTCGTCATGGGCGCCGTGTCAGTCGTCCTTGGCGCCAGCTTGTTGGCCTGGCCGCCAGGGATGATCGCGCTCACGTTATGGATCGTATTGTTCAGCGCGCTCTACGGCGCGGTGACAATCGTCGAGGCGAGTCGCGGCGTCCGAGTCGAGTAGTCGGCGCCTGGGCGTGCTCAGCGGCCGGCGCTCCGCGCGTAGAGCAGCTCGTTGGCCATCCGCCGCCCGGCGCGCTGCAGCACGTCGATCAGGCGCTGGCGCGTGAGCGGCCGATCGCCGGTGAACGACTTCAACGGCAGTCGCTCGGAATCCGTGACGTCCTCGTCGTTCTTCCAGAGCACGGTGCCAGTGTCGAGCGCGATCATCTCGGCGCGCACGTCGGCGAACGCCGACAGAAGACCGGGATCGCCGTCGCTCACGCGCACCAGTCCCCATGCCGGCACGGTCAAACGCACGACGACGTCGTCGCGCCGTCGATCGTCGCCGACCGGCTCACGCCCGAGCGTGCGGATCTCCTCGAAGC
This sequence comes from Candidatus Rokuibacteriota bacterium, assembly GCA_003220475.1. GTDB lineage: Bacteria > Methylomirabilota > Methylomirabilia > Rokubacteriales > CSP1-6 > AR12. The sequence goes on along the minus strand of QHSO01000233.1, from coordinate 3,718 downwards.
GTCCGCTCGCCCGCACCGTCTCCTCGAAGGCTCGCGCGACCAGCTGCGATGGGGAGACGTCACGCAGGTCGCCGGCGGCGTCGGTCTTGCTGTCCGACGCCATGAGCCAGTTGATCGCCTGATGGACGAGGCCCGCGATGGGCTTGAGGAGCGTCCCGTACCGACTCCACTTCAGCAGCGCGTCGAACGTCCGGCCCGGCTCGGCGCTGTGCTCGACGACGTTGAACTGGCTCTCGCCGGAGACGACGACGGTCAACCGGCGCACGTCGTCGAAGGGACGACCGGCCTGCTGACGCGCGGGCGCGGACGAGGCGCATCCCGAGAGCGCGGGGAGCGCGAGAATGCAGAGGACAGCAACGGCACGCTTCATTGCGGCCGTCGGGCGCGGAACCGCGGACTGAAGTATCGTCGAGCCGACGTGCGCTCATGCTGACGGCGCTGCACTTCTTCACTCACATCGGACTGAGCTGGATCGTCGGCGCCGCCGGTCATCGGACGATGAGAGACCGCTGGCTCATCGTGGGGGCCGGCGTCCTTCCGGACCTCGACGGAATCGGAATCCTCTGGGGGCAACACGCGTACGATGCCGTGCATCGCGCGGCCGGCCACGGACTGCTGTTCATCGTGCTCTGGCTTCTTCTCGTCGTGGCGCTCGCCGACCGGCGGTGGCCCACCGCAGCGCTCGCCGCGGTGAGCTTTCATCTGCACCTACTCCTGGACGTCGTCGGGACCGGCGGCCTTCCCATTCGCTACTTTTGGCCGTTCAGCGACGCCAGCTGGACGTATGCGGGACACTGGACGCTGGCCTCCTGGCAGAACGCCGTCGTCATGGGGGGGACGCTGCTCGGCGTGCTGTGGATCGGCTGGCGCACCGCGCGACTCAATGCTCCCGCAGCCGCTCGCGGAGACGCTTGACGAGGTCCTCGTACGACGACCGCGAGATGATCGAGGCGAACTGCGTGCGATAGTTGGCGATCAGACTGATGCCCTCGACGCGGACGTCCTCGACGAGCCAACGCGGCTCCGCTCCCCGCGCCGCGAGATAGGCGACGGCGATGCTGCTGCCGCGCTTGGTCGTCACCTGCGTGTCGACCGTGGCCTTGTCACCCATGATTCGGTCGCCGAGATAGCGGAACTTGGTTGCGTCGACCAGCGACATCCGGGCCAGGTATGCGTGCCGGAAGACGTCGGCGAAGAGCCGGATGAATTCATCCCGCTCGGGCGGCGTTCGTTCGTCCCAATGGTGCTGCAGCGCTTGCCGTGCCATCGACCTCCAGTCGAACAGCCGATCCAGTACGACGGCAGCCACTTCTTCTCGTTGCCGGCGGTCGGCGGACCCCGAACTGCTGGGACCGAGCAGTCGATACAGCTCGGTGACCGCCGCCTGGACCTGCTCTGTCGGCTCGCCCGCCGCGGCTCGCCCGGCCACCGCGAACGGCATCGCGAACACGACGCTCACCAGCACCACCAGGCTCGCCGCCCTGCGAACCTCGACCTTCGCGGTCGTCGTCCGCTCGGCCGGGCACCACCGACGCAGAAGTGGAGGGAGCACGATCAAGGCCGCGGCCAGGCCCGCGACCGCGCCGATCGTGAGCAGGAGGCCAAGGCTGAAGATGCCTTGATGGCGCGCGACCATGAGACTGCCGAAGCCTGCGATCGTCGTCAGCCCGTTGAGGACAACCGCCATGATCGTGCTACGGCCAAGGCCGGGCCCGCCGTCGCTCGCGGCTTCCTGATAGCGCAGCACGACATTCAGTCCGTACTCCGCCGCAGCGCCGATGATCAGCGGAAGCGCCCAGACGTTGGCGAGGTTGAACGACAGACCGACCGGCCGCATGACGCCGATTGTCCACAGCGTGCCGAGGACCATCGGCAGCACGGCGAGCAGCGTCGTGCGCCACCGGCGGAGCACGAGGCCGGCCAGCACGAGCACGAGGACGAGCGCGTAGAGCGTCCCCTCGAAATACGCGCGCTCCATCATGCGACCGGCTTCATAGCCGATCACCGGCGAGCCGGTCACCGTCGGGTCCACCGAGCGGAGCTCGGACACGAACTGCGCCACGCCGTCCCGGTCCCACGTGTTGACCGACGGATAGAGCTGCATGAGGAACGTGCCGCTGCGGCCGACGAACTTCCGCGTGACCTCTTCGGGCAGGTCGGCCACCGTCATCGGTCGCGGCGCCAGGTTGCTCTGCACCCGCTGCAGGTCCGCCATGAAGTCGTCGCGGAATTGCGCCTGGATCTCCGCGAGCCGGCGCGCCGTCGTCGGGCCGATGTGCTGCAACCGATCGAGCAGCGACTGCGCCCGGCGGGCGGCCGACGCGAGCGTCTGCGATGCGGTCTCGTCACCGGCTTCGCGGACGGCGATGTCGAGTCGTCGACGCACGCTTGTGAGCGCGGCGCGCAGCGGCCCTGGGTCCTCGTCGGTGGCCGGTGCGACGCGCACGGGCCCCAGGATCGTCGCCAGGCCGCGGATGAGAACGGTCTTCTCGGCCTGATGGTCGGGCACCACGTTCAGGATGCTGACCACGTCGGACACCGTCGACAGACGCATGAACGCGTCGCGCTTGGCCTGGAGGTCGTCGAGGCCGTCGGCCGATGCCAATGCCGGGAATGCCGAGCGCCCCGACGCCAGGATCTTCAGCTCCCAGACGGCCGACTCGGTGCGCTTCGCCTGGAGGTTGAGGCGGTTGTAGTCGAAGCGCACCATCGACAGCGCCACGAGCGAGAGCACGGTCACGACGCGGGTGACCACGAGAATCGTGTGGGAATACGCGGTCAGCCGCTCGAGCGTTCGAACGCCCGGGCGGCGCCCGCCGCCGCTCGTCGCTGCCGGGAGGACGACGCGTGGCGACGTCCGCCGATCGAGGATCACCAGCACGGCGGGGAAGAGCGTCATCATCGCGACGAATGCCATGAGAATCGACATGCCGGCGATGAAGCCGAACTCAACGATCCCGCGGAACTCGGTGAGCGTCAGAACGCCGAATGTCCCGGCGGCGGAGAGCGCGGCGAACAATATGCCGGGCCCCGCACGACGCGCGGTGACCTCGGCGGCGGCGTGGATCGTGCGGCCGAACGCCTTCTCCTCCTCGTAGCGGAAGAGAAAGTAGATGCCGTAATCGATCCCGAGGCCGACGAAGAGGGACATGAACATCACGGAAAAGACCGTGAGATGCCCGATCGTGAGCGTCACGATGCCCAGCGACCACGCCAGGCTCAACAGCAACACGGCGAACATCACCAGCGGCTTGGTGACGCGCTTGAAGAGCCACACCACCGACGCGAGCGTCAGGATGCTGGCGAGCGTCGTCGCCACCGCGATGACCTCCCGGTTGTCCACGAAGTTGCCCGCCTCGCGACGCGCCTCGACCAGCATGAACAGCAGCTTCTTGTCGCGTGACAGGAAGTACCCGGCGCGCTGTTCGCGCTCCCCGCTGAACAGCTCGCGCCACGGCGATGGGCGAGGCGCCGTGCTCTCGAGGCGTTCATCGATCGCGGTGAGCAGCGCGTTGACGAAGCCCGGATCCAGACGCGCCGGTTGGTCGTCGAGCCCCAGGTCGATGAAGCGGCCGGCAAAGCGGCGCGCGATTTCGTGATCGACGCCCGCGACGAGCTGGGCCAGCGTCGGCTCCGCCGCGTACGCCTCCAGGAACGTCCGGTGGGCGGTGACCTTGTCCCGCAGGTCGGCGAGCTGATCGGTTGTCATATAAAGGAG
>QHSO01000232.1 GCA_003220475.1 Candidatus Rokuibacteriota bacterium | reverse complement strand
GGCCAGACGGTGCCGAACATCGACCCCGTGCTCCGCCGCATCGCCAAGTACGCGGACACGTGGGTGCCGCACTCCTCCGCAACGCCCGAGATGGTGAAGGGCGACTGGCTCAAGGTGCAGCGCTTCGCCCGCGAGGCCGGTCGCGATCCCGCGAAGATCGGGCGCGTCTACTCCAACTTCGTGTGGGTGCTCAAGAAGGGCGAGAGGCCGGAGTCGGCCATCCCGCGCTTCTCCGTGTACTCGGGCATGGATCTCGATTACTGGAAGACGTATTACCTGCTCGGAACCGCGGAGGAAGTGGCCGAGCGAATCAGCGCGCGCATCGCCGCGCTCGACAACGGCGTGGATTGGATCGTGCTCAATCCGCTCGACTGGGGCCTCGAGCAGCTCGAGCTCATCGCCGGTGAAGTGCTGCCGCGGGTGAAGGGCGGTTCCTGATTCGGTATACCGGCTCGCGGGTGAAACGCGTGGAGGATCCGCGGCTGCTCCGTGGGCAGGGGCGCTACGTCGACGACATCGTGCTGCCGCGTATGCTGCACGCGGCGTTCGTCCGCAGCCCGCATCCCCACGCCGCCGTGCAGCGCATCGACGCCGTGACCGCGCGCGACATTACGGGCGCCATTGCGGTGTTCGGACCCGCTGATCTCGCTATCGCCGACCTGGCGCCGCGGGTGAGCGGCGGCGGCTTCACGCCGACGGCGTGGCCCGCACTCGCGCGCGAGCCGCGCTTCTGCGGCGAGGCGGTGGCCGTGGTGGTCGCGACCTCCGCCTGTGCGGCGGCCGACGTGGTCGAGCGGATCGGCGTCGACTACGACGTGCGGCCGGCCTGCACGACGCTGGACGAGGCGCTCCGCGCCGACGCCGTGCTGTTCCGACGCACCCAGCGCCGCGGCGACGTCGAAGGCGCGTTCGACCACGCGCACCTCGTCGTGCGCGAGACCTTCAGCCACGGGCGGCTCACGGCGCTGCCACTCGAGCCGCGAGGCGTCGTTGCCGACTGGGACGGCGAGGCGCTGACGGTGTGGGCGTCGACCCAGACGCCGAGCATCATGCGGCGCGCACTGGCCACGGCGCTCGAGCTGCCCCAGGCGCGGGTGCGTGTGATCGCGCCCGACGTCGGCGGTGGCTTCGGGCTCAAGATGCACGTGTTCCCCGAAGACCTCGTGGTGGCCGCCCTCGCGCGACGTCTCGGCCGCCCCGTCAAGTGGATCGAGACGCGTCGCGAGAATCTCGCCGCCGCCGCGCAGGCGCGCGAGCAACGCGTCGAGGCGGAGGTGGCCGCGGCCGCCGACGGACGGCTGCTCGGCCTGAAATCGCGTGTCGTGTCGGATGCCGGCGCATACCACATCTATCCGCTGACGGCGATGCTCGAGCCGCTCGGGACCGCGAGCATCCTGCCCGGTCCATATCTGACGGCGGCCTACGCGTGGGAGGCCATCGCGGTGGCCACGCACAAGCCGCCGCTGGGTGCCTACCGCGGCGTCGGCATGACGATGGGCGCTTTCGTGATGGAGCGGCTGGTGGATCTCGTGGCCACGCGGCTCGGTCTCGATCCCGCCGAGGTACGCCGCCGCAATCTCATCCCGCGCGAATCCTATCCGCACGTGTCGCCGAGCGGCCTGCGCTACGACAGCGGCGATTTTCCCAAGGCGCTCGAGCAGGCGCTCGCGGCCGTTGATTACGACGGGCTACGCCACGCGCAGCGCGAGGCGCGTGTGCAGGGGCGAGCCGTCGGCATCGGGATCGCCTGCTACACGGAATACACCGGCATGGGCTCCGAGGTCTTTCGCGGTCGCGGCATGGACGACGTGTCCGGGGTCGAGGCCGCGAGCGTGCGCGTCGAGCCCGACGGCGGCGTGCGATGCGCGACGAGCTTTCCGTCGCAGGGACAGGGCCACGCGACGACGATCGCGCAGGTGGTGGCCGATCGCCTCGGCGTGCCGCTCGAGCGCGTGCGCGTCGAACCGGCCGACACGGGGGTCGCGCCGCTCGGCAGCGGCACCTTCGGCAGCCGCGGGGCTGTGTCCATCGGCGGCACTGTGACGGTGGCGACGGAGCGTCTTCGGCCGAAGATCCAGGCGCTCGCCGCGCGGCTCTTGGAGGCGTCCGCGAGCGACGTCGTGCTCGAGGACGGACGGGCGCACGTGCGCGGCTTTCCGCAGCGCGCGGTGACGCTCGCCGAGATTGCGCGCGCCGCGTATGCGCCGCCCGCGGCGCTCGGCCCCGAGCTCGAGCCGGGGCTCGAGGCGACCGTGTACTTCGATCCGCCCGGACCGACGTTCTCGGGCGCCGTGCACATCGCCATGGTCGAGCTCGATATCGAATCCGGACGCGTGACGATCCCACGGTACGTCGTGGTGGAGGACTGCGGGCCCCTGGTGAATCCGACGATCGTCGAGGGGCAGATTCACGGCGCGGTGGTGCAGGGGATCGGCGAGGCGTTGCTCGAGCGCGTCGTGCACGACGCGGCGGGCCAGCTGTTGACCGGGACGCTGATGGACTACGCGCTGCCGAAAGCCGGCGACGTGCCGATGTTCGAGATCGGCCACCTCGAGACGCCGGCGCCGGCGATGCCCGGAGGCATCAAGGGCATGGGCGAGGGCGGGACGATCGGCGCGCCGGCCGCCGTCGCGAACGCCGTCGCCGACGCCGTCGCCCCCTTCGGCCTCGCGATCACCGCGCTGCCGATCGCCGCCGAGTCGCTCGCGCGGCTGCCACGTTACTCACCGAGAAAGGTGTGATCGCTCATGGGTAAGCAGGATCTCGACATCGCGCGCGCGGTAACGCTCAAGCCGATCGAGGAGATCGGCGCCACCGTCGGGCTCGAGCCGGACGAGCTCGAGGCGTACGGGCGCTACAAGGCCAAGGTCGCGTGGGATGCCATCGCGCGGCGTCGAGATCATCCCGACGGCACCCTCGTGCTGGTGACCGCGATGACGCCGACACCGGCCGGCGAGGGAAAGTCCACGACGACCGTCGGGCTCGCCGATGGCCTGCGGCGGCTCGGCAAGCGCGCGGTCGTCGCGCTCCGCGAGCCGTCGCTGGGGCCCGTGTTCGGCATGAAGGGCGGCGCCACGGGCGGCGGCCACGCCCAGCTCGCGCCGATGGAGGATATCAACCTCCACTTCACCGGCGACATGCACGCGATCGGCGCCACGCACAACCTGCTGGCCGCGATGCTCGACAATCATCTCGCCCAGGGCAACAGCCTGGGCGTCGACACGCGCCGCGTGTTGCTCAAGCGCGTGGTCGACATGAACGATCGCGCCCTGCGCAACATCGTGCTCGGGCTCGGCGGTCCCGCCCACGGCGTGCCGCGTGAAGGCGGCTTCGAGATCACCGTGGCCTCCGAGGTCATGGCCATCCTCTGCCTCTCCAGCGATCTCGTCGATTTCAAGGCGCGGGCAGGGCGGATGGTCGTCGCGGAGACGGGCGACGGCGCGCCGGTGACGGCGGCCGACCTGCACGCGGCCGGCGCCATGGCCGTGCTCATGAAGGACGCGATCAAGCCGAACCTCGTGCAGACGCTCGAAGGCACGCCGGCACTCGTGCACGGTGGGCCGTTCGGCAACATCGCGCACGGCTGCAACTCGGTCATCGCCACGCGCCTCGCGCTCAAGCTCGGCGAGGTCGTCGTGACCGAGGCGGGATTCGCGAGCGACCTCGGCGCCGAGAAGTTCCTCGACATCAAGTGTCGGACGGCGGGATTGGTGCCGTCGGTCGCCGTGGTCGTAGCCACGGTGCGCGCGCTGAAGATGCACGCCGGCGTGGCGCTGACCGAGCTGCCGGTGGAGGACGTCGCGGCAGTGCGGCGCGGCTGTGACAATCTCGCCAAGCACGTCGAGAACGTCCGGCTCTTCGGGCTGGCGCCGGTCGTCGCACTCAACCACTTCGCCGGCGACACCGATGCCGAGGTCGAGGCGGTGCTCGAGACGTGCCGCAGCTGGGGCGTGCCCGCGGAGGTCTCGCGAGGCTGGGCCGACGGCGGCGCCGGCACGACGGATCTGGCGCGCGTTGTCCTCGACGCGATCAAAGGCGCCGAGCGCTCCGCGTTTCGCCTGCTCTATCCCGACGACTTGCCGCTCGAGCGGAAGATCGAGACGATCGCCACGCGCGTGTACGGGGCCGACGGCGTGCGCTTGCTGCCGCCGGCGGCGCAGAAGCTCGCGCGCTGGCAGACGATGGGCCACGGCCGCTTGCCCGTGTGCATGGCCAAGACGCAGAACTCGCTGTCCGACGATCCGAAGAAGACGGGACGGCCGCATGGGTTCACGATCACCGTGCGTGACGCGCGGCTGTGCGCCGGCGCGGGGTTCATCGTGGCCTACGCGGGCGACGTGCTGACGATGCCCGGACTACCGAAGGTGCCGGGCGCCGAAGGGATGGACGTCGATGCGGCCGGCAACGTCACGGGGCTCTTCTGAGCGCTGAGATCAGGTCGACTTCTTCGGAAAATCGTCGCGCGTGTTGATGCTGTTGTCGGGGCCGAGGTCGAGCGCCGGATCCTCGCCGGGCTTGATCTCGACCTTGAGACGCCACTTCGGCGTGCCGACGTTGTCGTCGGTCAGCTTGTAGAGGCCGGCGGGAATGTTCTTGAACCTGTAGTTGCCTTCGAAATCGCTCCGCACCTGAAAGCTCATTTTCTTTGACGTGCCGTCTTCCGCGATCGCGTAAAGATGGAGCTGCAGGCGCTTCTGCGGCTGCGTGCCTCGCCCTTCGCTCCAGACGATGCGTCCGTGCAGGCCGCTGTCGCCGGCGCGTTCGTCCTTGACGTCGCTGCCGCTGCCGCCGGCGCCCGCGCGATCGGCACGGCGTTTTCTCGCGGCGTCCAGCCACTCGCGCGCCACGCGCGCCTCTTCGGACGACACGGCCGCGTTGGCGACGACCCACTCGAACTCGGTCGTCGCCTCGTCGCGCAGTTCGAGCCACGAG
>QHSO01000231.1 GCA_003220475.1 Candidatus Rokuibacteriota bacterium | reverse complement strand
CCGGTTCCTGCAGGAAGACGTCGTACATCGTCTTCGACGGCGGTACCGCATTGCCGAGAAGTCCCAGCGTGGCATGGCCTTGTGGGTCCATGTCGACGAGCAGCACACGTCGCTGCTCGCGCGCGAGAAAGGCCGATAGATTGATGGCTGTGATGGTTTTTCCACATCCACCTTTTTGGTTTATGACCGCTATCGTGCGCATTCGGGTTCACCTCCGGCTGTTTTGTGTGGCCTCCCTCCTCCCCTTGCTGGCCCGACAGTAACAAATGGGGCTGCAAAATAGCAACTATTCGTTGGGTTTGTCTCGGCCTGCGACCCCACATATAGGGCCGCAGGGCAGGGGACGAACGGCCGTGCGGGCGGTCGACTGCATGTCCCTTGCACGACGAGGGGGTCCGTGCGCGCGGCACGGAGAAGAGGAGGCCCCCCATGACACGCATACTCTTGCCGTTGCTCGCGCTCGTTGTTGGTCTATACACCGCGACGCCCGCCTGGGCGTCGACCCCGCGCGATGAGCTCCGCAATCGCGTCGAAGAGCTCCTGGCCATCGCCGAGGATCGCAGTCTGACCGTCGAAGAGCGCGCCGCGCACGCCCGCAACGTCGTGGCGACGATGTTCGACTTCTCGACCACCGCACGCCATGCGTTCGGCGCCTATTGGCGGCGGCTCACCGGCACGCAGCGCGACGAGGCGACGGGGCTCATGGCCGGTTTCCTGACCGAAAGCCTCGTGGCGCGCGTCAGCCAGGCCCCGCGCCGTTCCACGGATCGGATGCGCCAGCGGCTCGTGTTCGGCACCCAATCCGTCTCCGGCCAGCGTGCGACTGTGAGCCTGACCCTGACGGCAGGACGCGACGACCTTCCGATCACCGCCGACATGGTCCGACGCGGCTCGCGTTGGCGCGTGGACGACCTCCGCCTCGACGGAGTCAGCCTGGTGGCCAACTATCGCGCGCAGTTCGACCGCCTGATGCGCGGCGAGAGCTACGCCGCCGTCCTCGAGCGGCTTCACACCAAGCGCGACGCATTGCACCTCGCCGCGACGTCGCATCGAGCGACCTTCAAGGAGGCGCCGCGCGCCTGACGGGCACGTCGAACGGGTGCATGGTAAAGATTCACTAGGATCGACGCCATGCACCTGCCGTTCGACCCTCCGCTCCCGCCCATGCTGTCGACCGCCGCCGATCGTCTACCCGCCGGTGGTGGCTGGCAGTTCGAGCCGAAGTGGGACGGCTTCCGAACCCTCGTGTTCCGCGACGGCGACGAGATCCTGCTGCAGAGTCGGCGCATCCATCCCGCCGCTTCGCGGGTCAAGCTGCTGTCCACGCAGGCGCCGGCCTCGTACGTGGCGTGGGACCTGCTCGCGCTGGGCGATGAAGACCTGAGGGAGGCGCCGCTCGCCGAGCGCCGCGAGCGCTTCGAGCACGTGATGGCACGCGCCTCCGCGCCCGTGCACCTGTCGCCGGCCACGCGCGATCACTCGCTGGCCGAGGACTGGTTCCGTCGCTTCGAGGGAGCCGGGCTCGACGGCGTGATGGCCAAGCGGCTCGACGAGCCCTATCGCGCCGGCGAGCGCACGATGATCAAGGTGAAGCACCAGCGCACGGCCGATTGCGTGGTGGCCGGTTTTCGCTGGCACAAGAACGGCGCCGGCACGATGGTTGGCTCGCTGTTGCTCGGTCTCTACGACGACGAGGGCACGCTGCACCATGTCGGCGTCACCGCGGCCTTCACCAACGCCATGCGCAAACAGCTCGTCGCCGAGCTGGCGCCGCTACGCAAGAACGCCCTTCAGGGTCACCCCTGGCGCGAGTGGGCCGACGCGCAGGACGAAGCGAGTGCTGCGGGGCAACGCATGCCCGGCGCGACCAGCCGGTGGAATCGCGGCAAGGATCTGAGCTGGGAGCCGCTGCGTCCCGAGCGCGTCTGCGAGGTCGCCTACGACCACATGCAGGGCTCGCGTTTCCGGCACGCCGCGCAGTTCGTGCGCTGGCGCCCCGACAAGCGTCCCCAGGACTGCCGCTACGATCAGCTGGAGGTCACGCCCGCCTACGAGCTCGAGCGAGTCTTCGGCGCCCGCACGCGCTCGGGCGCGGACCAGGGATCGTAGTCGGGGTCGGGCGGTTCCTGCGCCGGGCGCTCGTCCGGCGGGACGTGGCGGAGATTGACGCGGATGCGCGTCCACGTGGTCGATCGCCCGCGCATCGAATCGATCAGGACGTCGTCGACGTGCAGCCGTGCCGCCGCGTCCGGATGCCGCACCTTCCAGCGCTCGAGGCCGGCGAGCGCATCCACCTTGTGCGCCGCCTTCGCGACCGTCACGAGGGTCTCGGCGGCTTTGCGGCGTGACGGCGCGACGCGCGGTGGCTCGCCGCGCTGCTTGCGGTAGTGCGGCGGCCACGGCGCATCGCCGAGGCCCGCCGCCTCCTGGGAGGCCGAGAGCGCGAGCAGCGAATCGAGCGAGCCGGCCGCATCGTCGATGCCGGCCGACGCATCGCCACGCTGCGCGAGCCGTGACGGCGCGGTGGCCAGCGTGAAGGCCGCCGGATCGCAGCCGGCCACCTCGTCCCAGTCGAGTGGCATGGACACGCGCGCGTCGGGCGTCGGCCGCACCGACCACGCCGAGGCCACCGTCCGATCCTTGGCGTTCTGGTTGTAGTCGAGGAAGACGCCGCGGCGCTCTTCCTTCCACCACTTGCTGCTCGCGTGGTCGGGCGCGCGCCGCTCCACCTCGCGGGCAAGGGCCAGCGCCGCGCGCCGCACGTCGTCGAAGCTCCAGCGCCGCTCGATGCGCACGTTGACGTGCATGCCGCGTGAGCCGGAGGTCTTGGGCCAGCCGTGCAGCCCGTGTTCGTCGAGCACGTCGCGCACGAGCAGCGTTACGCGCCGCACGTCGTCCCAGCCGACGCCGGGGCCGGGGTCGAGATCGACGCGCAGCTCGTCCGGGTGCTCGAGGTCGTCGGCGCGCACCGGGTGCGGGTTGAGATCGATGCAGCCGAGGTTGACGATCCAGAGCAGCTGCGCGGCGTCGCGCACGATGATCTCGCGCGCCACGCGTCCCGACGGAAAGCGCAATTCCACCGTCTCGATCCAATCGGGACGCTGCTCCGGCGCGCGCTTCTGGAAGAACGGCTCGGCGTCGGCGCCGTCCACGTAGCGCTTGAGAACGATCGGCCGCCCGGCGATGCCACGCAGCGCACCGTCGGCGACCGCGGTGTAGTACGTCGCGAGATCGAGCTTGGTGTAGCCGGCCGTGGGAAAGAAGATCTTGTCGGGGTTCGTGATCACCACCTCACGGCCGGCGGCGACGAGCACGGATTCCCGCGCCTTTCCCATGCAGACACTGTTGCCCGTGGGCGCCGTTCACGCAAGCGCGACGCGGCAGACGCGAACTCGGCCTTCCGCGGCCAGCATCGCCACGACGGACACGACGGCAGCTTCCGAGATGCCCAGCCGACGGCCGATGTCCGCCGGCGTCGCCTCGCCGATCGCGAGACATTTCAGCACCGCATCGTCGATCTCGGCCCACAGGTCGGGAATCATCGTTGGCGTCCTCGTGTACGGTAACGCCCCAATGGTCTCGGGATCGTGACGACCGCGTGACATTGTCGCGTCACGCGGCGTTGGCGTGACGGACGGCAACGGCGTTATCGTGTCAGGCATGCCTCGGCTCAAGAGCAGCAAGCGCGAGCGACTCCCCGATCGAGCGTTCGCGTACATCGACTCGCGCGGACGCCGCCGACTGCCGGTTCACGACAAGGCCCACGTGAAAAACGCGCTCGCGCGCTTCAACCAGGTGGCCTTCGAGAGCGACGCGGCCCGCGAGAGTGCGCGCAAGCGGCTGCTCAACGCGGCGAAGAAGTACGGCATCGTGCCCGTCGGCTTCATCACCGGCGAGCTGCGAACCGAGCGCCGACACGCGACGGCGGGCCGGCTCGTGATCGAGCTCGGCCGCAACGCGGCGCCCGGCGAGCTGCAAGCGCGCCTGCGCACGGTGCTGCGGGATCCGACGCTCACGGTCCTGCACTGGTCGGACGCGTCCGGCGCCTACCTGGACGCTGCCGGCAAGCCCGCCTCGCTTCCCGCCGACGGCGACCGGCGCGGCGTGATCTATCTGGAACGCCAGGGGCGGCCGATGACCGCGCTCGTGCACGATCGAACGATCCTCGACGACCCTGATCTCGCGAAGACGGTGCTCGATGCCGTGCGGTTCGTGGTCGAAAAGGACCGCCTGCTCGGTCAGGTCCAGGCCACGGCGACCGAGGCGGCGGCGCTGCCGACCGGGTTCGTCACGCTGATGATGACCGACATCGAAGCGTCGACCGTGCTGCTGCGAAAACTCGGCGATCACTATGGCCCGCTGCTGAACGACGTGAGAGGCATTCTGCGCACCGCGGTCTCGCGCGCCGGCGGCCGTGAGATCGACGCGCGCGCCGACGAGTTCTTTGCGGTCTTCGAGCGCGCCGCCGCGGCCGTCGACGCCGCCGTCGCGATCCAGCGCGCGCTCGAGGCGCGAGCCACGCGCGACGGCCTCGAGGTGCGCGTGCGGGTCGGGATCCATAGCGGGCGGCCGACGCTGACCGATGCCGGCTACATCGGCCTCGCGGTGCACGCGACGGCGCGCATCTGCGCGGCCGCTCACGGCGGCCAGATCATCGCCTCCGCCGCGACCCGAGCCGCGATCGGGACATCGGCGCCGAGCGGCATCCGGTTCCGCAGTCTCGGCCGCCATCGTCTGCCGGGTCTCGCGGAAGCCGAGATGCTCTTTCAGGTTCAGGCGCCGGGATTGCGCGTCAGCTTCCCGCGCCCGCGGCGACAGCCGCGCGCTCGCCGGCCGCCCGCCGAGCCGAGGCGCGCGCCGGGCGACCAGCTCGAGCTTCCGCATTCGCCGGCCTGACGCGCCCGCCGCCGCCCGCGGGTGTATCGTGTTCGCGCGCCAAGTCGGGAGCGAGCCGGCACGGCCGACGACATGACCGACCCCTACCTGGATCGTCGTGACCAGATGTTTCCCCGGCTGACGCCGGCGCAGATGGGCCGCATCTCCGCGCTCGGCGAGCGACGGCGCATCCGCGCCGGCGAGGTGCTGTTCGAGCTCGGCGAGCAACACGCGCGCTTCTTCCTCGTGCTCGAAGGCGCCATCGAGATCGTCCGGCCCGTCGACGGCCACGAGGAGCGGATCACCGTGCACGGCCCGGGCGAGTTCACGGGCGAGATCAACATGCTGTCCTCTCGCCGCGCCATCGTCCGTGCGCGGGCCGTCGGCGACGGCTCGATCGTGGTCGTCGACCGCGAGCATCTGCGCGCCGTCGTGCAGCGTGACGCCGAGCTCAGCGAGATCCTCATGCGCGCCTTCATCCTGCGCCGGGTCGCCCTCATCGCGCAGGCCCACACCGGGCTGGTTCTCATCGGCTCTCGGCACTCGGCGCGCACGCTGCAGATCCGGGAGTTTCTGAGCCGAAACGCGCAGCCCTTCACGTATCAGGACGTCGAGACCGACCCGGGCGTGCAGGCGCTGTTGGATCGCTTCCATGTCGGGGTCGATGACGTGCCGGTCGTCGTCTGCGAAGGCGGCAAGGTCCTCAGAAATCCCTCGATCGAGGCCCTGGCCGCCGGGCTCGGCCTCAGCGCCGAGTTCGACGTGCAGGCGACGAGGGACGTCGTGATCATCGGCGCCGGCCCCGCCGGTCTCGCCGCGGCCGT
>QHSO01000230.1 GCA_003220475.1 Candidatus Rokuibacteriota bacterium | reverse complement strand
TTTCGATCTCGGCGGGCAACGCGGCGAGCTGCTTGGCGATGAACGGAACGCCGCCGACGCCGGCGTCCGGCCGCGTCAGATTTTCTTTCGTCCGCTCGGAAGCGATGACCTCGACGGCCTGCCCCGAGGACGTGTACACCTGGTTGCCCTGCCAGTGGTCCCAGTGGAAATGCGTGTTGACGATCTTGCGTACCGGCTGCTTCGCCACGGCCTGAATCTGCTGGTAGACCGCGCGCGCGGCAGACGGCTTGGAGTGCGAATCGACGACGATCACGCCGTCGTTCGTCACGATCACCGCCGCATTCGAGTTGACCTTGTAGGCGGGCGCGGCGATGGCGGCGTAGACGCCGTCGCCGACCTTCTTCAGCTCGAACAGATCCTTGTCGTGGGTGGCCGCATGAGCAGGCGGGGCGCAGCAGAGCTCGTGAGGATCGAGCGTGTGGATCGCTGCGGCGGCGATGCCCGCCTGAGCCAGGACCTGCCGGCGCGTCCAGTGTCTGGCCATCGGCTGCCTCCTTGTGGTGAAGGACCCGCCTCTGCGTTACGGTTGCCCGGGATGATGCTCCCACTCATCGGGGTGTTCAAGCTCCTCAAGGGCCTGCTGATCCTCGCCGTCGCGCTCGGCGCGCTGCACCTGGCGCGCGGCGATCCCGCGGACGTGCTCGAGCGCTGGACGACACAGCTGCACATCGATCCGGACGGGCGCCACGTCGGGCGCGCCGTGCAGCGGATCCTCGACCTCGACGAGCAGCATCTGCGCGCGCTGAGCGCCGGCATGTTCGTGTACGCGAGCGTCTTCATGGTGGAGGGCGTGGGCCTCATCGCCAGGCGGCGCTGGGCCGAATGGTTCACCGTCCTCGTCACGGCCTCGTTCGTGCCGCTCGAGATCTACGAGATCGCGCGGCACCCCGGCGCCATCCGGATCGGCGCGCTCGTCGTGAATCTCGCGATCGTGGCGTACCTCGTCGCGCGGCTGCGACGGCGACGCGAGGGCTGAGTCACGCCAGCGCGTAGAGCCGCGCGCAGTTGTCCCACAGGATCTTCGTCTTCGTCTTGTCGCTCACGCCCTCCAGCGCGACGAACTCGTTGATCGCCTCCGGAAACAGTCCGTCGGAGTGCGGGTAATCGGTGGAGACGACGATGTTGTCGTCGCCGATCGCCTCGACCACGTGGCGCAGCACCTTTTCGTCGGCGTCGGTGGCGACGTAGCACTGCCGGTAGAAGTATTCGCTGGGCAGGCCGCTGATCTGCACGTCGGAGCCCGGGCCGAACTTCTCCCACGCCTCGTCCAGGCGCCACAGCCACCACGGCAGCCAGCCGCACGTGCCCTCGAGAAACGCGCAGCGCAGCCGCGGATGCCGCTCGAGCACACCGCCGGCGGCCATGCTTGCGAAGGCGAACATCAGCTCGACGGGATTGCGTCCGGCCACGCCGATGACGCGGCCGTTGGGGTGATCGAGATAGCGCCGCGCGATGTCGTCGCGCAGCGAGGCCTGGCCTGTGGGATGGAAGCCGACCGGCACCCCGAGCTCTTCGATCGCCTCCCACAGCGGCTCGAGCTCGGGGTCGTGCACGTGGCGGCCGTTGATCGGATTGGGGTTGCCGATGACGGCGACCGCGCCGAGCTCGCGCACCGCGCGCCGCGCCTCGCGCGCGGCGAGCACCGGATCGTGGAAGGCGACCTGAGCGGCGAACTTCAGGCGCGTGGGCGCGTACTGACAGTACTCGTACGTCCACGTGTTGTGCGCGCGCGCCAGCGCGTCGGCGACGCGCGGGTCGAGATCGTCGTGCATCTGCACCTGACGGCCGCGCGTGCCATAGAGGATCGCGACGTCGATGCCTTCGATGTCCATCGCCTGCACGTGCGAGGCCGCGTCGTAGCCGCGCGCGTGCGCAACCTCGTAATGCGGCGACCGCGTGAACGCGCGACGCTGGAGATCCTTGCCCACGGCGGCGGTGTGCGGGCGCTTGGACATCTCGCCGATCTCGAGGTCACCGATGCGGATGAGCGGCTGGTTCGAGGCGTTCTCGGTGCGCCGGGTGAACGTCGGCGCGAACGACTTGAACGGCTCGTCGAGGTAGCGGACCCAGAGGTCGTCGGGCTCCATCGTGTGCAGATCGCTGTCCATGACCTTGAACCCGTGCTTCATGAGCGTTCCTCCGGGTGGACGCGATGCTGAGTGGCCTGGTGGCGCGACGATCGCCCCGCGCTCTCGGGTTGTCAAGGCGGATTGCGCCGCCATGTCGGCGTGACGTAGGATGCGCCGCGTGACGACGGCCACTCTGATTGCGCTCGGCTTCTTGCTCGGCATGCGTCATGCCACGGACGCGGATCACGTCATCGCCGTCAGCACGATCGTCACGCGACAGGGAAGGCTGCGGGCCGGCATCCTGATCGGCGGTCTGTGGGGCGTGGGCCATACCCTCACGATCGCCGTCATCGGAGGCGCCATCATCCTCTTTCGTGTGGTGATCCCGCCCGCAGTCGGCTTGACGATGGAGATGACGGTCGCGCTCATGCTGGTGGTGCTCGGCCTCTGGAATCTGACGGCCCTCGTGCAGCACGTGCGCGACCAGCTCGGCGAGAGCGCCGAGCAGCACGCGC
The DNA here is from genome assembly GCA_003220475.1 of Candidatus Rokuibacteriota bacterium. Lineage (GTDB taxonomy): Bacteria > Methylomirabilota > Methylomirabilia > Rokubacteriales > CSP1-6 > AR12. Next base: position 2,533 of record QHSO01000230.1, on the reverse strand, counting down.
ATCCGCACCAGCACGGCGACTACGTGCACAGTCACCGCCACGGCCACGGGCCGCTCGCGCACGGACACCGCGACGATCAGACGCCTCAGGCCTGGCTCGACCGGCATTTCGGCGGCGTCGGCTTCTACCAGCTGGCGCGTCCGCTCGTCGTTGGTGTGGTGCACGGCCTCGCCGGCTCCGCCGCCGTCGCGCTCCTCGTACTGGCGGCCATCGGCGATCCGCACTGGGCCGTGGCGTACCTGCTGCTCTTCGGGATCGGTACCATCGTCGGCATGATGCTCATCACCGTGGTCGTCGCCGCGCCGATGACCTACGCCTCGCGGCGGCTGCGGCACGTCGAGCGCCACCTGCGAGTGGCCTCGGGAGTGCTGAGCCTCGCGTTCGGCCTGTTCCTCGTCTACCACATCGGATTCGTGAGCGGCCTGTTCACGGGCCACGCGAGCTGGACACCGCACTGAGCGTGAGATCCGTCGTCGCAAGCGCGCTCGCGCTGGTCATCTTGCTCTGGTCGAGCGTTGCCTCTGCTCACGACGCGAGCGCCTGGGGCGGGCTCTTCCGCTCGAGCGATCAGGGCGCGACCTGGTTTCTCGCGAGCCCGGGCGCCTACCCGATGGCGGCCATCGCGCTCGCCGTCAGCTCGACCGACGCCAATCACCTGCTGCTCGCGACCGACGCCGGAGTGCTGCGCTCGCGCAACGGCGGCCGTGACTGGACTCGTGAGGCGCCGAACGTGCTCAGGGGGGCCGTCTTCGCCGCCGCCTTCGACGCGGATGGCCGGCGAGCGCTCGTCTCGACGGGTGGCGGTCTCTTCCGCAGCGACGCGGACGACGAATGGCGAGCGGTGCGCTCCCCGCGCGGGGCGCTGCCCGCGCGTGTCATCGCGCGCGGTGGCGTGCCGGGCCGCGCGTACCTTGCCGGTTGGAGGGGATTCGCGCGCAGCGATGACTGGGGCGCCTCGTGGAGCGATGCGGCCGCCGGCCTTCCCGACGCGCCGGTGACGTCGGTGCTCGTGATCCCGGAGCTACGCGAGTCGGTGCACATCGTCGTCGCCGACGGCCTCTGGTCGACGCACGACGGCGCGCGCACGTGGATGAAGCGAGACATCGGGACCGGCGGCCTCGACGCGCTCGGGCGCGACGTCGGCGACCCGGCGCGCCTCTGGGCCGCGCGCGGCCCTCGGCTATGGGTCAGCGACGACGGCGGCGCCCACTGGCGTGCGACCGGCGCTCCGCTGCCCGAGCCTGCTGCCTCCGTGCGCGGCATCAGCGCGATGGGCGATATGATTGTCGTCGCCTCCGATCGCGGACTGTTTCGCAGCATCGACGGCGGCGAGCGCTGGGCTACGCTCGAAGGCGCCCTGCCCGCGCACCTCGAAGCCTGGCCGCTCGTGCGCGATCCGTCGGACCCCGAGCGGCTGTATGTGGGATTCTCCGTGACGCCGTACTCTGAGCTGTGGCGCCGCGGCGCGGAGGGCGCGGCCGCATGGCGGCCCATCGATCTCGCGAGTCTTCTCGGCGCTGTCGCCGTCGTCCTGCTCATCAGCGTCCTCGGCGCCACGACGGTCCGGCGACTGTGGCGGCACCGCCGCGTCCAGCCGATTCGCTGATGGTGGCGTCCACGATCGCGCCGGCCGTGCGTCGTCGCGTGTGGCTCGGCGCGGCCGTCGTCGTGAGCATCGCCATCACCGTCGTCCTCGTGTGGAGACCGTGGAGCACCTCCGCCTTCGTCGAGCATCGAATGCTGCAGCGAACGGACATTCCCGCCGCGCTGGCGATCGCGCCCGACGGCGCCGTCTGGTTCGCGATCGAGATGTCCGACGCGATCGGCGTGCTGCGCGGCGGCCGTATCGAGCGCGTGTCCAAGGGCACGCAGAATCTCGAAACGCTCGGGCTCGACATCGATGCCGCCGGCGGAGTCTGGTTCACGGATGCGCCCGGCCGCGCGGTTTCGCGGATGGCCGCTGACGGCAGCATTCGCTCCTTCCCGCTCGGGACGCCCGTCGTCAAGCTCGGACGGCTGGCCGTCGCTCCCAACAACGCCGTCTGGTTCACCGATCTCACGACGGCCAGCGTGACGCGACTCAAGGACGGCGTGTTCACGCGTCACGTCTCGCGCTCGGCCGGCGCCGCGCCCTGGGGCGTCGCCATCGAGCCGAACGGCACGGTGTGGGCAACGTTGCCGGAGGTGAACCGGCTCGCGCGTATCGCCGCGGACGGTCAGGTCACGGAATTCGACGTGCCGACGCGCGGCAGCGGGCTGGGCGACGTGGTGATCGATGCCGCCGGCGCCGTCTGGTTTCTCGAGCAGCAGACGAACAAGATCGGTCGCTTCGCGAACGGCCGCTTCGCGGAGTTCGTAGTGCCGACGCCGTCGGCGGGTCTAACGGCGCTGGCGACGGCGCCCGACGGCGGTGTGTGGTTCACGGAGCTTCGCGGCGGGCGTCTCGGGCGCGTGCGCGACGGCCGCGTGCGCGAGTTCCGACTGCCGCGGCCGAATGCGCGCCCGTTCGGCATCGCCGTCGATCGCGAGAACA
>QHSO01000229.1 GCA_003220475.1 Candidatus Rokuibacteriota bacterium | reverse complement strand
TCGGCTTCTCGTGCAATCACTCGATGCCTCGGGCAACGTCGTCGGCCAGCGAGTCGTCTGGGGACCGACGGGGGTCGGCGGCTTCGGGCGTGCGTACTTCGACGTCCGCAGTCTACCGGCGGCGGATCACTATCACGTGTTCGTGTGGGACTACCGGCTCATCCAGGCGGCGGGTGTGTTGCCGTGAGTCGAGCGCTTATGCGCGTCGCGTGGTCTTCGCCCCCTCGGGGCGCGCCATCGTTCGAACGAGCTCGTTGATGCGACGGACGGCGGCGCGCACGCCGGCGGCGGCGTCACTGGTCGCGTCGGCGCGCGAGCCCGTCGCGGCGCCATTGCTGCCCTCGAGGATCACTCCGAGCGGGTGATTGATCTTGTCGTCCAGGTAGTCGCTCAGCTCCTTCAGCCGATTCAGCTCCACGACGGGCACCGCGACATCGGTGTGCCCGGCGAGTGCCGAGCGCTCGGCGTCGAGCCGCGCGAGGATTTCGTCGAGCGCGTTCACGTTCGACGAGATGGTCTCGCGCACGCCGGCGTGCCCGCCAATGGCAAGCGACGAGAGCACGACCTGGTGGTAGCGGCGCGCGAACTCCAGGTCATCCCGGAGCTGCACGAGCGTCTCCTGATATTCGGCGCTCGCGAGACGGTGGACGAGCGTATCGATCTCCTTGGCGATCTGATCGGGCGGCACGTGCTTGGCGTCGAGATACGCGGTGGCTCCGAGATCCCTGCCCAGCTCCTGCGCACGGTCGCCGATGAAGATGCTGCTATAGAAGATGAAGGCCAGACGCGCCCAGCGTGGGTCGCGGCGGAGGGCGCGACACAGCTGGAAGCCGTCCATCCTCGGCATCTTCACGTCCGACACGACCGCGTCCACCGCTTGCGACTCGAGCAATTCGAGGGCGGCGGCGCCGTTGGAGGCGGTGAGGACTTCGTGTCCGGCCTGGCCGAGCAAAGCCGTCAGCAGACGTCGGCGGGGCATCGAATCGTCAACGACGAGCACGCGCATTGGTCGCACCGTCCTCCTCTCGTGGTGATACCCCGTCGGCAGCACGTCCTGTGCCAGACGGCTCGGTCGGCAAACCGAAGACTTCGCGGCGCTGTCGGCCGTCGAGCGGTCATACTGGCCACCGATAGGCGGCCCGAGCGCCCTCTCTGGCACGGCCGCCTCTAAGCGCGCCCTCACGAGCGACGGCGGCGCCAGTCGAAACGGCTCCTGGTCAGCGAGGTGGGATCCGGACGCCGCCCAGCGTTCGCTCGCCTGGCGGCTCGACGGCGACGCCACTGACGATCGGTGAGTGTCGGAAGCTAGGGCGTTATCGTATGCGGGCAGGGCAAGGATCAGCGTGACTTCGCCGGCGCGGCAACACGCCGACGACAGATGATCGCGACACAGAGGAGCCCGAGACCGAGCAGAGCCACTGAAGCGGGCTCGGGCACTGCCGTCAGTTCTGCCATGGTGACGCCCTCCGGAAGAACGAGATCCACGCCAGGCGTTCCATTGCAGCATTCGACGAGCTGAATCTCCAGCGCGTGCGTGCCGAGCGTCAGAAATGTCGGATCACTCGGCACGGGTCCGAGCGGATGTGTGGCCGCGTCGTCGATGACGACGGCGCCATCGATCAGTAGGCGGCTGCCGCCATCGGAAACGATCGAGAAGACGTACTGACCATCGGCATCGACCTCGACCGTTGTCGCAAGATCGCTGTCGATTTGAACCGCGGCCGTCTCGGTTGGTACGAGGGCGAGCAGGAAGAGCGCGCTGCACAGGATCGCGAGCGTCCGGAGTGCCAGCATGACAGGTTCTCCAGGATTTCCGACCGACGGGCGACACGCCCCTGTCGCCGTCGATGACACGTCAGCGGCGACGACTGTACGCACGAGCGACAGGCAAGCGCTGCGCCATGGCACCGGAGAAGCGAATCGTTCTGAAGTGACGGGAATATCCCGACCGGAGGATCGCGGGCTGCGTGCAACATTTGCGGATCCGGCACAAGATGCCGCCGCTGACAATGGTGCGACGAGACCGCCTTCACTATCCGCGAAGGCGGACGATGAGAGCGGCGAGGAGCGGAAACACCACGAGGACGAACGTAGCTGCTTCGGGAACCGTCGCTGCGCTCGCCGTGTCGCTGTCGCCGCCGCTCGTAACATCTCCGGGGCCGACGGACGACGGCAGGCCTGTCGCCGAACCCATGTACGGCGCGCCTTCGCCGCCGGCCGCGCCGCCACCATCGCTCGTGACACTGACCTGGCTGATATCCGTAGTGGCAGGCGCTATCACGGTGGCGTCGCCGGTCTGCGTGTCCCGGGTCGTGAGGCCCAGATCGGCATCTGGGCCATCGCGGACGGCCACCACTGCACCCTCGAGGATGCCGGCAGTGATAGGTGTGACATCGCCGTCTTGCTCAGGCGTCTCTTCGGCATCGACGACGGTCGCCGCCGTATGATCGTCCGTGGATCCGGTGCGTGGCGCGATATTGACCGGTGGTCGCAGCGGGCCCGGCGAATCCGCAGCGGAGCGCTCGACGGGCTCGGTCGTGACGGCCGAGTCCGTCAACGACGCGCCAATGACGGCCGTCGCCGCAAGAGCCAGCGCGCCGACGAGACAGACCAGCAACCTCAGTGAAAATAGCTTTTGCATCGCCACCTCTCGACGACGATGGAGCGCGTGCGGTGCAGGTTCAGTGCCAGATGTCAGGATCCGTCGCGGCGGCCTGTCCGACGTACTGGAATGAGCCCTTTCTGATGTTCTGGAAAACCAGCTCGGGCAGGCTGAAGAACGCGCCCCTCAAACCCGCGCGCAGCCGCTTGCCCCGGTCGAACGGCGCGGTCACGAGCCCGACCGCGCTCGCCGCAACGCCGGTGACCAGGTTCACGGCGCCGAAGACGGGCCGGGTCACCACGACGTCGTCGGTGAAGAATAGAAAGGTGGAGTCGCGTGAGTTTCGCCAGTAGAGCGTCGAGGTGATGGTATTCGACTCCCGGACAAAGACCCGAAGCGCGTTCTCTCTCTCGTAGAGGCGCGCGAGGCGAGCCCGGCGATGTGACGGGATGCGGACGATCTCCGAGACTCCGTAGCGCTCCTTCACGACAAGCGCTGAGAGGGCCGGGACAAAGTTGGGCGAGGCGTCGACGTCGACGCGCGCGCCGAGCAGCGCGGCGTCGAGCTCGGCGAGGAGTTCCGAGACGCAATTGCGAGTGATGAGCTGATACCCGTACAGGCGCTCGAGAACGCGGCTGTATGCCTCCTCGCGCTCGCGCGCGGCGACGATACGGTCGACGAGCGTCGCCGGCGACGGGGCGAGCACCGCCGGACGCCGGCCGCTTCCAGCGGGAAGGATCAGGAAGTACGGCAGCCGGACATCGCGTCCGTCGTCCAGGGCACGCCGGATCTCGGCAATGCGATTCCCGGCTTCCTCGAAGTCGGCGAAGCCACGCTCGTCGAACGTACCGTCGCTGCGCACGGCCGACGAGAGCCGGCCACGCGCGATGTCGAGGGCCGACTGCGCGTCGGTCAGCATGGTCGCGATCAGCTCGGGACGCCCCGGCACCCGTGCCCGCTCGATCACGTCGGCGTTACGAGAGAACGCATCGAGGAACACCCACTGCCCCGACTCGTGCGTGCGCGCGAGTGTGGCGAGGCGCGCCATACCAAGGAGCAGCGGAAATCCCCAGTCCGGTCGCGGCGAGTCGAGCAGCCGAACGAGGCTCGCGGTGAGGGCGCCGGAGAGCCGTTGCACTCGGAGCGCTTCGTCAGCGTCGAGGCGTAGCGCATTGGCGGCGGCGGTGATCGTGACCTCGGGCCGCAGCGGCCGAGCCGTCTCCAGCACCTCGAGCGCGGTAAGCGCCGTGAGTGTGTCACGGTAACGGCGAGCAAAGCCGTACGCTGGAGCCCCCGTCTCGTCGACGGACGCGCCGAGTGGCGGGTCGGGCACCTCGGCCCGATCCAGCGCGGCCAGACGTCGCCGTAGTGTTTCGGCTCGCTCCGTCAGGAACGTCGGCCCATACCTGTCGACGACCTGTTGGCGGAGTGCGGCGAGCGCCGGATCCGGTGCGCTGTCGTCGCCGGAAAAGAACCCTGCCCCGTCCACGTCAACGTGTCTCTGCAACATCTGCTCGAGGATTCGGCGCTCGGTCCGCAGCGTGTCGAGCTGCTCCAGCTGTCGCCGCTGAACGAAGTGCCGCCGTCGGAACCGTTCGCGTACCAGACGGAACGTCGCCTCGCTGACGGGAATGCGGCTCGCCTCGATCGTGCGATTGTCGAGACCGGTGTAGTCATGACGGAACGCGGTGAATGGCTCGCGGCGGAGGACGAGCATTCCCGGGCGGCGATACTCGAAGTGGAACGAGGCGGCGAATCACTACCGCGTGTTGTAGCCCCGCTGGATCGCCTGCATCTTGGCGGGATCGAATCGCGAGAACGTCGTCTTGTACATCTCGAGCTCGGTCGTGCCCACCGCGGCGTCGCTCAGTCCCTCGCCGATACCGAGATACGTCGCCTCGTCGTCCTCCCAGTTCGTGAGGCCGTGAGTGCGCGCGAGCTCGCCGAGCTCCTTCTGGAATGTCTCGAGCGGCCCGCCCGTCCGGACGTTGGCGGCGGTATAGCTGCGCACGTCCTCGAGGTAGCGCTCCCGCTCGCGGCCCCCCATGCTGGAGCGCGAGCTGCTCTCCGAGGAGCGCGAGCTACCCTCCGAGGAGCGCGAGCTGCTGTCAGACGAAGTGGAGCTCGAGGCGGAGCTATCCGACGCGCTCTGCGAGCTGGTAGAGCTCGTCGACAGCGAGGTGGAAATCGAGCAGCCGACGAGAAGGAACAGCACCGGCAGCAGCGCGACGCGCGCAGGACCAAAGCCTCGCATGTGCAGGCCTCAGTGCACGGTGGGTGCCAAAGGAGGCTGCATGGTACGTCAGCGCTTTCGCGGATGAACGCGCACGCGCGTGCGCCACGCGCACGGGATGGCACGTCAGAGTGACACCGACGCTACGTGGGTCAGAGCAGACCGTGGGCGACGAGACGCGCGGTCACGAGGCCCGATAGCCGCTCGAGTAGCGCCGCCTCCGATGGTTCGACATGCTCGCCCGAAACCCAGATCAATTCCTTCGGCTCGCGTGCAGCGTGGTGGAGAGCGACGGCGTAACGCCTGGGCACCAGCGAGTCGTCGGCCCCGTTGATCATGATGAGTGTACGCGGCGAGATCGCCGGCGCGTATCGCTCCGGCGCAAGCGGTGTGAGCCACCAGGCCAGCGCATACCCGACGAGCGGGGCGAGACCGGAGGCGACCGGCGCATCTTGCGCGGGATGCCGGAGCGTGTGAGCGATGAGCGGCCCGAGGTTGCCGCCGCCGTACAGCAGAACCACCGCCGCCGGCCGTGCGTCAATTCCGCCGGCCACGGCCGCGACCACCGCGCCGAGGCTGCCACCGATGAGGAAAATCCGATGCGGATCCACGTCGGGCCGCCGCGCGAGATAGTCGATGAGCAGCAGGACGTCCGACACCGTGTCGAACGCCGCGGGCCGTACCTGCGTCAGCGTGCGCAGCGCCGCCACGCCGCGCCAGGAATCATGACCCAGTCGCAGCGGGTAGTCGGGCGAGACGATCACCGCCCGGCGCGCGATGGTGTCCAGGCCGGCAACGCCAATGAGACGACTGCCGCGCTTGATACCGCCGATCAGCACCGCACCCGCGTACGGCGGTTGCGTGTCTCGAGGCACGCGCATCAGGCCGTGGACCGCGAGCCCGCTGCTGCTATGCAGATCGAGTGTCTCGAGACGCGAGTCCTGGAGGCTTCGGACCGGCGTCGTCACGAGGCTGGTAAGGCTGCCCGCTCTTGATCGCAGCCGCTCCGGTGATCCCTGTCGGGTCATGACAACGGTCGCGATTCCGCCGGTGACGGCGGCGGCGACGGCGCAAACGACAACCGCGATGCCCGCCCTGCGCACGACACGGCGAGTCTCAGTCACGTCTCGCACCGTTGTGGCCGATTGAAGCTCACGGCGCGCACCGGCGATGTCCGG
>QHSO01000002.1 GCA_003220475.1 Candidatus Rokuibacteriota bacterium | reverse complement strand
CGTCGGCGGATCCGGAGCGGACGACGACGAGCCAGCGGTCGAGCATCGTCTGCTTCGTGTGCGCTTCGGTGCCGACCGGCGCGCGCGTGTCCCAGACGTAGCCGAGCATCCGCGGGCGGTAGCGCGGCGGAAACATCAGCACGATGCGCGCGACCTGGTCGCGGATCTCGCCGCGGATGTCGCCCTGCTCGGGCAGCGTGACCGCCTTCCACTGCCAGCTCAGGACCGGGGCCTGGCTCACGTCGACGTCGGTCTTCCGCGCGAGCCGAACGCTGTAGTGCTCGGTCTTCAGCCAGAGCGCGCGCCGGCCCTCGTCGACGACGACGGCGGGCGCGAACGTCAGCTGCGGCTCGCGCCCGTAGAACGACCAGGTTGCCGGCAGGCGTCCGCCGCCGGCGTCACGCCAGTCTTCGACGACGATCGCCGTCTGCGCGCCGAGCTCGGCCGCAGCGGAGAGCAGCGCGACGGCGATCACGGCGGCGAGGCGGGCGCCCATCCTCAGTCTCGCAGCGCGCCGGCCGTGAGGCCGCGTACGAGCCAGCGCTGCAGTCCCACCACGATGACGATCGGCGGCAGGCTCGCGAGCATCGACGCCGCCGCGATGTCGCCCCACGGCACCTCGTAGACGCCCGGGAACAGCGCCAGCGCGACGGGCACCGTGCGGCTGGCCTCGGTGGCCGTGAACGTGTACGCGAACAGCAGCTCGTTCCAGGCCATCAGGAACACGAGCAGGCCGGCCGACGCGATGCCGGGCGCCATCAGCGGCAGGACGACGCGGCCGAGCGTGGCCAGCCGGCTCGCGCCGTCGATCTCCGCGGCCTCCTCCACCGCCACCGGCACCTCGCGCACGAACCCCGCGAGCAGCCACAGCACCAGCGGCAGCGCGAACGACGTGTCGGCCAGCACGAGCGCCGCCCACGTGTCGCGCAGGTCGAGCGCGCGGAGCAGCACGAAGAGCGGCCCGACGATCGCGACTTGAGGGAAGGCCGTGCACGCGACGATGCCGAGCAGCAGCGCGTGCTTGCCGGGCACCGGCAGACGCGCCAGTGCGTACGCGCCGGGGGCGCCGAGCACCAGCGCAAACGCCGTCGTGAGCGCGGCCACACCGAGGCTGTTGACCAGCGCGGCCGGCATGACGCTGCGCTGGACGACCGCGCGGTAGTGGTCGAGCGTCGGCGGCGCGGCCAGCAGCCGCTCGACGGCGAGCAGCGCCGTGTCCGGCTTGAACGACGTCAGCGCCTGCCAGAAGAACGGCACCGCCCAGAGCGCGAGCGCGGCGAGCACGACGGCATCGCGCAGGACGCCGCGGCCCCTCACGCCGTGGCCCCTTCCTCGTGGACGATCGCCTTGAGATAGCCCCACGCCACGACCATCACCAGCGCGAACACGGCAACGCCGATGGCGGCGCCGAAGCCCAGCTGCAGCGTCTGGAAGAGGCTGCGATACGCGTACACGGTGAGCGTCTCCGTCGTGTTGGCCGGGCCGCCGCCGGTGAGCACGAACATCAGGTCGAACGCGCGCAGGGCGTCGAGAGAGCAGCGCGACGAACGGCATCGTGCGCCACACGTCGGCGGCGATCAGCGCGGGCAGCGCCAGCGTCGGCTCGCCGAGCCAGTTGATCGCCTCGCCGCCGAGCACGTAATTCAGCAAGCCCGCCGACGGGTGATAGAGCCACTCGAACATGCGTCCCGTGACGACCGAGGGCAGCGCCCACGGCAACAGCAGCAGCGCGACGGCCAGCCGCCGGCCGCGGCGCTGGCCCTGCAACCCGAGGGCAACGCCGAGCCCGAGCAGAAACTCGAGGGACACCGAGACGAACGTGAAGATCAGTGTCACCTGCACCGCGTTCCAGAAGCGCGGATCCTCCGCCAGGAATGCGTAGTGCGCGGGGCCGACGAAGCGCTCGATGCCGAACACGGGGATGCGCCGCTGCAGCGAGAGCCAGAGCACCCACAGTCCCGGCCATGCGGCGAGCACCGCGAGGGCCAGCAGCGCCGGCGCGAGCAGCACGCGCGCTGTCCGCGCGTCGTCGAGCCGGCGCACCGTCATCGCAAGCCTTCCAGCAGATAGGACAAGCGCAGCCGCGCGTGCTCGATGGCCTGCCGCGGCGACTTGACGCCGACGAGCGCGGCGGAGAACTCCGGCTGCAGCGTCGTCGAGAGCATGAGGTACGCCGGCGTCACCGGACGCGGCCGCGCGCGCAGCATCAGGTCGTGCACGAGGGGAAAGTCCGGATGCACGCGCACGACGTCGCGATCGTGGTAGAGCGCCATGCGCGTGGGGTTCAGCGCGCCGCCGACCGTCATCGTCTTCTGCGCCTCCGCCTCCGCCAGGAAGCGCACCAGGGCCACCGCGAGCTCGGGGTGACGCGTGCGGCGGTTGACCCCGAGATGCGCGCCGCCGCTGGAGGCCGCGCTCACCGCGCCGCCCACGCGGCCCGGCAGCGGCGCCATGCCCACGCGACCGCGCACGGGCGAGCCCGCGGCCTGAAAGAGGTCCATCGCGTACGGCCAGTTGCGCAGGAAGATCGCGCGCCCGTCGCCGAAGTGGCGCCGGCTCAGCTCCTCGTCGGCCGCGGTTACCCACGACGGACTCACGCCGGAGACGATCAGCGCGCGCAGGAAGGCCAGCCCGCCCGCCGCGCGCTCTTCCTCGGGAAAGACCGTGCCGTCGGCGCCGAACATGCGTCCGCCGTTCGCCCAGATCGCCTCGAGCGCGTTGACGGTCAGGCCCTCGTACTGACGGCCTTGCCAGAGCACGCCGTCGAGCCGCGGATTGCGCTCGGCCGCGCGCACGCGCACGACCTGATCGACCAGCGCCTCCCACGTCCGCGGCGGCGTCAGGCCGTACTTGCCGAGCAGGTCGGCGCGGTAATAGAGGATGCCGACGTTCATCAGCCACGGCATCGCCCACACGCGGCCGTTCCACGTCGCGGGCGCGATGGTGGACGGGAAGTGCGGCTCGAGCTCGGCCCGCGTCACCCACGGCGACAGATCGAGCAGCCAGCCCGCGCGCGCGAACTCGGCCACCCAGACGACGTCGAGCATCATCACGTCGAAGGTCGCACCGCGTCCCTCGAGGTTGATCACGAAGAACTGGTGTTGATCGTCGGAGTTCCACGACAGCGACTCGGCCTGCACGCGCACGCCGGGATGTCGCCGCTCGAACTCACGCAGCAGCGCGGGAACGGGATCCGAAGGGCCGAGGATCTTGGCGTGCTTGAAGACCAGCGTGACGGGAGCCGCGGCGTCCGGCCGCTGGGCGCACCCCGCGACGAGAACGCAGAGGACGAGAACGAGCGCGCGGCCACGCCAGCCGCCGGTCAACACCGGGGCATCATACGCGTGGCTCCGCGCGAGCACACCGCGACTCAGCCGGCGGCGGCGCCGGCGCGCGGCGACCGCAATCCATTGGATAGTGCTCCGTGTGCGGCGTGGGCGCGGCGCACGTGATATCGTTCAACGACATGCCACCGCATGCGCTCGGCTCGGGCACGATCTCGTTCGGCCTCGTGTCGATCCCGATCAAGCTCTACACGGCCACCGCGCCCGGCAACATCTCGTTCAATCTGCTGCACGCCAAGTGCGGCTCGCGCATCAAGCAGCAGACGTTCTGCCCGGTCGACAACGAGGTCGTCGAGCGCAGCGGGCTCGTGAAGGGGTACGAGTTCGCGAAGGACCAGTACGTGCGGGTCACCGACGAAGAGCTGAAGGCCCTCGAGGGCGAGGCCTCGAAGATGATCGACATCCTCGAGTTCGTGCCCCTCGCGCAGGTGGATCCCGTGTATTTCGAGAAGGCCTACTATCTCGGCGCCGACAAGGGCGGCGAGAAGCCCTACCGCCTGCTGGCCGATGCGATGGCCCAGGCCGAGCAGGTCGCCGTCGCAAAGTTCGTCATGCGCGGCAAGGAGAGCCTCGTTCTGATTCGCGCGGGGCGGGAGGGCCTGCTGCTGCACACGATGTTCTTCGCGGACGAGGTGCGCTCGTTCGCGGACGTCGACAAGGGTCAGTCCGCGAACATCCGCGAGGGCGAGCTGCAGCTGGCCCTGCAGCTCATCCGCGGGCTCGCGAGCGAGCAGTTCAAGCCCGAGCAGTACAAGGACGAGTACCGCGCTCGCGTGACGGACATGCTCGAGCGCAAGGTCGAGGGCCGCGAGATCGTCGCGGCGCCGGCGCCCGCCGAGCGCCCGCGTGTGATCGATTTGATGGACGCGCTCAAGGCCAGCCTCGCCAAGCGCGGCCTGCCCGAATCCGCCGCCACCGCGAAGAAGCCGCCGAGCAAGGCGGCGACGGCCGCCACCGCGAAGGTCGCGGCGAAAGCGGTGCCCAAGCGCGCCTCCGGGGGCCGGAAGTAGCGCTCGGTATCGCCGCACTCCCTCGACGCTGAGCCTGTCCATCGCCCGCGTCGTCCCCGAACGCGCGGTCAGCAGCCGACCCCAAGGTACAATGAGGCAGCGCGGAGGCTTGAATGCCGAGAACCCCGCTGGAACCCCGGTTCACGGTCGAATATCTGTCGATCCTCGACGCCGAAGGCAACCTCGACAGCGCTCTCGATCCCGGCCTGCCGGGCGCCGAGCTCAAGCGCCTGTACCGCGCGATGCTGCTGGCGCGCCGGCTCGACGAGCGCATGGTGCGCCTGCAGCGGCAGGGGCGCACCGGCACATTCGCGCCCATCAAGGGTCAGGAGGCGTCCCAGCTCGGCAGCGTCGCCGTGCTGCGGCCCACGGACTGGATGGTGCCCTCGTTCCGTGAGACGGCCTCGATGATCTGGCGCGGCTGGCCGATCGAGAAGCTGCTGCTGTTCTTCGCCGGCCACCTGGAAGGTGGTCAACCCGCCCCCGATCAGCGCGACCTCCCCATCACGATTCCCGTCTCGACCCAGTTGCCTCACGCCGTCGGCCTCGCCTACGCCGCGCAGTATCGCGACGACGACGTCGTCGTGATGGCGTACTTCGGCGACGGCGCGACGTCCGAGGGCGACTTCCACGAGGCGCTCAACTTCGCGGGCGTCTGGCACGTGCCGGTCGTCTTCGTGTGCCAGAACAACCAGTGGGCGATCTCGGTGCCGCTCAAGAAGCAGACGAACTCCAAGACCATCGCGCAGAAGGCGCTCGCCTACGGCCTGCCGGGCATCCAGGTGGACGGCAACGACGTCCTCGCGGTCTACGCCGCCAGCCGCGAGGCCGTCGAGCGCGCGCGCGCCGGCGAGGGTCCCACGCTGATCGAGTGCGTCACCTATCGCCTCGGCGTTCACACCACGGCCGACGACCCGACCAAGTACCGCACCGCCGAGGAAGTCGCCGAGTGGGAGCGCAAGGATCCCCTCACGCGCTTCGCGGCCTATCTCAAGAAGAAGCGCCTGCTGGAGGACGGTCTCGAGGCGCAGGTGGACGAGGAGATCGCCGCCGCGATCGCGCGCTTCGAGGCGACGGCGCCCGCCGATCCGCTGGTCATGTTCGATCACGTGTACGCGGAGCTGCCGCCGGAGCTGAAGGCTCAGCGCGAGACGCTGGCCGAGACGCTGCGCAGCGGCGAGCCGGGCCGGCGCGAGAAGCACGAGCCCTCGCCGCCGATGCGCGGGCAGCGGAGCGGACGGCGCTGATGGCCAAGCTCAACCTGGTCAAGGCGCTGAATCTCGCGCTGATGCAGGAGATGCAGCGCGATCCCGACGTGCTGGTCATCGGCGAGGACGTCGGCGTCGACGGCGGCGTGTTCCGCGTGACCGAGGATCTGCACCGCACGTACGGCAGCAAGCGCGTGATCGACAGCCCGCTGGCGGAGTCGGCGATCATCGGCACGTCGGTCGGCATGGCGCTGTACGGGCTCAAGCCCGTGTGTGAGATCCAGTTCTCGGGCTTCGCCTTCCAGTGCTTCCATCAGATCGAGAACCACGCCGCGCGCTACCGCAATCGCTCGCAGGGCCGCTTTCACGTGCCGATGGTGATGCGGATGCCGTACGGCGGCGGCGTGCGCGCGCTCGAGCACCACAGCGAGTCCGAGGAGCAGTTTTACGCGCACATCCCCGGGCTGAAGATGGTCATTCCCTCGGGCCCGCGCAACGGCCGCGCGCTGCTCGCCGCGGCCATCCGCGATCCCGATCCGGTCGTGTTCTTCGAGCACAAGGCCCTCTATCACGCGCACAAGGAAGACGTGCCCGACGAGCCGGAAACCATGGACATCGGCCGCGCGCAGGTGGTCAGCGAGGGCGACGATCTCACGCTGGTGGCCTGGGGCGGCATGCTGCGGGTCGCGCGCGAGGCGGCCGAGACGCTCGAGCAGGAGGACGGGGTGAGCTGCGACGTGATCGACGTGCTGACGATCGCGCCGCTCGACCGCGAGACGATCGTGCGCTCGGTCAGCAAGACGGGCCGCGCCGTGATCGTGCACGAGGCGCCGCGCTCGTTCGGGCCCGGCGCCGAGGTCGCGGCCTCGATCATGGACGGCGCGTTCCTGTCCCTCGAAGCGCCGATCGCCCGGGTGACGACGCACGACGTGCCCTTCCCCGGCTTCGCGCGCGAGAAGGCCAACGTGCCCGACGTCGCGCGCGTGGTCGGCGCCGCGCGCGAGACCCTCGCCTTCTAGCCGATGTCACGCCCGTTCGTGCTGCCCGACCTCGGTGAGGGTCTGACCGAGGCCGAGATCGTGAAGGTGCTCGTGCGCGAAGGCGACGTCATCGCCGAGGACGCGCCCCTGCTCGAGGTCGAGACCGACAAGGCCACCGTCGAGATCCCGTCCCCCATGAGCGGCCGCGTCGAGAAGATCCACGTCGAGACGCATCAGACGGTCAAGGTCGGGCAGGTGCTGGTCACCTTCGGGGAGGCCGTGAGCGTGGCCACGAAGCCCATCGGCAAGCAGGCCGCGGACACGCTCGATCCCACCCGTACGCTCGCCCCCGAGCCGCGCACCACCGTCCAGGGGACGCGCGCGCGCCAGGCGCCCGCGGCGGAGTCCCCGCGCGCACCGGCGCGCTCGTTCGAGTCGGCCGAGACGCGCGCCGCGGTCGACGTCGGCGCGCCGGCGCGCTCGGGGCCGGTCCCGGCGACGCCGTCCACGCGGCGGCTCTCCCGTGAGCTCGGCGTCGATCTGCACGCGGTGCGCGGGACGGGTCCCGGCGGGCGCGTGACCGACGACGACGTGCGCGCGGCGGTCGCCGGCGGCGCGCCGGCGCGCGCGCAGGCGCGCGGCATGCCGCGCACCGATCGCGCAGCGCAGCTCGAGCCCGCCGCCACGCCGGCGCCGGCCAAGCCGCTGGCGACGCACGTCACCGAGCCGTCGCTGCCAAACTTCGAGCAGTGGGGTCCCGTCGAGCGCCAGCCGCTGTCGCACCTGCGTCGGACCATCGCCGAGCGAATGACCCTGTCGGCGACGGTGATCCCGCACGTCACGCATTTCGATCGCGCGGACATCACCGAGCTGGACGCGATCGTCCAGCGCAATCTCGAGAGCGCGAAGGCGCGCGGCGTGACGCTCACGCTCACGGCCTTCCTGCTGAAGGCGGCCGCGCTCGCGCTCGCCGAGCATCCGACGTTCAACGCCGCGCTCGACGCGGCGGGCGGACAGCTCATCGTCAAGCGCTACGTCCATCTCGGCGTCGCCGTCGCCACCGGGCGCGGGCTGATCGTGCCGGTGCTGCGCGACGTCGACAAGAAGCCGGTGATCGAGCTCGCGCGTGAGCTGGGCGCCCTGGCGCAGCGCGTGCGCGACGGCAAGGCGACGCTCGACGACCTGCGCGGCGGCACGTTCACGATCACCAACATCGGCGCGCTCGGCGGCACCGGCGCCATCCCGATCATCAACTACCCGGAAGTCGCGATTCTCGGCGTTGCCCGTGCCCGCCAGGAGCCCGTCGTGCGCGACGGACGGATCGAGCCACGCCTGCTGCTGCCGGTGTCGCTCACCTTCGACCACCGCGTGGCCGACGGCGCCGACGGCGCCCGCTTCGCGGCGGCCATCGTGCGGCGGCTCGAGAGGCCCGAGCTGCTGCTGGGACTCTGAGCTCGTCATGGTGATGGGAGACCTCGTCCGCGACGTGGACGTCGTCGTCATCGGCGGCGGTCCCGGCGGCTACTCCGCGGCCTTCCGCTGCGCCGAGCTCGGACTGGAGACGGTCGTCGTCGATTCCGGCAAGCGGCTGGGCGGGGCGTGTCTGTTCGAAGGCTGCATTCCCTCCAAGGCGCTGCTGCACGTGGCGGCCGTGCTCGGCGAGGCCGAGCGCGCCAAGGAGTTCGGCGTCGACTTCGGCCCCGCGCGCGTGTCACTCGATCCGCTGCGCAAGTGGAAGACCGAGCGCGTGATCGGCAAGCTCGCGCGCGGGTTGGCCAGTGTCGCCAAGGCGAAGGGCGTCGAGGTCGTCGGCGGCCGCGGCGTCTTCGAGGACGCGCGCACGATTCGCGTCGAGGGCGACGAGCCGCAGGCGCTCAAGTTCCGTCATGCGATCGTGGCCACCGGCTCGGCGCCGTCCCGCCTGCGTGGCATCGAGCCCTCCGAGCGCGTCATGGATTCCACCGCCGCCCTCGAGCTTCCCGAAATTCCCGAGCGTCTGCTCGTGGTCGGCGGCGGGTACATCGGGCTCGAGCTCGGACAGGTCTACGCGGCGCTCGGGAGCGCGGTGACGCTGGTCGAGATGACCGATGGGCTGCTGCCCGGCGCGGACCGCGACCTCGTGCAGTGGCTGGGGCGCCGGGTCGACAAGCAGTTCGCGGCGGTGCGGCTCAACGCGAGGATCGAGGCGCTCCGCGAGACGGCGAGCGGCGTCGAGGCCACCATCGCGGGCGCCGCGACGACCTTCGACCGCGCCTTGCTCGCGGTCGGCCGCCGGCCGCTGACCGACGGCATCGGACTGGACAAGACGCGCGCGAAGCAAGACGCGCGCGGCTTCGTCCAGATCGACGCCCGTTGTGCGACCGCGGACCCTCGCCTCTTCGCCGTCGGCGACGCCACCGGCGAGCCGATGCTCGCCCACCGGGCGATGCGCCAGGGCAAGGTGGCCGCCGAGGCGATCGCCGGACGCGCGGCAGCATTCGACAACACGGTCGTTCCCGCCGTCGTGTTCACCGATCCCGAAATCGCCTGGTGCGGTCTCACCGAGACGCAAGCGGCGGCCGAGGGCCGCGCGGTCCGCGTCGCGAGATTCGGGTGGGCCGCCTCCGGCCGCGCGGCGACGCTCGGGCGTAGCGATGGCGTCACGAAGCTCGTCGTCGATCCGGAGTCCGGGCGCCTGCTCGGTGCCGGCATCGCCGGCCCCGGCGCCGGCGAATTGATCGCCGAGGCCGCGCTCGCCGTCGAGGCCGCGCTGCTCGCGGAGGACCTGGCGCTCACGATCCACACCCATCCGACGCTGAGCGAAACCTTGATGGAGGCGGCCGAGACGCTGCTGCGCGGATGATCGTCGGCGTGCCGCGCGAGATCAAGCCGGGCGAGCAACGCGTCGCGCTCACGCCCGCCGGCGCGCAGGCGCTGCGCGACGCGGGTCACACGGTGCTGGTCGAAAAAGGCGCCGGGCTCGGCAGCGGGATCCGCGACGACGAGTACGGAGGCGTCGGCGTCGAGCTCGCGGCGGCCGACGAGGTCTGGCGCCGCGCCGAGGTCGTGCTCAAGGTCAAAGAGCCGGTGGCGGAGGAATATCCGCGGCTCCGTGCGGGCCAGATCCTGTTCACGTACCTGCACCTGGCGCCCGCGCCCGAGCTCACGCGGGCGCTGCGCGAGGCCGGCACGATCGCGATCGCCTACGAGACGGTGCAGCGCCCCGACGGCTCGCTGCCGCTGCTCACACCGATGAGCGAGGTGGCGGGCCGTCTCGCGGTCCAGGAAGGCGCGTTCTACCTGGGTCGCGCCCACGGCGGACGGGGCATTCTCCTGTCCGGCGTGCCCGGCGTGCCGCCGGGGAACGTCGTGGTCATCGGCGCCGGCATCGTCGGCGTGAACGCCGCGCGCATCGCGATCGGGCTCGGCGCCGACGTGTCGATCCTCGACGTGAATCCCGACCGCCTTCGCGCCGTCGACGATCTCTTCGGCGGCCGCGTCGTCACGATCATGTCCAACACATTCAATCTGCAGGCGGTCGTCAGGCGCGCCGATCTTCTGGTCGGCGCCGTGCTCATCACCGGCGCCCGCGCGCCGGTGCTGGTGACGGCGGCCATGGTGACGACGATGAAGGAAGGCGCGGTCATCGTCGATGTCGCCGTCGACCAGGGCGGCTGCGTCGAGACCGTGCATCCCACGACCCTGCTGGATCCTGTCTATGTCGTCTCGGGCGTCGTCCACTACGGCGTCGCCAACATGCCGGCGCTCGTGCCGCGCACGTCGACGTTCGCGCTGACGAACGCCACGCTGCCGTATGTGCTCGAGCTGGCCACGCGGGGCGTGGCCGGGGCCGCCCGCGCCAATGCCGCGCTGGCAAAGGGCATCAATGTGGCGCGCGGCCGCGTCGTGCACCCCGCCGTCGCCGCCTCGCTCGGCGAGCCTCCGGCGCCGCTCGACAGCGTTCTCGGCTAGGCAACGATCAGCCGAGCCTGAGCAGTTTTGTAGTCAGGCGGCCGGTGCCGACAGCCCGAATCCGCCCATTCTCGGCTGGTACCCCCGTTGCACCAGCAAGCTGGCCATGAGCCTCGACAGCAGCCGTGCGTTCTGGGATGCCAAGGCCGCGGAGAACCCGTACTGGTACGTATCCAGCTATGGGGCGTACGCCGAGCGGGATCTCGCGGAGTTCTGGCAGGCGGGTCGCCGCATCTGGCAGGACCTGCGCGACACGATCGGCTACACACCTCGCCACAGCGACGTGGCGATCGAGGTCGGCTGCGGCATCGGACGTCTCACGCGGGCGATCGCCGCGGACGTCGCGCACGTGCATGCCTTCGACATCTCCGAGGGCATGCTGGCGCTGGCCCGGCTCGCCGGACCGGTGAACGCCACGTTCCACCAGAGCCACGGCGACAGCCTGGCGGGCATGCCGAGCGGCGCGGCCGACGTCGCGGTCGCCTACTGCGTCTTCCAGCATCTGCCGTCGCTGGCCGTGCTCGCGCGCTACGTGACGGAGATGCGGCGCGTCGTGAAGCCGGGCGGCACGCTCGCGTTCACGCTCAGCCCCAGGACCTGGGGCGACCGGCTACGCGGGCTGCTGCGCGCGAAGCGCTGGCTGCACGAGCAGCTCGTACGCGGCGGACCACGCGGCCTCTATCGGCGCGAGTGGATCGGCATCCGGCCGCGCCGCGACACCGTGCTGGCGCTCAGTCCCGTGCCGCTCGCGTTCGCGCCGCTGCACGGCGACAAGTGGCTCTTCTGGGGCCGCGTCCCCGACGCCGAGCCTCAGAGCGCGGCGCGCGTGGCTGCCAGTGCCTCGCGCGCGACGTCGCGACCCGACCGCGCCCACGCGGCCGGGTTGGGCGCCTCGTAGCTCATGAATCCGGCGTAACCCTTCGCCGCCACCGCGGCGAAGAACTCCTTGAAGGGCACGCATCCCTGCCCCGGCGGCAGCCGGTTGAGGACCTCGCCGCGCTTGAGCTCGCCGCGCGGCACGTCGCTGAACTGCACGTAGACGATCTCGTCGCCCCGCACGTCGTCCAGCGAGCGCGGCGAGCCGCCGCTGCGCTGCATGTGATAGGCGTCGAAGAGGAGGCCGCAGCGCGGATGCGCCGCCTTGGCCAGCACCTCGCGCACGGCCTCGAGCGTGTTCAGCTGCTCGCACTGCGAGTTGAACTCGACCGCGAGCCGGACGCCGTGGCGTGCGGCGATGTCGCCCACCTCGCGCACCGACGCCGCCGCGCGCGCGACGTCACCCGTCCCCTTGTCGACCGGGCTCATGACGGTTTCGCACCCGAGCGCCCGGGCGCGCGCGCACTGCTCGTCGAACACGGCGAGCAGGCGCGCGCGCTCCGCGCCGTCCGCCCACATCCAGCCGAACTCGACACCGACGCAGGCGACCGGCAGGCCGCTGGCCCGCACGGTATCCTCGACCCACGTCGAAGCACGTCCGGCCTCGCGCGCGCGATTCCAGTCGAGACGGCGCAGCTCGATGGCGTCCCATCCGGCGGCCTGCGCCGCCGCCACCGCGTCCGGCAGCGGGCTCGTGTCGAGCGTCCAGGTGTGCAGCGCCAGACGCAAGGCCGGCGTCACGCCGCCCCCAGCGCCTTGGCCGCCTTGACGACGTCGCGCGGCTCGACCCAGACGATCGCGCCGAAGCTTCCGCCGGTCGCGCAGAGGGCGTCGACCGCGGTGACGTTGATCTTGGCCTGCGCGAGTTTCGTCATCAGCTCGGCGACGGCACCCGGCCGGTCCGCGCCGCTGACGAGAAACGCCTTCTTCGGACCGACGAGCTTCCACTTGGCGGCCTTCGCCGCCGCGCGGAAGGCCGCGGCGTCCTCGGGTACGAAGTCGATCTGCGCGCGCCGCCCGCTGGGAAAGCCGGAGAACGCCAGCAGATTCACGCGCGCGTCGCGCAGCGTTGTGAGCATGGCGGCGCCGACACCGGGGGTATTCGGCGTCTCGACGTAGAAGTACTCGACGACTCGGATGGTATCGGCCATGGTGGGTGCCCTCCTTCTTGCCGTGCGGGACCTTACCACTTCCTGCGGGCGAGCGAAAAGGGGTCAGGCCGAGCGCGGCGCGGCGGCGGGCGGCACGATCTCGAGACGATCGACGACGAGCATGCCGGGGCGCAGCCGCTGTGCCTCGCGGCTCGCGATTTCGAGCGCGACGTCGCGCACGCTCGCCGAGGGCACGCGGCCCGTGAGCTCCACGCTGGGCCGCCGCTCGAGCGGAATGGTCGCGACGGGAAGGATCGCCGCGCCGGCGAGCCGCGGCTCGCGCGCGAGCACCGCGGCGAGCTCGACGCCCAGGCGACTCGCGTCCTCGTCGTCCCGGTCCTTGCGCGCGAGCAGGCGTACGCCCCACACGACGAGCACGCTCACCACGACGAGGCCGCCGATGGCCGACAGCATGATCGGCCAGGAAAACTGCATGCGACAAAATCGAGCAAGCGGCGTGCCGTCGGATTTACCATCGCGCGCATGAACGACGACGCGCTCGCCGCCCTGCCCATCGGTCGCACGGTCACCGTGAGCAAGACGGTGTCCGAATCGGACGTCTATCTATTTGCCGGCATCACGGGCGATTTCTCACCGAATCATACCGACGAGGCGTACATGCGCAAGACGCGCTACGGCCGGCGCATCGCCCACGGCGCGCTCGCGATCGGCTTCATGTCCAACGCGTCGACGAAAATCCTCGAGGGCATCCAGGGCACGTGGGTCTCGTACGGCTACGATCGCGTGCGCTTCCCGGCGCCGCTCTTCTTCGGCGACACGATCACCGTGACGTACGAAGTGGCCGAGCGCAACGAGGCGGAGCGCAAGGTCTTCTCGCGCGTGACCGTGACGACCGATCGCGGCAGCCTCGTGGCGGCGGCCACGCACATCCTCAAGCGCGTGGACGTGTAGATGGATGGACGGCCGCCGCTGGCGATTCTCGCCGGCATCCGCGTCCTGTCGTTCACGCAGTTCCTGCTCGGGCCTTCCGGTGTACAGTTCCTCGCCGATCTCGGCGCCGACGTGATCAAGGTGGAGCCGCCGGGCGGCCGGCTGTGGGAGCGCAACTGGTCGGGCGCCGATGTCTTCAAGAACGGCGTGAGCGTGTTCTTCCTTCTCGCGCACCGCAACCAGCGCAGCCTGACGCTGGACCTGAAACATCCGGACGGCCGCGCCGTCGCGCGGCGTCTGGTCGAGCGCGCCGATATCCTGGTGCAGAACTTCCGGCCGGGCGTCATGGCGCGCCTCGGGCTCGACTGGGAAACGGCGACGTCGCTCAATCCGCGATTGATCTACGTGTCGGCGTCGGGCTACGGCGAGTCGAGCCCGTACCGCGACCGTCCCGGCCAGGATCTCTTGATGCAAGGCATCTCCGGCCTGGCGTCGATCTCGGGGCGCGCGGACCAGCCGCCGACCGCCGTCGGCACGGCGGTGATCGATCAGCACGGCGCGACCCTGCTGGCGCTCGGCGCGCTCGCCGCGCTGCTCGAGCGCGCGCGAACCGGACGCGGCCTGCACGTCGAAGTCAGCATGCTGCGCGCGGCGCTCGATCTGCAGATCGAGTCGGCGACGTATTTCCTCAACGGCGCGCGGCTCGAGAAGACCAACACGCCGCTGGCGAGCACGTTTCATCCGCCGCCCTACGGCATCTATCCCACGCGCGACGGTCACCTCGTCCTGTCGATGTCGCCGCTCGCCGAGCTGGCCGATGCGCTCGAGCTGCCGGCGCTGCGCGACCTCGTCGAGCCGGGCTGGAACTTCGAATCACGCGAG
The DNA here is from genome assembly GCA_003220475.1 of Candidatus Rokuibacteriota bacterium. Classification (GTDB taxonomy): domain Bacteria; phylum Methylomirabilota; class Methylomirabilia; order Rokubacteriales; family CSP1-6; genus AR12. Next base: position 46,674 of record QHSO01000002.1, on the reverse strand, counting down.
GCGGTGGCGCGCCTGCTCGAGCCGGTGATTCGCGCGCGCACGACGGCCGAGTGGATCGAGCGTCTGGTCCCGAAGGGCGTCTGGGTCGCGGCCGTGAACGACTACGCCGAGACGTTCGCCGATCCCGCCGTGCAGGCGGCCGACGTCGTGCAGGAGGTCCGCCATCCGATCGCCGGAGCGGTGAGGCTGCTGCGATCCCCGCTGGAGTTCTCGACCGGCCGGGCGGGCGTGCAGCGCGTCCCGCCCGCGTGCGGCGAGCACACCAACGAGATCTTGCGCGAGGCCGGCTACGACGACGCCGCCATCGCGCGCCTGCGCAAGGATGGCGCCGTTTAGTATGCTGGCGCGCATGACCACGGTCGGGCTCGCCTAGCATGGAAATCGTCGAGGCGGCCGGGATCAACGTCGCGCTCGTCGCCGGCCGTTGCGCGGGCGCCGACTTCGCGCGTCTCCTCGAGGCCGATCTGCGGATCGCCGGCGACGGCGCGACGTTCTCGGCTGGCGGCGTCGCCGATCCTGTCGCGTGTGCCGTGCGCCTCACGCGCCTGCTCGGTGAAGCGGCCGCCAAGGAGCTGCTGCTTGCGGATCGCACCGCCGACGCGGCGAACGCGCTGCGCCTGGGCCTCGTGACGCGCGTCGTGCCGGGCTCGGCGCTCGGCGAGACCGCGCGAGACGTGGCCGAGCGGCTGCGCGCGCTGCCGCCGCTGGCACTGAGCGCCGTGCGTGACGCCGTCCGCGCGGCGCGCGCGCTCACGCCCGGCGACGCGCTCGCCCTGGAACACGAGCACTTCCGCCGCCTCATCGCCACGCAGGATCACAAGGCGGCCGTCGCGGCGTTCTTCGCGCGACGCGAGCCGGCGTTCACCGGGCAGTGACAGGATCGAACGCGCACACGCGCTGGTGGGCCGACGGCGCCGTCGGCGTCATCGTGCTCGACAACCCACCGATGAACGTTCTCAGCGACGACAATCGGCGCGGCATCCGTGAGGCGCTCGCCGAGTTCCGCGGGGCCGGCACGCGCGCGGTCGTGCTGACGGGCGCGGGCGATCGTGCGTTCTGCGGCGGCGCCGACCTCAAAGAAGAAGAAGAGCTGACGACGGAGACGGTCGGCAAGTTCCTGCAGCGCGGCGACGAGACGTTTCGCGCGCTCCGCGAGTACGAGCGCCCGATCGTGGCTGCCGTGAACGGCTGGGCGATGGGCGGGGGTCTCGTGCTCGCGCTGTGGTGCGACGTCCGCGTCGGCTCCACGCGCGCGAAGCTCGGCGCGGTCGGCGTCAAGGTCGGGCTCATGGCGTCCAACGTGCAGCTCTCGCGGCTCCTTTTCGAGGGCCGCGCGCGCGACCTGCTCCTGACGGGCCGCACGGTGGAGGCGGACGAGGCGCACCGGCTCGGTCTGCTGTCCTCCGTCGTCGCGCCCGAGCGGCTGATGGACGAGGCCATGGCGTGGGCGCGCGACATCGCCATCCGACCTCCCGATCTCGTCGCCGCGCTCAAGCAGGCGCTCAACACGGCGCTCGATCCGATCGCTGAGCCGGCGCCGCGATGATCCGCTCCGTTCCCGGCCGTTCGCCGCGCATCCATCCTGGCGCGTGGGTCGATCCCGCCGCGCAGGTCATCGGCGACGTCGTGATCGAGGAGGGCGCGTCGATCTGGCCGTTCACGGTCGTGCGCGGCGACCAGGATAACTACGTGTACATCGGCCGCCACACGAACGTGCAGGACAACTCGGTGCTGCACGTCACGCCGGACCTCCCCTGCGTCGTCGGCGATCGCGTCACCATCGGCCACCGCTGCGTCGTGCACGCCTGCCGCATCGGCAATGACGTTCGCATCGGGATCGGTGCGGTGGTGCTCACCGGCGCGGTGGTCGAGGACGGCGCGCAGGTGGGCGCCGGCGCGCTGGTGCCGCAAGGCAAAGTCGTGCCGGCCGGTTGGCTCGTCATGGGCGTCCCGGCAAAGCCGGTGCGCCAGATGGGGCCCGAGGAAATCGAGGACATCAAGCGCAACGCCGTGGAGTACTTCGACCTGTGGCAGCGCGATTACCGCTTCGGCCCGCAGGGCGCGCCGGGCTCGACACCGCGCGCGCCGAACAGCCCGGTCTCCGGCAAGCCGATGTTCCCTGGGACGCCCGCGCGGTGAGCCATCCGGCGCCGGCGGTGACCGTCCACGCCGCGGTGGACGGGGCGATCGGCACGCTCACCCTCGACGCGCCGCCGCTGAACTTGTTGTCCGACGCGCTACGCGCGGCGTTGCTCGAGGCCCTCGACGAGTTCAAGGCTCGCCGGCTGCGCGCGGTGATCGTCCGCAGCGGCGGCCGCGCGTTCTGCGCGGGCGCCGACCTGCGCGACGAGGTCAAGCTGACGCCGGAGCAGGTGCAGGCGTTCCTCGACGCCGACGAGGCCGTGTTCTCGGCGCTCGCCGGATTCCCCGGCGCCACGCTCGCCGCCGTGGATGGCTACGCCTATGGCGGCGGCTTCGAGCTGGCGCTGGCGTGCGACATCCGCGTGGCCGGGCGCGCCGCCCGCTTTGCCGGTGTCGGCGTGAAGCTCGGCCTCACCGTCTCGACGGCGCGGCTCGCGCGGGTGGCCGGCGAGGGCGTCGCGCTCGATCTGTTGCTGACGGGCCGCGTCGTGGAGGCGCACGAGGCGCACGTCCTCGGGCTCGTTTCGTCCGTCACCGATGACGTGGACACCGAGGCGCGGCGCCTCGCCGATGTCGTCGCGTCCCGCGCGCCGCTCTCGGTCCAGGCCAACAAGGCCGGCCTCCGTCATTGCGCGCGTTTGCCGCTCGCCGAGGCGGTGGCCTACGAGCGCGGCGAGTGGGCGCGGCTGCAGCGCACGGGTGACCACAAGGAAGCCGTCAAGGCCTTCTTCGCCAAGCGCCCGCCAGTCTTCACCGGCGAGTAGAGCGCGCCTTGATCGCCTGCCAGGCGTAGCCCATCCCGACGCAGGCGACGACCAGCGCGAGGTTCCAGACCCAGAACTGCCACCAGCGGTGGAAGTTCACGTGCGGCGAGTGCGCGCCGAGAACGCGGTTGGCGAACCAGCTGTCGCCGAACACCGTGTACACGATCACCTGGTGCACGAAGTAGAGCATCAGCGCCGTCTGCCCGAGCACGACCAGCCACTGCGGCCGCCAGCCACGCACCTCGCAGAGCCAGTACGCGACGGCGAGCAGCACGAAGACGCTGCCGAGGATCCAGAGTGTCGTGATCGGCCCCGGAATCCAGTGGTGGTTCAGCACCCGATCACGCGTGAAGCCGATGTGGGGCGTCGAGGGCCAGACGACCTCGGCGAGCAGCGCGAGCAGCATCAGCACGACGCCCACGACGGCCAGGTTGCGGAAGAACGGCGCGTCGGGTCCGCGCGCGGCGACGTCGCGCCACCACCAGCCGAGGACGAGCCCGACCAGCGGAAGGCAGATCCACGGCCAAGGCGCATAGTCGAGGAACAGCGTCAGGGCGACGAGTGGGTGGTTCGGCAGCCAGCTCTTGAGCGGCTCGTAGGCGACGAGGAAGAGCAGGTAGCCGACCAGCGCGACGCCGAGCAGCGCCGCTCGGCCGCCGGGCCACTTCAGCAGTGCCGCGGTCGGCGTCATGAGAATGATCGACAGCCCGATCGTCTGCAGCACACCGCCCGCGAGCGGCGAGTCGTCCGGCGAGAGCGAGCCCAGGTGGACGCTGCCGAAGACGACGACGTTGAGCAGCAAGCCAGCGGCGTAGATCGTCGCTCCGCGCCGCCAGTACGTCCACAGACGCTCGGGCGCCACGATGTTGCCGGCGTGGCGGTGCAGTGAGAGCGGCAGCACGAAGCCCACCAGGAACAGGAAGATCGGCGCCGCCACCGTCACCGTGCCGTACACGATCCAGTAGCGCCACCAGCCCATCTCGCGCGCGATCCACCAGCGGCTCGTGTGGTTGAGCACCATCACGATCAGCGCGAAGCCGCGCAAGACGTCGAGAAACGCCAGGCGCGCGGGCATCAGTCGATCCGGCGCGACAGTACCTTGGCCAGGGCCTCCGGCGTGAAGCCGAGCTGGAGCAGCGCCACACCCGTGTCGAAGCACTCGCGATAGCGTGCGATGCGCCCGCCGTCGAGCTCGAAAATACTCATGCCGCGGAAGCGCACCTTACGCCCGGCGCTGCGCGGCACCGCGTCGGTGACGACGTAGGAGAACGTCCACTCGGCGGCGGCCGACACCGGCGTCTCGACGATGGTGTCCATGCGCCAGACGTACTCGCGGCCCTCGCGAAACATGCGCTCGAACATCGCGCGCAGCCCGTCGCGACCGCAGTGCTCGCCGAAGAAGTTGTCGGTGTAGCTCGCGCGCTCGGTGAAGCACGCGAGCAGCCCGTCGACATCACGCGCGTTGAACGCCGTGGCGAAGCGCTGCACGAGGCTCATCGGATCCTCCACACGGTGTCGGCCCGACGGTCGGACCGTCGGCGGCCGCAGGCGAAGCGCGCCTCTCCGAGGCGGCGCCGAAGCCGCCCCGACGGCAGACTTCGATAGTAGGATAGCGCCATGTTGACGCCTGACGCGCTCGCCGAACTGATGGCTTCGGACATACCCCACGCCGTGCTCGACGTCCGCGAGCGCGGCGCCTATGAGCGTGGGCACGTCTTCCGCGCGACGTCGCTGCCACGGCGACAGCTCGAGTTCCGCATGCCCACGCTCGTCACCGCGCCCGCGACGCCGCTGGCGTTGATCGACGCCGACGGCGCCCTCGCGCCGCTGGCTGCGACGACGCTCGCGGCCATGGGCTACCGCGACGTGCGCGTGCTCGCGGGCGGGCTCGGCGCCTGGCGCGCGGCGGGACGCCGCGTCGTGCAGGGACTCAACGTGCCGAGCAAGGTCTTCGGCGAGCGCGCGCTGCACGAGTGGCGCACGCCGCAGATCACGTCGGAGGATCTCGTGCGCCGCATCGAGAAGCGCGAGGACATGGTCATCGTCGACTCGCGGACGTACGAGGAGTATCAGCGCGGCTGCATTCCGGGCGCGATCAACGTCCCGGGCGGCGAGCTGGTGTTCCGCATCGGCGAGCTGGTCGAGCGTCCCGAGACCACCATCGTCGTGCACTGCGGCGGTCGCACGCGCTCCTACATCGGCGCCGAATCGCTGCGACGCATGCGTCTGCCCAACCCGATCGTCGCGCTCGAGAACGGAACGATGGGCTGGGAGCTCGCCGGCCTGACGCTCGAGCGCGGCGGCGCGCGGACGGCGCCGGACCCCGGCGAGGCCAGCCGCGTTCAGGCCGCCGCGGTCGCCGAGCGCGTGGCCGCCGAGGATCGCGTGAAGTCGCTGAGCGTCGATGACGTGCGGCGACTGTGGGAGGAGCGCCGCGAGCGCAACGTCTATCTCGTCGACGTCCGTACCGCCGACGAGTACGAGGCGGGCCACGTGGCGGGCTCGATCTGGGCGCCGGGCGGCCAGGCGGTGCAGGCGACCGATGACTACTTCGCCGTGCGGCGCGCATCGTTCGTCTTCATCTGCGACGGCGTCGTGCGGGCGACACTGACCGCGGCGTGGTTCGCGCGCATGGGCGTGCCGGATGTCGCGGTGCTCGCGGGCGGCGTGCCCGCGTGGCAGGACGCCGGCGGCCTCATCGAGAACGGCCAGCCGGAGCCGATTCCCTTCGGCTGGCAGGCGGCGCGTGCGGCCACGCGATATCGCAAGCCCGGCGAGCTCGGCGACGTCGGCGTCGTCGACGTCGGCATGAGCGACGAGTACACGCGCGGCCACGTGCCGGGCGCCGGCTGGATCTGCCGCAGCCGGCTCGAGGCGAAGATCGCGCGCGTGGCGCCCGATCGCGTGCGCCCGGTCGTCCTGACGTGCGGCGACGGCGTCGGCTCGACGCTCGCCGCAGTGACGCTTGCCGGTCTCGGATACAAAAACGTCACCGTGCTCGATGGCGGTACGCGCGGCTGGGCCGATGCGGGGCAGCCGCTCGAGCGCGGCGCGACGCATCTGTGGGACGAGCCCGACGACGTCGTGCTCAAACCCTACCAGCGTGGCCGCGAGGCGATGGAGGCGTACCTGCGCTGGGAGGAGGCGCTCGATGCCGAGGGCTCGAGTCCGCATCGCTTGCTGAAGGACGCGTGATGGACGTCCTCGTCTCCAGCGACTGGCTCGCCGCGCATCGACGCGATCCGGACCTTCGCGTGCTCGACGGCTCGTGGCACATGCCGCAGACGCACCGCGACGCGCGCGGCGAGTTCTTGGCCGCGCATCTGCCGGGCGCCGCGTTCTTCGACATCGACGGCATCGCAGATCACAGCAATCCGCTGCCCCACATGCTGCCGACGCCGGAGGTCTTCGCCGAGGCCGTCGGGGCGCTCGGCGTGGGCACCGGCGACCGCGTCGTCGTCTACGACACGCGCGGCGTGGTGAGCGCGGCGCGCGTGTGGTGGACGTTCCGGGCCTTCGGTCACGACGCCGTTGCCGTCCTCGACGGCGGCTTGCCGAAGTGGAAGGCCGAGGGCCGCCCGCTCGAATCGGGCGAGCCCGAGCCGGTGCGGCGCGTGTTTCACGCGACGCCGCGGCCCAGCGTCGTCCGCGACCTCGCCGCCGTGCGCGACAACCTGACGACGCGGCGCGAGCAGGTCCTCGATGCACGCTCGGCCGGTCGCTTCACTGCCAGCGAGCCCGAGCCGCGCGCCGGCCTGCGCGGCGGACACATCCCCGGCAGCCTGAATCTCCCGTCCGATACGCTCGTCCGCGCGGATGGCACCCTGCTGCCACCGGGCGACCTGCGCAAGCGATTCGAGGCCGCCGGCATCGACCTCACGCGTCCGGTGACGACGACGTGCGGCTCGGGGATCACCGCCTCGGTGCTCGCGTTCGCACTGCACCTGCTCGGCCACCCGCGCGTCGCGGTCTACGACGGCTCGTGGACGGAGTGGGGCGGCCGCGCCGATACGCCGGTGGAGTCGTAGAGGAAAGGCGCGATGGCGACGACGGACACCTATACGCTCACGGATTTCATCGCCGACCTCGATCGCATCACGCGCGAGGAGAGCGCTGCACACCGGATCACGGCGCGAACGGCGCCGCTGCTCGCCCGCCTCGTCCGCGATCCCAGCTCGATCGCGGCGCGATACCTCGCGTCGCCGCCCGGCCGGCGCGGGCGGTACATGCTGCACCGCGCGCCGACGTTCAACGTCACCTCAGTCGTGTGGCGCCCCGGCGATCGCGCCACGGCGCACAACCACGAAACGTGGGGCGTGATCGGCGTGATCGACAACGAGATCGAGGAGACCCGCTATCGCGTGAGCCCGGCCGGCAACGGCCGGGCGTCGCTGGAGATCACGAGCGTGACGCGCCATCGCTCCGGCGCTGTCTCGTGTCTCGTGCCGGGTGACGAGATCCACGCGATGCACAACCCGACCGCGCGCGACACGGTCGAGATCCACGTCTACGGCAGGGATCTGGCGGGGCTCGCGCGCCGGCGCTGGGACGAGGACGGCACCGAGAAGCCGCTCGTCAGCGATAAGTATCTGAACTGCTGACGCCGGACGCCGAGCCGCAGTTCCTCTATCTGACGACGACCGGCCGCCGTACCGGCGGGGCCCGCGAGATCGAGATCTGGTTCACCGCGCTCGACGCGCAGGCGGCGACCACCCCGCCGGCGACGCGCTTCTACGTCGTCGCCGAGCACGGCGAGAACGCCGGCTGGGTGCGCAATCTCCTCGCGGATCCCGCGGTCACCGTGCGCGTCGGCGAGCGGCGCTTCGGGGCACGCGCGCGCGTCGTGGCGACGACCGAGCGCCTCTACGACCGGGTGCGTGCAAGCATGATCGCGAAGTACGGCTGGGGCGACGGCCTCGTCGTCGAGCTCGCGCCCGACGCCTAAGCCGCCTTCTTCCGCCGGCTCGCCTTGCTGAGCTGCGGCAGCACGTCGCGCTCGTAGAAGCGAATGAAGCCCTCCTGATCGGGCCCCACCTGATGCACGCAGACGTGGTCGTATCCGGCGTCGGCGTACTCGCGGATGGCGTCGATGTGCTTCCCGGGGTCGGGGCCGCAGATGATCTGCTCGGCCACGGCGTCTTCGGTCACGAGCTCCGCGACTTCTTCGAAATGCTTCGGCAGCGCGAGCTCCCACGAGAGCGAGCTGCCCATCGCCGCCGTCGGCCAGATCTGGTGCGCCGTCTTGCGCGCCGTCTTTTCGTCCTTCGCCCAGCACACGGTGAGCTCGCCGTAGCGCGGCTTGCCGCGTCCGCCCGCCGCCTCGAACTGCTTCATCGTGTCCTTCTTGGGGCTCGTGCCCACCATGCCGTCACCGAGTCGGCCGGCCAGCTCCGCGCTCTTGGGCCCGCCGACGGCCACCATGATCGGCGGCGGCGTCTTCGGCAGCGTGTAGAGGCGCGCATTCTCGACGGTGAAGTGACGGCCGCGATGCGATTGGTAGCCGCCCTTCCACAGCAGCTGCATGATCTCGATCGCTTCGGCGAGGCGCTCCTGGCGGACGTCGGTCTCCGGCCATCCCTGGCCGACGACGTGCTCGTTGAGGTTCTCGCCGGTGCCCACGCCGAGGAAGAAACGTCCCTCCATCATGGCGGCGGCCGTCGCCGCGGCGTGCGCGATGATCGCGGGATGGATGCGGACGGTCGGGCACGTGACGCCGGTGCCGAGTTGCAGCTGCTCGGTGGCCTCGGCGATACCGCCGATGACGCACCAGACGAACGGACTCTGGCCTTGCTTGTCGATCCACGGGTGGAAGTGATCGGAGATCAGCGCGAACGTGAACCCGGCGTCTTCGGCCCGGGCCGCGTAGCGCACGAGATCGCTCGGCCGCTGCTCTTCGCTCGACAGCTTGTACCCGATCTGGAGCATCGTCACACCTCCGGACGATTCGCCAACTGCAAGGGCGTCGCCAGCGAGGAGATCACGCCCCGCGCGCGCGGAGTCGCCACCACGCGACGACGAGAGAGAGGCCGCCGAGGCCGAAGAGGCCGGCGACGCGAAACGCCCATGACACGCCCCAGTGCTCCGAGATGGAGCCGATCGTGAACGCGCCGAAGGGAAACACGCCGCCGTAGATGAAGGTGTGCAGGCTCATGATGCGCCCGCGCAGGCGGTCGGGCGCGGCCAGCTGCAGCGCCACCTGGCACCCCGCGACGACCATCACCGAGATCCAGCCGAGCGCGAAGAGGGCGACCGCAGCCACGCCGAAGCGATCGACGAGCGACATGACGACGAGGCCGGCGCACGAGAGAAATCCCGTCACGAACAGCAGCGACAGCGACGGGGCGCGCAGCGCGCCGAGCGTCAGCGCGCCGCCGACGGCGCCGACGCCGACCGACGCCATGAGCAGGCCAAAGCCCTCGGGACCGCGGCCGAGCACCTGGCGCGCGAACAGTGGCACGTAGATCGAGAAGTTGAACACCGTGATACTGACGACGAACAGCACCGCCAGCAGGCTCATGATGCGCGGCGTGCCCAGCGCGTAGCGCACCCCCTCGCGGATCTCCGCGCCGATCGTCGTGCCCTGTCGCGGCGCAGGTGCGCCGCGCGCGCGAAGCAGGAGCAGCGTTACGATCACGACGACGAAGGCGCCCGCGTTGATGAAGTACGCCGGCGCGACGCCGGCGCGCGCGATGAGCAGCCCGGCGGCGGCGGGACCGGCGATGCGCGCGACGTTGAAGGCGGCGGAGTTGAGCGCAACCGCGCTGGCGACGTCGGTGCGCCCCGCGAGCTCGACGACGAACGCCTGTCGCACCGGCAAATCGACGGTGTTGGCGATCCCCCACACGATGGCCAGCACGCACACGTGCCAGTACCGGACGTGGCCGGTGACGATGAGCGCGGCCAGCGCCAGCGTCTGGCAACCGAGCAGCGACTGCGTGATCACGAGCAGCCGCCGCTTGGGCAGACGATCGGCGACGGCGCCGCCGACGATCGCGAAGAGGAGGACGGGCAGGAAGTTCAGACTGCCGACGAGGCCCAGGCGCAGCGGCGAGTTGGTAAGCGACAGCACGAGCCACGCCTGGGCGACCTGCTGCATCCACGAGCCCACCAGGGCGACGGCCTGGCCGGCGAAGAAGACGCGAAAATCGCGATGGCGCAGCGCGCGCAGACCGGACGGAAGGGTCATCGCCCGCGGCAGAGCATACCGCGGGCGATGACGGAAACGGCGCGGACTACTTCGGCTGCGGCGTCAGACGCAGATAGGGCTTGAGTGCGCGCCAACCCTTGGGGAACTTCGCCTTGGCTTCCTCGTCGCTGACCGCGGGCACGATGATGACGTCCTCGCCCTGCTTCCAGTTCACCGGTGTGGCCACGCGATGCGTGTCGGTGAGCTGCAACGAGTCGATGACGCGCAGGATCTCGTCGAAGTTGCGCCCGGTGGTCTGCGGATACGTGATCATCAGCCGGACCTTCTTCTGCGGATCGATCAGGAAGACCGTCCGTACGGTGTAGACCTCGTCGTGGGCGGGATGGATCATGCCGTACAGGTTCGCCACCTTCTTGTCGGGATCGGCGATGATCGGAAAGTTCGGCGCGTGCCCCTGCGTTTCCTGGATGTCCTTGGCCCAACCCTCGTGCGAGTTCACGGGATCGATCGACAGTCCGATCGCCTTCACGTTGCGGCGGTCGAACTCGGGCTTGAGCCGCGCGACGTAGCCCAGCTCGGTGGTGCACACGGGCGTGAAGTCGCGCGGGTGCGAGAAGAGGACCGCCCAGTTCGAGCCGATCCAGTCGTGGAACTTGATCTTGCCCTGCGTGGTGTCCGCGGTGAAATCGGGAGCGAGGTCTCCGAGCCTCAACGACATGCGAGTCTCCTTTCAGGCCGCGGCGCGGGCGGCTCGGCCCGCGGCGCGGACGATGACGTCGGCGAACGCGGGGAACGGGTCGAAGCCCAGGACCCGCGGCGCGTCGGCGACGAAATTGGACGTGGCGTTGACGTCGTACACGTAGATGCGCCCGTCGGCGGCACCGACGAGGTACTCCACGCCGCCGACGTCGATCGACGCCGCGCGCGTCAGCGCGATCGCCTGCTCGACGGCCTCGCGTGGCGGGTCGTGGCGCGTGATCTCCAGCACGGGCGCCGCATCGACGGGACACGCCGCGAGCGCGTCGGGCGCGGGCGCCTGGCAGAGATCGGCGGGGCACAGATTGAACTGATCGGCGCGGCGCACGATACGGATGGCGTAGAGCATGTGGCCGTCGAGCACCTCCACCCGCACGATCGCCCCGTCACGCGGCTCGATGTACTCCTGCAGCAGCGCCACGCCGTCGGGGCCGAAATCCAGCGAGTCCGCGCGCGCGTCGAGCTCGGCCGGCGTCTCGATGCGCTCGATGAGCGCGCCGGAGCCGCCGACGTTGGGCTTCACCAGCGCAGGAAAGCGAATCTCGCGCGACGCGCGGCGCACCGGCCCGGCCCCGTTGGCGATGACGGTGCGAGGGTACCGCACGCCCAGCCGCTCGAACAGCTGAACCTGTAGCGCCTTCGATTTTTCGAATCGCCAGGCGGCAACGGGATTGATGACGGGCACGCCGATCGCTTCGAGATGCGCGAGCAGCGGCTCGGCATAGAAGAGCACCCGGCCGTGGCCGCGCCGATGCGACGAGGGGCTCGTCCGATTGACCACGACGTCCCACCGTCGACGCCGATCGCGGGGATCGAAGGCGTGCGCCGAGTGGTCGATCCGCTCGACCTCGAGTCCGCGTCCTTCGAGCTCCGCGATCAGCCGCTTCGACCACTCCGGATGCTCATCGAGGATACCGATCTTCACTTATTGCCCCTTTCTTGATCGGATTTAGGTATTAGATCAAAAGGCCTTCAATCTCGCAAGGGGTTGGGTGAAGGGGGTGGCGCGCTAGCGCGCGGTCAGGACGGCGGCGCTTGGCGGCGGCGGGGACTGGCGGCGGCACGCCACCGGCGTGGCCAGGAGCGCGAGGACGATCAACAGCCCGACCGCGCGAAGCATGGGTCGCAATCGAGCAATCGATGTGCCGCCGGCAACCGCCTTGCACCATCTCTGAGAGCAGCACTCGGCGATGAGAAGGAGGACACCATGCTGATCAGCGTGAAGGACCTCGTTGGGTTCAACCTCGCGGCCACCGACGGCGCGATCGGCGAAGTAGAGGCCTGCTATTTCGACGATGTCCACTGGACCGTGCGATACCTCGTCGTGGATACGGGAGGCTGGCTGTCGGGACGAAAGGTGCTCATCTCGCCGATGGCGATTCGCGGCATCGACACCGACGGCGAGCACGTCATCGTCGATCTCACGCGCGAGCAGGTCGAGCGGAGTCCTGACATCGACACGCATCGGCCGGTCTCGCGGCAGCACGAAATCGCCCTGCTGCAGTACTACGGTTACCCGTCGTACTGGTACGGTCCGTACGCCTGGGGTCCCGTAATGCTGCCGACGCTGGCGCCGCCTCCGACCGACACGGTGAACGAGGAAATCATGGCCCGCGCCGAGCAGGACAACCTCGAGGACGCGCACCTGCACTCGACGAGCGATGTGCTGGGTTACGACATCCAGGCCCGCGCCGGCGCCATCGGCCATGTCGACGACTTCCTGATCGACGATCGCTCATGGACGATTCGCTGGCTGGTCGTCGATACCGGCAACTGGCTCCCGGGCAAGCATGTGCTCGTCGCGCCGGACTGGGTCGAAGACGTGGCCTGGGCCGACCGCGCGGTGCGCGTGGAACTCGACCGCGCGCAGATCGAGAGCGCGCCGGCGTACGACCGCGATCAGCACGTCGACCGCGATTACGAGCAGCGGCTCTTCGCGCACTATCGCCGGCCCGGTTACTGGGAGCGCGCCGCCTGACGGTCGATGCGGGCTCGGTACGTATCGGCCGACGCGACTAGAAGAGTTCGAGGCGACGGCGACGGTGTCGGGCGCCACGCGAACAGGGGAGTTCGGGGGAAGGCGACGGTGTCGGGCGCCTCGCGAACAGGGGAGTTCGAGGGGACGGCGACGGTGTCGGGCGCCACGCGAACAGGGCAGAGTTCGAGGGGACGGCGACGGTGTCGGGCGCCACGCGAACAGGGCAGAGTTCGAGGGGACGGCGACGGTGTCGGGCGCCACGCGAACAGGGGAGTTCGAGGGGACGGCGACGGTGTCGGGCGCCACGCGAACAGGGGAGTTCGAGGGGGGACCGTCGAGGGTCCCCCCTCGACATAACGACTACGCGCTCGCCGCGGAGCGAATCCGGGTGAAGCCGCACCGGGCAGGCCGGCCACAGTAGTCGTAGAGCTCCGGCTCTGCCTCCGCTTCGGTGGGATGCACGGTCCCCGACACCCGGGGCGGATAGCCGCCGGCGTAACGTCCGGCCGGCGGGCGCGTCACGCAGTCCCTGGCATATGGTTCGCTGCGCTCGCCGGCGTGGCCAGTCGATTCCGCGATCGCCGGGAAGCAGGCGGCCGGCTGGCGCGTCGGCTCAGCGCGTACGCCGGCCAGCCGGATGTGATGGTGCTCGCACTGCCGCGCGGCGGCGTGCCGGTGGCCCGCGAGGTCGCGCGCGAGCTGCGCGCGCCGCTGGACGTGTTCCTGGTACGCAAGCTCGGCGTGCCGTTCCACCGCGAGCTCGCGATGGGCGCGATCGCGACCGGCGGCGTTCGCGTCCTCAACACGGCGATCGTGGATGCGCTGGGCATCCCGACGGCGGCGATCGACGCCATCGCCCGCGAGGAGGAGGCCGAGCTCGCCCGTCGCGAGCGGGAGTATCGCGGTGATCGGCCGGCGCCCGACGTGCAGGGCAAGGTCGTGATCCTCGTGGACGACGGTCTCGCCACCGGCGCCACGATGCGCGCCGCCGTGGCCGCGCTGCGCCGCCTCGGTCCCGCCCGCGTCGTGGTCGCGGTGCCGACGGCGGCGGCCGAGGCGTGCGCCGAGATGGCCGAGGTGGCGGACGAGGTCGTGTGCGCCGAGACGCCCGCGCCGTTCCTCGCGGTCGGCGCGTGGTACGAGGACTTCTCGGAGACGACCGACGACGACGTGCGCCGCCTGCTCGCGGAGGCCGCGTGAATCGAGATGCGGTCCGCGACGCGCTCCTGCCGCTGCGCGGGGCGCGGCACGACTACGACGCGCTGCTCGACCTCGTCGGTGATGCGCGCGTGATCGCGCTCGGGGAGGCCTCGCACGGCACCGACGAGTTCTATCGCGAGCGCGCGCGCGTCACGCAGCGGCTGATCGACGAGTGTGGCTTCAGCGCGGTCGCTGTCGAGGCGGACTGGCCCGACGCCGCGCGCGTCAACCGCTTCGTCCGCGGCGCGAACGAGGCACGCGACGCGCGGGACGCGCTCGCCGACTTTCGCCGATTCCCGGCCTGGATGTGGCGCAACACGGCCGTGGTCGATTTCGTGGACTGGCTGCGCCGGCGCAACGTCGGGGTGCCCGATTCCCGCCGCGCCGGCTTTTATGGTCTCGACCTTTATAGCCTGCACGCGTCGATGGACGCCGTCGTGCGTTACCTCGAACGCGTGGACCCCGAGGCCGCCCGCCGCGCGCGTGGCCGGTACGCGTGCTTCGATCATTACGGCGGCGACGTCGAGCGGTACGGCTACGCCGCCGCGTTCGGCGCCGGCGACGATTGTGAGCAGGAGGTCGTGGCCCAGCTGATCGATCTGCGGGCGGCCGCGGTGCGGTACGTGGCGCAGGACAGCACGCTCGCCGCGGACGAGCAGTTTTTCGCCGAGCAGAACGCGCGTCTGGTGGCCAACGCCGAGGCCTACTACCGCACGATGTTCCGCGGCCGCGTGGAGTCGTGGAACTTGCGCGACACCCACATGGCCGACACGCTCGACGCGCTCCTGGTCCACCTCGGTGGTCGCATCGTGGTCTGGGCGCACAACTCACACGTCGGCGACGCGCGGGCAACCGAATTGGGAGAGATCGGCGAGCTGAACGTGGGGCAACTGGCCCGCGAGCGTCACGGCGACGCCATTCGGCTCGTCGGCTTCACGACCTATACGGGCACGGTCACCGCGGCGAGCGAATGGGGTGCCGCGGTCGAGCGCAAGCGCGTGCGGCCGGCGCTCGAGGGATCGTGGGAGGCGCATTTTCACCGGCTGGGCGTCCCATCGTTTCTGCTTCCGATGCGGGAGGCGGTCGCGACCGCGCTCGCCCGGCCACGACTCGAGCGCGCCATCGGCGTGATCTACCGTCCCGACACCGAGCGCGCGAGCCACTATTTCCGCGCGCGGTTGCCCTCGCAATTCGACGCCGTGATCCACGTCGACGAAAGCCACGCCGTCGAACCGCTCGAGCGAACGGCCGCCTGGGAGCGCGGCGAGGTGCCCGAGACTTACCCGTTCGCCGTGTAGGCCGCGGCCGCCGGCGCCGTCGGCGCGAACCAGGCCAGGCGCTCGGCGAGCGCGACGACGTCGCCGATGACGATGACCACCGGGGGCTCGACGCGCGCGGCGCGCGCACGCGCGGCGATGCCGTCCAGCCGTCCGGTCACCACCGTTTGCCACGCGGTCGTCCCCCAGCGAACGAGCGCGACCGGCGTGGACGCGGCACGACCGTGCGCGATCAGCTCACGCGCGATGCGCGGCAACGCGGCCACGCCCATGAGCACGACCAGCGTATCGACCGCGGTGGCCAGGCGCGCCCAATCGACGCGACCGCGCCCTCGACCGCATTCGTGGCCGGTGACGACCGCGAAGGACGACGCGAGCCCGCGGTGGGTCAGCGGGATGCCGGCATACGCGGGCGCGGCGACGGCGGAGCTGACCCCGGGGACGACTTCGAACGGCACGCCGGCGGCCGCGAGCGCCGCCGCCTCCTCGCCGCCGCGGCCGAACACGAACGGATCGCCGCCCTTGAGGCGCACCACGCGTCGGCCGCGCCGCGCGTGCAGCACGAGCAGCGCGTTGATCTGCGCTTGCGGCAGCGCGTGATCACCACTCGCCTTGCCGGCGAAGATCCGCCGCGCGCGCGGCGCCTCGCGAAGCAGCCGCCGGTCGACGAGCCGATCGTAGACGACGACGTCGGCGCGGCGCAGCAGCGCCAGGCCACGAACGGTCATGAGGCCGGGATCGCCCGGCCCCGCGCCGACGAGGGCGACGGAGCCTACGCGCACTCGGCGCGCTCCAGCCGCGCGCGCAGCCGGCGCGCGGCTTCGACCGACGGCGCGCCGGCGAGCAGCGCGCGGAGGCCGACGTCGAGCGCGGCGAGCCAGTCGTCGGCGCTCGCACGACGTCCGGCGGCGCGCAGCTCGCGACGCGCGTCGGCCGCGACTCGCGCGAGCACGGCATACGCCGGTGGCAGCGCCCGCTCGAGGCGCTCGCGCACCGCGCGCGCCAGCGCGGGACTCGCGCCGCCGGTCGACACGGCCACCGTGATCTCGCCACGACGCAGCACGGCGGGCAGGATCGCGTCGCAGTGCGGGGGATCGTCCGCCGCGTTGACCCAGACGCCGCGCATGCGGCCCTCGTGCGCGACGTCGGCATTCACGGCGCCGTCGTCGGTGGCGGCGAACGCCAACGCCGCGCCGGCGAGGTCGCCTTCGGCGTACAGCCGCGCCACGTGAGCGATGCGGCCGGCGTCGGCCAGCGTGGCGAGCGCCGGCGAGAGCGCGGGACTCACGACCGTGACGACGGCGCCCGCGGTCAGCAGCGCGTGCACCTTCCGCTCGGCGACGGCGCCGCCGCCGATCACGACGCAAGGCCGGCCGGCCAACTCGACGAAGAGCGGGAAGAGCGCCACGGTTACGCGTCCACACCCGCGGGCAGCAGACCGCCCGCCGGGTCGCGCTCCGCGGCGGGGACGGGGCCGCCGGCGAGCCACGCGCGCAGTGTGGCGTCGTCGTGCCGCGCGGCGAAGGCGCGGAACGTCTCACCGGCGTGGCGCTCGGCCAGGTACGCGCGCAGCAGCCGCTCGACGGCCGATGCCACCTCGCTGGCGGGCACGCGCAGACCGATGGGCCGCGCGACGGCCTGCCTCGCACCGAGCGCGCCGCCGACGCAGAAGTAGTAGGCGTCGACCAGTGCGCCGTCGATCTTGAGCTTCTTGCCCTCCACGCCGATGTCGGCGATCCAGTGCTGTCCGCACGAGTTCGGGCACCCCGTGACGTGCAGCTTCACGTGCTCATGGAAGCTCGGCAGGCGCCGCTCGAGATCCTCGACGAGCCGCCGGGAAAACTCCTTGGTCTCCGTGAGCGCGAGCTTGCAGAACTCCGTGCCGGTGCACGCGATGGTCCCGCGGCGGAATGGCGAGCCGCCCGTGGGCAGCCCGGCTTGCGCAAGCTCACGGGCGAGCGCACCAACCCTCTCGCGGCGCACGTTGACGACGACGACGTTCTGCATCGTCGTCGTCCGGGCTTGTCCGTCGCCGTGGCGCTCGGCCGCATCGGCCACCGCGCGTAGCTGCGCCGCCGTGAGACGCCCGCGCAGCACGGTGGCGCCGGCATAGCAGAGATCGGGCTGGCGCTGAGGATGGATGCCGACGTGATCGCGGTAGACCTCTTCGGGCCGCGGCTCCTCCGGCGCGCGATCGAGCGCGTAGCCCAGGCGCGCCTCGACCTCGGCCAGGAAGCGCTCGGCCGTCCAGCCATGCCGCAGGAAGAGGAACTTCAGCCGCGCTTTCTCGCGGTGCTCGCGCAGCACGTCGGAATCCCGGAAGATCTCGGTGACCGCGCGGACGACCGGCACGGCTTGATGCCAGCGCACGAACGCGTCCAGCCGCTCAGCGAGGCGTGGATCGGTCGACAGTCCACCACCGACGCGCAGCGAAAAGCCGGGCTCGCCCGACGCGGGATGGCGCAGCGCCGTCAGGCCGACGTCGTTGATCTCCGGATACGAGCACCAGGTGCGGCAGCCGGTGATCGTCACCTTGTACTTGCGCGGCAGGTTGTAGAAGTCCGGGTTGCCGTTGAGCAGGCGCGTCGCCTCGAACACGAGCGGCGAGGCGTCGACGACTTCCTCCGCATCCACGCCGGCCAGCGGACAGCCGGTCACGTTGCGCGTGACGTCGCCGCAGGCACCGAGGCTCGTGAGTCCGGCGCGCCAGAGCGCGTGCATCAGCGGCGGCAGGTCCTCGATCGTGACCCAGTGCAGCTGCACGTTCTGGCGCACGGTGAGATCGGCGATGCCGCGCGCATAGCGGTCGGTGACGTCGGCGAGCGTGCGCAGCTGCGGCGCCGCCACGATGCCGTTGGGAATCCGCACGCGGACCATGAAATGCTTCGTCGCGCGGCCCTCGCCGCCGGGGCCGCCGACGGCGCCCACGCCATCGCCCTGCGAATAGATGCCCCACCACCGAAAATACGTGCCCCACTCCTGGGTGATCGCGGCGTGGCCTTCGCGCGCGAAGCGCTCGATGATCTCGTACGCCTCCCAGGGATTGAGCTCGCGCTTGAGTCGCTCCGCGCGCTGCGCCTTGCTCTCCTTCAAATCGCCCACGCTCGCCTCCCCGAAAAGAAAAAGCCGGGTGTCGGAACCTGCGTCCCGTCCACCCGGCTTTTGTCTTTCGACTGCGACGTATCGCCTCGGTGTCCTTGCCTCACTCCGCCACGTAACGCAGCGGTACCTCCACCCACGATTTACAGCGCGCGCATTTCGCGGCCACGCGGCCCGTCGCGGACTCCACTCTGAGGATCGCGTTGCGAATGATCACGTCCTCCTCGCTCCGCGCGACGACCTTCGTGCGGCACACCGGGCACCGCCCCTCTTCCGTCGCTGGCACCATGGCGAAACTATATATTCTTGATCGGAATTGTCAAGAATGGCCAGGTGCTGCGGTAGATCCCTGATAAATAAGGCCCTGGACAGTCTTTGCTAGGAAGCGCGCATCGGGTACTTGGCCTGTTTCCAGGCCTCGACGCCCCCGGCAAGGGCCTCGGTGCGGAACCCCTGCTCCGCGAACTTTGCCGCCTGACCGGCGGCCGTCGCCTCCTGAGGTCATGCGCAGTAGAAGATCAGCTCCTGACTCTTCGGCAGCGAGTGGATCCGCCGCTTGAGGTCAGCCAGCGCGATGGAGCCTTCGAGCGCCATCGACCGGCACTTGCTCTCGTCTTCATATCCGCACACGAGCAGCGCCTGGCCCTGCTGCTCGCGGCGCCGCGCCTCGGCCGGCGAGATCCTCGGAACGTCCATGTCCCCTCCTCCTCGGCGCGCATCCGCCGAATCGAGACGTCGGCGTGCATCCTCGATGCCGTCGGCGCGGCGCGGAATCAGGATGCGGACGAGCGCACCGATGCGGCGCAGCTCATCGCCTGGCCTCCGCCGGCAGGATCCCGGATTTCGAGAGCGAATCCGTGCGGCGCCGCGTCCACCGACCCCCGTCCACGACCGTGAGGAACTCGAGCACAGCGCGGTTGAACGCTTCGGGCTCTTCGAGGTTCACCGCGTGGCCGCTCTTGGGGAGCACGACGAGCGCGGACGTCGGGATCTTCCGCTTCATGAACAACGCCGGCTCCAGACACGGCTCGTCTTCGTCACCGGTGACGATCAGCGTCGGCACCTCCAGTTTGGTCAGCCGCGGTTCCAGCGAATAGACCGTGGGCCGTCGCATCTGCACGCCTCGCATCGTCAGCGCGTGCCCCCTGGCCGACCCGGCGCAGAGGCGATCGCGGAACTCCTGCCATCCGACCGGATCCTTCTCGAGCAGTTGCACCCGCGAGGGCCCGTGCGCATAGAAGTCGCCGGTCTTCTCCATACCGTCGGTCTCGAACCGGCGCGCCACCTGCTCGCAGTCCTTGCGATTGCCGTCAGGATCGTCGCTGCCATAGCCCGCGCCGGCGACGACGAGGGAGAGCGCGCGGTCGGGATAGCTGAGACCGAAGTGCAGCGTGGACAGCCCGCCCATGGACAAGCCGCACACGTGTGCGCGCGCGATGCCGAGACCATCGAGCACACCTTTGATGTCGTCGGCGGCCTGCTGCTGTGAATACGCCTCCGGATCGTCGGGAACGTCCGAGGGCGGATAGCCGCGCGCGTTGAACGCGATGGTGCGGTAGCGCCGGGCGAAGAACGCCGTCTGCAGTCTCCAGCTTTGCGCGTCACCGGCGAATTCGTGGACGAACACGAGGGGCGTGCCGCGACCCGCCTCCTCGTAGTGCAGCTTCACGCTCCCGATCGCGACCTTCGGCATCGTTCACGCCTCCGTTCTACGACGGTGTTCGAGCATCGCCTGCGCGGCGGTGGCCGCCGGTTGACCGACGAGGACGCCCGCACGCCGCGCCGTCTCGTTGACGGCTGAGATCACGCCGTCGGCCCACGTGCTCGCCGACTCGCCGATCCGCGCGCGCATCGCGTCCACGGCCGCCGCCGGCACGTCGGCGACATCGAGCAGCGGCAGGCCGTCGACGCCCGAGCGGTCGCGCGCGCCGCCGCCGTCGCTGAAGAGCGCACCGCGGGGCCGGATCTCGAGCGCGCGGGCCATGTTCACGCGGCCGCCGTGCGAGCCCGCGCAGAGCACATCGTGACGGTTCTCGGGACCCGCGAACAGCATCGAGTCGACGAGCACGATACGGCCGACGGCCATTTCGCGCGCGATCCGCTGGCGGCGGTCGACGATCGGCTCGGGCGACGGCGCGCCGGGCGGCGCGGCGAGCATCGCGTGCGCGACGTCGCCGGCCTTGCCGCCGATCACCACGCCGAGCGCGGCCGCGAGGCGGTTGGCGTGGCTGACGAGACCATCGGCGTACACGCTCTCACCGTCGCCGATGCGTGCGGAATGCGCGGCCACGGTCGCCGCGGGGACGCCGAGGCGCTCGGCGAGTGCAAGCCCGGAGACGCCGGCACCATCGCGGCCGACGCCGGCGTCGTGCGCGAGCAGGCCGCGCACACCGATCTCCAGTGCGAAGCCGAGCGACGGGGCTCCGCCGAACGAGCCGACGACGACGACGTCGCGCGTGCCGACATTACCGGCGCAGCGGGTGATCGAGTCGAGAACGACGATGCGGCCGCGGGGATCGTGATCGATAGTACGCAGGGCGCTCCCTCCCGAGAGCGCCCATTATCGCTCAGGCGCCGCGGCGTCGGCTCAGTCGCCCTGCCCTTCGTCCTCTGCGGGGCGCTCGCCGACCGGCGGCGCGCCGGGAATGAGGTTCGGCGAAGGCCCATCGCCCTTCTTTCGACGGCGCGGCGACGCATCGGCCGGTGCGGTCCGGGACGACGGCGGCACGTCCTCGTTGGGACGGTCGCGACCCGCGAGCTTGTAGTAGTCCGGATTGACGTTGTTCTTGCGGCTCACGTATGGTCCCCCTCCCTGAAGTCGGTCAAGCTAGGCCGCTCGGCGATGCAGTCGGAAGCGCAGGAGCGCGCCGACGCCGCCCGCCTCGGCCAGCAGCGCTGCGTCCTCGATGAACGTCACGCGCGCCCCGGTCTGCCGCGCCTTGGCGACGAGCGCGTCGGCGATGGCGGCGCCATCCGCGCCCTCGAGGCGCGACGGATCGGCGACGATGAGCAGCTCGTGCACCTGGCCGTTCTCGAGTGCCGCGGTCACGCCGGGCACGCCGATCATACCGAGCCCGCCGGCGCGATACGCGTCCAGCACGCGCGCCACACGCTCGGCATCGTCGCGAGCGTCCTCGCGGCGCGCGACGTCCAGCGTCTCCTCGAGGATCTCCGCCTCGGACGACACGAGGTCGAGGTTGCCGATCTCGACGACGCGCTCGGCCAGTGTCTTGGGCAGCGCCTCGCGCACGAGCGGGATCACCACCTCGTCGCCCGCGAGCAGCACGCGGTCGAGGCCCTCGTCGCGCACGATCCGCTCGAGCGTGTCGACGAGCTCCTTGACGTGCTCGCGATGGAACTTCTCGACGTGACGCTGGAAGCGCGCCTGCGACCAGCCACCGGCCCCGGAGCGCGACGTCTTCTCGTTCTCGACGCGGGCGCGCTCGTGGATTGCGCCGAGGGCGACGACGAAAATGTGGGCCTGGTGCGTGTCCGTGACGACGACCGCATAGCGGCGCCACTGGTCGAGCAGCCGCGCCAGCGGGTAGAGATGCGGCACACGGCCGACGACCAGCTCGGTGTCGACGGGCGCGTTCAGCTCGACGCCTTCGAAGAGCCCGGCGGCTTCACACGCGAAGACCGCGAAGCCTTGCGCAGAGGGTCGTGGCTCGGCCTCGAGCCACTGGCTGATGCGCCCGGCATCGGCGTCGTACGCCGCGCGCGCGGCGGTGCGCTCACCGAATGCGCGCGCGCGCTCGCCCAGCTCCTTGCGGACCACCGGCCCCCAGTGCGGGCGTCCGGTGTTGTCCGGCCGAGCGTCGACGTAGAGGCTGATGCACGGCTGATCCGTAGGCTCGACCGCCGCCAGACGGTCGAGCAACGCGTCGAGGTCCATAGTGTGCCCCTCCCTGCGGAGGAAGGCTGCAAGGCGAGCGCCAGTGGTTGTGCGTCAGGCGGGCGCCATGTCCTGGCGCGCCTCGTCCCACGCGGCGAAGCAGGCTTGATGAAAGCGCATCAGGCCGCCCCGCGGATGCTCGCACTCGCACTCGATGTCGGCGGCTGCGATGACCCGCTCGCACACGACGCAGAGCTGGCCGGAGCCCGGACCGAACCAGGTAATGAGGCACTTTTCCGGTGGCAGGTCGCCGCTATCGAGCTTTTCGCGAACGGCTGCGCGGATTCGATCGAGGTTCACGGTCCTCACCTCTGCGAATGTGGTTTTTGCTCGCCCGCACTGCTGCGAACGGGGTGCCAACGACCCGCTCGTGTTACCCTCGCGACATGCCTCCGAAAACCATGCGTGCGTCGTTTTACGAGGGTCCAGGGCGGTTCGCGACGGGTACCGTCGCCGTGCCGGCGCCGGCCCGCGGCGAGGCGCTGCTGCGGGTGCGTCGGGTGGGCATCTGCGGTACCGACCTCCACATCTTCCAGGGTCACCTCGATCACCGTGTTCCGCGCGGCGGCGTCATCGGCCACGAGACGTTCGCCGAGGTCGTCGAGGCGCCGAAGGACAGCGGGTTTGCGGCCGGCGACCGCGTCGTGGTCGAGCCGGTCGTGCGCTGCGGCGCCTGCCGCGCGTGTCGCATGGGCGCCTCGTATCTCTGCTATCAGCTCAAGGTGCTCGGCGTCGACCTCCCCGGCGGCATGCGCGAGTACTATCCGGTGGGAACGGAGCATCTCCTGAAGGTCCCCGACACGCTCGGCGACGACGCGGCGGCGGTGATCGAGCCGCTCGCGGTGGCCACGCACGACGTCACGCGCGCCGGCGTGAAGCGCGGC
Source organism: Candidatus Rokuibacteriota bacterium (assembly GCA_003220475.1). GTDB lineage: Bacteria > Methylomirabilota > Methylomirabilia > Rokubacteriales > CSP1-6 > AR12. The sequence continues at coordinate 23,532 of QHSO01000002.1, read as the reverse complement.
GATCGCGTCCTCGTGTTCGGCGGCGGTCCCATCGGCACGCTGATCGGCCTCGTGTGCCGCGAGCGCGGCGCCGAGGTCGTGGTCGCCGAGATCAACGACTTCCGCCTCGGCCTGCTCCGCACGCTCGGCCTGCCGACGCTCGGCCCGGGGCACGATCCCGTGAAATTCGCCAACGAGTGGACCGAAGGCGTCGGTGTCGACGTCGCGTTCGAGGTCACCGGCCATCCGGCGGCGGTGCGCGCAATCACGGACGTCGTCAGGGTCTGGGGCACGATCAGCATCGTCGCCATCCACGCCGAGCCGATGGCCGTCAACCTCTACCAGATGTTCGCGCGCGAGCTCACCATGCACGGCAGCCGGCTCTACACGCGTGGCGCGTGGGAGGAAGCCATCCGACTCGCGGCCAGCGGCGCGGTGCCGCTCGCGCCGCTGGTGAGTCGCACGATCCCGCTGGAGGCGTTGACCGAAGGCATGCAGGCCGCGCTGGGCGGCGCATCCGTGATGAAAGTGCTGGTGGAACTGTGAGAGCGCTCGGCATCCTGGTCGCGGCCGCACTACTGACCGGCTGCACCACGCGGTTCGACGTCGGCGGCGGCGAGTGGACGAAGCCCGGCGCCCAGGTCGCGCAGACCTCGCTCGACGAGATGGACTGTGCGCGGGTCGCCGTCGACGCGCGGCCCTTCCCGGACACGCTCGTCGGCGGGCTCGCCGACGTCGTCGCCGCGAAGATTCAGGACGCGAAGATGAGCCACGACTTCGACCGCTGCATGAGCGAGCGGGGATATCAGCCCACGCGCAGCTGAGCGCTCAGGCGACGCGGTCGCGTAGTCCTTTCTCGCCGGCCATGCGCGCGCAGCTGGCACAGCAGAAGAACGCGCCGCTCGACTCCACGCCGTGGCCGACGACCTTGCAGCCACAGTGCGAGCACGTCGGCGCCAGGCGGTGAATCGCGCACTCGAAGCTGTCGAACACGTGGCGCTTGCCGGCCGCTACCACCTCGAAGGCCTTGTCGTAGTCGTTGCCGCACACTTCGCACTTCGCCATGGCGGGCTCCTCCTTCTGCCGGGCGGCTGCAATCCCGGCGCCGCCGAGACGCGGCCGTTGTGACGCTCGCCTCCGCCGTCGGCGCCCTCGTCATCGCGGGCGCGTTCCTCGTCCTCGGCCTGGCGGGATTCGGCAATGGCCTCGTCGCGCTCGCATTCCTGCCGCTCGTGATGTCACCCGTCGCGGCGATTGTGCTCCTGACCGTCTACACGGTGCTCGCGACGGTCGTGATCTTCGTTCCGCTGCGCCGCGACTTCGACCCGCGCGGGATGCCGGCGCTGCTGATCGGCTCGCTGCTCGGCACGCCGTTTGGCGTCTGGGTGCTCGCGATGCTGCCCGCGAGCACGCTGACGCGGTTGATCGGCATGGTGTTGCTCGTCGTCGTGGCGCTGGAATGGCTCGGCGTCTATCCGGAACGACTGGCCGGGCGAGGCTGGGCGCTCGGCGCGGGGCTCGCGGCGGGGCTGCTGGGCGCGGCCGTCGGAACGCCGGGGCCGCCCGTCGTGCTGTACATGGCATCGCAGGGCTGGTCGCCGCGCACGATCAAGGCGAACCTCCAGGCGTTCTTTCTCGTCAACCAGGCGCTGATCATGTTCGGGTACTGGTGGGCCGGCCTTCTCACGCCGGAGGTCTGGCGGTATGCGGTCGTCTTCCTCGTGCCCGCCGCGCTCGGACTCGTCATCGGCATGGCGCTGTTCGCGCGCGTCGACCAGGCGCGCTTCCGTCGCATCGTCTTCGCAATTCTCTTCGTCTCGGGCCTGCTGCTCGTCGTCCGCGGCTGAGCGCCGCGCACCTCGGCGCGCGTGCTATGGTTGCGGGCACCCGAACCATCCCACACGGAAAGGACCCTCGTCATGAGCGTCAAGCGCCACCAGGTCGGACCCCGCATGAGCCAGGCCGTCGTCCACGGCAACACCGTCTACCTCGCCGGTCAGGTGGCCGGCGACGAGCCGACGACAAAGGCGCAGACCGAGGCCATCTTGAAGAAGATCGACGCGCTCCTGGCCTCCGTCGGCACCAACAAGTCGAATCTGCTGTCGGCCACCGTGTACCTCGCCGAGATGAAGTCGTACGATCAGATGAACGCGGCGTGGGACGCCTGGGTCGATCCCGTCAACACACCGGCGCGCGCCACCGTCGAGGCGAAGCTGGCGCAGCAGAAGTTCCTCGTCGAGATCGCGGTCGTCGCCGCGCTCTGAGATGGGGCGCTTCACCGGCAAGGTCGCGGTCATCACAGGCGCCGGCGGCGGCATCGGGCGCGCCGTCGCCGCACGCCTGGCGTCGGAGGGCGCGAGCCTGGTGCTCGTGGACCGCGTGGCCGACACGTTGAAGCACACGTACGTCGCGGCCGAGCGTGCGGGCGCGGCGGCGCTGGCGGTGGAGGCCGACGTCACGCGCTGGGACGACGTCCTGCGCTACACCACGGCCGCCGCCGAGCGCTTCGGCGGCATCGATCTCTTCTTCAACAACGCCGGCATCCTCGGCGACGTCGGCCCGCTGATCGAATGCTCGGAGGCGACCTTCGACCGTGTGCTGGCGGTAAACGTCAAAGGCGTGTGGCTCGGTCTCAAGGCCGTCGCGCCCGCCATGATCGCGCGCGGCGGCGGCGCGATCGTGAACACCGCGTCGGTCGCGGGGCTGCGTGCGTCGCCGACGCTCGGTCCGTACTCGGCGAGCAAACACGCCGTGGTCGGTCTCACGCGCACGGCCGCCGTCGAGCTCGCGCGTCGTGGCATCCGTGTCAACGCCGTGTGCCCGGCACCGATCGACACGCCGATGGTGCGGCAGTTCGAGACCGCGCTCGGCGAGGGTGCGCACGAGCGACTGCTGGCGCGCATCCCGATGCAGCGTTTCGGCGAGCCCGACGAGGTCGCGGGGCTCGTCGTGTTCTTGCTCAGCCCCGACGCGTCGTACGTCAACGGCGGCATCTACACAGTGGACGGCGCGTCGATGGCGTGAAAAACTTCGCTACTTCGTGGAACTACCTATCTACTGCGGGCCGGCGACCTCGGTCACAAGCATTCGAAACAGCACCCCTTTTGAGATGGCAAGCGCCATGCTCTCGACTGCGGGCATGTCCAGTTGCTCGCGCCGCAACGGGACGGCGGGGCTCACTCGAGCCCTCGCTCGCCGTCGGCCGTCATTCGATTACGACGCTGATTTCGTTGGAGGGCGCCACAGACCGCGCCGCCTGATCGCGTCGGTCAGCGGCGAATGACGCCACCCGAGCACAGCGCTCCGCTCATCGAGCGCTGTTGGCTGTGCGAAGGACGCATTCTCCGCGGCGACACGACCCGCATCGTTCCCGGCATCGGGCTGAAGGTGCACTCCCGCTGCTACGAGCACGATATCGAGCCGTCCCGACCTGCGCCTCCGGCCAGCGCCGCCTGAACGCCGCGCGCGGTCAGCCGGTTAGTGGCAGGCCTCGAACAGGCCGGCGGCGCCCTGGCCACCGCCGATGCACATCGTCACCACGCCGTAACGCGCCTTTCGACGCAGCATCTCGTTGGCGATGGTGCCGACCATGCGCGAGCCGGTCATTCCGAACGGGTGGCCGATCGAGATCGACCCGCCGTTGACGTTCAGCTTCGCAGGATCGAGGCCGAGCTTGTCGCGGCAGTACACGACCTGCGAGGCAAAGGCCTCGTTCAGCTCCCACACGTCGATGTCCTCGACGCGCAGCCCCTGGCGCTTCAAGAGCTTGGGCACGGCGTACACGGGACCGATGCCCATCTCGTCGGGCTCGCAGCCCGCGACGGCGAATCCGCGGAAGATCAGCTTCGGTTTGATGCCGAGCTGCTTCGCGCGCTCCATCGACATGAGCAGCGTCGCCGACGCGCCATCGGAGAGCTGCGAGGAGTTGCCCGCGGTGACCGTGCCCTGCCCGCTCGTCTTGTCGAACACGGGCGGCAGCGTGAGCAGGCCGTCCAGCGTCGTGTCGCCGCGATTGCACTCGTCCTTCTCGACGTAGTACGGCTCCTCGCCCGCCTTTTCACCCGTCTTCTTGTCGAGCACGGCGCGCGTGACGTGCATCGGCGCGAGCTCTTCCTTGAAGAAGCCGTCCTGCTGCGCGCGCGCCGTGCGCTGCTGGCTCGACAGCGCGTACTCGTCCTGCACCTGCCGGCTGATCGTGTAGCGCTTCGCCACGACCTCGGCGGTGTCGCCCATGACCATGTAGATGCCCGGCAGATGCTCCTTCACCCACGGGTTCGGCGCGCTGTCCCGCTGCATCAGCGTGATCGACTCCACGCCCCCACCGAACACGACGTCCGCGCCCTCGTTGACGATGTAGTTGGCGGCGATGGCGATCGCGTTGAGCCCCGACGAGCAGAAACGGTTGATCGTGAGGCCGCCCACGCTCACGGGCAGTCCGGCCCGCATAGCCGCCACGCGGGCGATGTTGTGTCCCTGCGTGCCGTGCGGCTGGCCGCAGCCGAGGATCACGTCCTCGACTTCCTTCTTGTCGAGCTGCGGCACCTTGCCGAGCGCGTCGGTGATGCAGTGGGCCGCCAGGTCCGAGGGCAGCGTCATGTTGAAGGATCCGCGCTGTGACTTCGCGAGCGGGGTGCGGCTGCTGGCGACGACGACGGCCTCTCTCATGGTGAGTCCTTTCGTCCGGGCGTGTGGAGCGTGGCGCAAGTGTACCGCTAATCGGAATCCGGCGGCAGCAGGCTCGGCACCGGCCGCAGATCGCGAAGCTCGTGGTCGGGTTTCGGCACGCCGGCGGCGAGCGCGAGGCCGCGGCGGTTGATCCACGCCACGCGGATCCCGAGCGGCTTGGCGCCGACGAGGTCCGTATGCTGCGACTGGCCGCAGTGCAAGAGCCGACGGGCGTCGGGCTCGGCGTGCGCGAGCAAAACCCGGAAGAGTGTGCCGTCGCGCTTGTAGCCGCGCGCGCGCTCGGCGGTGCACACGACGTCGAAGCGTCGCCCGAGATCCGTGGCCGCGAGCAGATCGTCGTCGATGTTCGAGACGATCGCGAGCCGCGCACGTGGGCTGAGCCGAGCGAGTGTGTCGTCCACGTCGGGAAACCGTCGAAAGCGAGGAAACGCCTCGAAGTAGTGCTGGATGAGATCGGGATCGCCGCGCGCGCCGACCGCGCGCAGGATGGCGGCGAACGCGTCGCGCGAGCCGCCGCGCACGTCGACGAGCGTGCCGTAGACGTCCAACGAGATCAGCATCGCGGCAGGCCTTCACATACGCGGCGCGGCCGGTGTGGCGCGCTGTTTGCTGGCTCAGTGACCCAGTCGCCTGGGGGTCGACCAAGTATGAAACGCATAGCCCTCGTTCTTGCAGTCCTTCCCCTCATCTTGGCGCGGCCAGCACATGCCGACACGATGGACTTCTCCTGGCAGTCACAAGCCTGGACGAAGACCTACGACAGTCCCACGCAGTTCACGGTCAGCGGACCCTTTACCCTGTCGGGCCAGGGAAGCGTGACGTTCGCCGAGATCGTCACCGGCGGCGGCGCCGCGCGCACGCTGTCGTTCGGCGCCGGCTACGGCGGCACGCTCGTCGCCACGGGCGACGGCACGTACAACGGCTCGATGACCTTCCCGACCTCGACCGCGCCGCGTAGCGGGCTCGGCGTCATGACGCCGACCGCCAACGGGTTCACGCTCGTCGTGAACCGCGCGGCCTCCGGCCCCGACGCGGGCGCCACGTTCGTGGGCATCGCCGGTGGTGCAGGCGCCGCGGCCGGCCACGCGAGCACGACGGCGACCGAGCCGGGCGTGCTGCTCGCGGTCGCGGCGGGACTCGCTGCCGCCGCACACCTCGCGTCGCGGAGTCGACCGGCTAGCTGACGCCGGGCGGCGCGCCGGCGGCATACGCGGCCGCGACGTCCTTGCTCGTGTCGCGCTGGAACGTCGGCGACATCACGATCTCTTCGATGACGGTGCGCTGCGGCATCGTGCACACCATGACGATTGCGCGCGCGACGTCCTCGGCCTGCATCATCGTCGCGCGCGCCTTCGCGTCGGGCACGAGCGGACGCTTGTCGAGGATCGGCGTGTCCACCTCGGCGGGCAGGATCGTCGTCGCGCGGATGCCGCGGTTTCGCAGCTCGGTGTGCAGGGCCTGCATCATCGCGCGCGCGCCGGCCTTGGCGACGCCGTAGGCGACGCCGGAGAAGCCGCCCGGCCGCAGCGCCGCCATCGACGCGACGGTGACGACGGTGCCGGCGCCGCGCTCGAGCATCGACGGCAGCACGCTCTGCGTGAGCGCATACACGCCCGTGGTGTTCACGCCGAGCACCGCGTCCCACTCGTCCTGGCCGATCCAGCGGATGCTGCGCGCGTGGCTCGACTGCCCGGCGTTGTTGACGAGGATGTCGACGCCGCCGAACGTCTTCAGCGCCCACGCGCCCAGCTCGCGTGCCTCGTGCGCCTTCGTCAGGTCACACGTCTTGGCCACGGCGACGCCCTTGTCGCGCTCGATCTCGGCCACGACCTGCTGGAGCGGCTCCTTGCGACGGCCCGCCAGCGCGACGCGCGCGCCCTCCGCGGCCAGCAGCAACGCGGTGGCCCGGCCGATGCCGGAGCCGCCGCCGGTAACCAGCGCGACCTTGCCGTCGAGTGTCTTCATGGTCTCCTCGCGCCTGGGCGGGCTATCGAGGGGCGCCACGGCTACGCCGGGGCGCCCCGAGCGTCGGGGGCTTGGGGGCCATCTCGGGGCCCCCATGTCTATAGACGCAGCCGCGAGGCCTCGGCGCAGGCGCGCTCGACCTCGTCGATGCTCTTTGGCGTGCCGGCCGTGAGGATGTCGTGGCCGGCGGCGGTGATCAGCACGTCGTCCTCGATGCGCACGCCGATGCCGCGAAACTCCTTCGGCACCGGATGGGTGATCTTGGGTGCCTTCGCCTTGTCTTCCTCCTCCAACTTCTTGGCGGCGACGACGCCGAGGCGATAGCGGCGCTCCCACTGCTCGTCCTCGCTGTACTCGCGCAGCGAATACGTCACCGTCTCGCGCTCGGGATCGATGTACAGGCCGGGCTCGACGGTGAAGACCATGCCGGGCTCGAGCGCGCGCGAGGCGCCGTGGAGGCGATAGTCGCCGACGTCGTGCACGTCCATGCCGAGCCAGTGTCCGGTGCCGTGCATGTAGAACTCACGGTAGTGGTGCATGGCCAGCGAGTCGGCCACGCCGCGGGGCAAGAGCTTCAGATCGATGAGCCCCTCGGTCAGCACGCGCCGCGCAGCGTCGTGGATGACCTCGTACTTCACGCCGGGCTTCGCGGCGTCGATGCCCGCCAGCTGCGCGCGCAGGACGATCTCGTAGATGGCGCGCTGCGGACCGGAGAAGCGGCCGCCCACCGGAAACGTGCGTGTGATGTCGGCCGACATGTAGCCGTACTCACAGCCGGCGTCGATCAGCAGCAGGTCGCCGGCCTCCATGCGCCGCGTGTTCTCGACATAGTGCAGGATGCACGCGTTCGCGCCGGAGGCGACGATGGACGGGTAGGCGTTGCGCGACGAGCCGTTGACGCGGAACACGTACTCGAGCGCCGCCTGCACCTCGTACTCGTGCATGCCCGGCTTCGCATACCGCATCGCCTCCGTGTGGCCGTCGCGGCTGATCGCGCACGCGCGGCGAAGCCGCACGAGCTCGGCGTCGGTCTTGCGCAGACGGAGATCGTGCAGCAGCGGCCCGGGGTCCTCGATCCGCACCGGCGTCGTGAACCCGCGGGCGCGCGCCGCCCGCAGCTCGGACACGAAGCGCGTGATGCGCGCGTCGAATGCGGGGTTGCCGAGCCGGTAATACAGGACGGCGCGGTCGACCGCGTACTCCCGGAGCTTCGCGTCCAGCTGGTCGATCGTGTAGGCGGCGTCCGCGCCGTAGGTCGCGATGGCGCCCTCGGTCCCGGCGCGACGACCGTTCCAGATCTCCATCTCGCGGTCGCGCGGCCGGACGAAGAGCACGAAGCGCTCCTTGGCATGCGCCGGATTGATCACCGCGACCGCGTCGGGCTCGTCGAAGCCCGTGAGGAAGAAGAAGTTGCTCGCCTGCCGGAACTCGTAATGCACGTCGCCGTTGCGGAGGCTCTCGACACCGCCGGGGACGACGGCGAGGCCGTCGCCGAGCGCGGCGGCGAAGCGCTGGCGTCGCTCGAAAAAGGGTGCGAGATCCGGACTCATGTCCCCTTGATACCATAACCGCCGTCCGATGACCCGGCTCAGCGTCCTCGATCAGTCGCCCGTGCGCAGCGGCGCCACACCGGCCGACGCGATCCGCGAAACGCTCGCGCTCGCGCGCCGCTGCGATGAGCTGGGCTACACGCGCTACTGGCTCGCCGAGCACCATTCGACGCCGGCCCTCGCGGGCTCGGCGCCCGAGGTGCTCATCGGCCACGTGGCGGCGGTGACGTCGGGCATCCGTGTCGGCTCGGGCGGCGTCATGCTCCAGCACTACAGCGCGCTGAAGGTGGCCGAGGCCTTTCGCGTGCTCGAGACGCTCTACCCCGGCCGCATCGACCTGGGCGTCGGCCGCGCGCCCGGTAGCGATCAGCTCACCGCGCGGGCGCTCGGCGGCACCGGCGCGCCGGAATTCTTTCCGCAGCAGGTCCAGGACCTGCTCGCCTTCGTGCACGGCGAGCTGCCGCCGGAGCATCCGTTCGCCAAGGTGCGCGCGATGCCGACGGGACCGACGGCGCCCGAGCTGTGGCTGCTCGGCTCCAGCGATCAGTCGGCGGCGATCGCCGCGCACTTCGGCGCCGCGTTCTCGTTCGCGCATTTCATCAATGCCGACGGCGGCGCCGAGATCACGCGCGGCTACGCGCGCGAGTTCAAGCCCTCGCCGTCGCGGGCGACGCCGCAGGCGAGCGTCGCGGTCTTCGTCGTCTGCGCCGACACGCACGACGAGGCCGAGCGCCTGGCGAAGAGCCGGGACCTCTTCGTCGCCCGGATCTACACGGGGCGGGGCGGCCGCTATCCGACGGTGGCCGAGGCCGAAGCGCACGAGTACACGGCCTGGGAGCGCCAGATCGTCGAGCACGCGCGCGGCCGTCGCGTGGCCGGCACGCCGGCCGAGTGCCGCGAACGACTCGAGGCGCTCGCCGCCGACTATGGAGTGGACGAGATCGTCGTCGTCACGATCACCGAGACGGCCGAGACACGGCGGCGGTCGTACGAGCTGCTCGCGCAGGCCTTCGAGCTGCCGCCACGGTGAGCCGCTCGGTGCCCGAGTTCCGTGCGCCGAGCCCTGTCGAGCGCATCTTCAACAAGATCTTCGGCGCCTTCGTCGGCCTGGGCCTGGCGCCACGCTACAACTATTTGCTGCAGGTGCAGGGTCGGGCGACCGGCCGCGTCTATTCGACGCCCGTCAACGTCCTGGAGCTGGGCGGCAAGCGATTTCTCGTCGCGCCGCGCGGACGCACGCAATGGGTCCGCAATGCCGAGACCCGGGGCGACATCGTGCTCAAGCGAGGGTCGACCCGCCGGCGATTTCGTCTTCGCACCGTGGCCGGCGACGAGAAGCTCGACGTCCTCAAGGCCTATCTCGATCGCTACACGCTTGCCGTTCAGCGATATTTCCCTGTGCGCGCCGGCTCCGATGCGCGCGCGTTTCGCGAGCTCGCCGACCGATATCCGGTGTTCGAGCTGCTCGATGCCGCGCCTGACGTCCCGCCACGCTTGCGCTAGATGCGGCGCACGTCCGGCTGCCCGAACAATCCGTACGGGCGCACGAAGAGCACCGCCAATAGCACCAGATAGGACGCGATCAGGCTGAAGCCCCCGCCGAGCAGCGGATCGACGTAGCCGGCGGCGAGGCTCTCGACCACGCCGACGATCAGTGCCCCGACGATCGCACCCGCGATGCTGTCGAGCCCGCCGACGATGACGATGGGAAACACGCGGAGCCCGACGAGGACGATGCCGAGCCCCCCGCCGGCGACGATCGTCCACAGCGTGCCCGCGAGCACGGCAACGATGCCCGCGAGCGCCCACGTGAGCGCGAAGTGACGATGCAGGTCGATCCCGGCAGACATCGCGGCCTGTTGATCGTCCGCGATCGCGCGTAACGCGACGCCCGTGCGGCTCCCGTGCAGGAGCCACGCGACGATCGCCGTGCACGCGGCGGCGGCGACGGCCGCCGCGAGCTTGTCGGCGCCGACCGCGATGCCGGCGATCACGAACGGATCGGCCAGCCCCGGCAGCGAGATCCGTCCGGGAACGTCGGCGAAAACGAGGGGCGTTGCGCCGCGAACGAGCGCGCCGAGTCCGAGCGTCACCATGATCATCGAGATGAGCGGCTGGCCGACGAGGCGGCGCAGCACCAGGCGATTGAAGGCCACGCCGACGGCCGCCATGCCGACGCCGCCGGCGAGCAGCGCTCCAGGCAGGCCGAGCCCGAGCGCGTGCAGCCCGAACGTCACGAACCGCGCGGCCAGCATGACCCACTCGCCGACGGCGAAGTTGATGATGCGCGAGGCGCGGTACACGACGACGAACGACAGCGCGAGGGGCGCGTAGAGGGCGCCGGCCAGCGCGCCGTCCACGACCAGCGCCGCGAAGTACGCCATCGCGGCCGTTATAATGTCGTTACCGCTGCATCACCACAAGGAGACACTATGGCAGACGCCGTTATCGTCTCGACCGCGCGCACGCCGATCGGCAGGGCCTACCGCGGCGCCTTCAACAACACGCACGGCGCCACCATGGGCGGCCACGTCATCGCCGAGGCGGTCAAGCGCGCACGCCTGGAGCCCGGCGAGGTCGAGGACGTCGTCATGGGCTGCGCCCTGCCCGAGGGCGCGACCGGCCAGAACATCGCGCGCCAGGCCGCGTTGCGCGCCGGCCTGCCGGTGACGACGGCGGGCACGACCGTCAACCGCTTCTGCTCGTCGGGGCTGCAGGCCATCGCGATCGCCGCCCAGCGCGTGATCGTGGACAAGGTCCCGATCATGGTGGCCGGCGGCCTCGAGTCCATCAGCCTCGTGCAGAACGAGCACATGAACCTGCACCGCCTGCGTGAGGAGTGGCTCGAAGAGCACAAGCCCGAGATCTACATGACGATGATCGAGACGGCGGAGGTCGTCGCCAAGCGCTACTACATCACCCGCGAGAAGCAGGACGAGTACGCACTGGTGAGCCAGCAGCGCACCGCCGCCGGACAGAAGGCCGGCCGCTTCGACGCGGAGATCGTGCCGATGCCGACCAAGAAGATCGTCGTCGACAAGGCGAGCGGCGAGACGCGGATCGAGGACACGGTGCTGCGACAGGACGAGGGCAACCGAGCCGACACCACGCTCGAGGGTCTGGCCGCGCTCAAGCCGGTCGCCGGAGAGAAGGGCCACATCACCGCGGGCAACGCCAGTCAGCTCTCGGACGGCGCTTCGGCCTGCGTGGTCATGGACAGCCGTCTCGCCGAACGGCGCGGGCTGCATCCGCTCGGGATCTTCCGCGGCTTCGCGGTCGCGGCCTGCGAGCCCGACGAGATGGGCATCGGGCCCGTGTTCGCGGTGCCGCGCCTGCTCGAGCGCACCGGCATGCGCATGGAGCAGATCGATCTCTGGGAGCTGAACGAGGCCTTCGCCGTCCAGGTGATCTACTGCCGCGACAAGCTCGGCATCCCCATGGAGAAGCTCAACGTCGACGGCGGCGCCGTCGCCATCGGCCATCCATATGGCATGAGCGGCGCGCGCATGGCCGGCCACGCGCTGGTCGAAGGCAAGCGTCGCGGCGCGCGCTACGTCGTCTGTACCATGTGCATCGGCGGCGGCATGGGCGCCGCCGGCCTCTTCGAGGTGGCGTGAGCGATTAGCGGGTCGTCGTAGGACTGGCCGACGGGCGTTCGATCTCGTCGGAGACGATGCGGTCCCAGCGCGGCGCGCTTTCCAGCTTGGCCTGCTCGAGCGTCGCCACGGGGTGGTTGCCTTCGGAAGCGATCTTCTTTTCGCCCACGCCCATGAAGCCGCCGACCCCGATCACGACGTGACTGATCCGGCCGCTCTGCGTGTCGATCAGCAAGTTGTCGAGCTCGCCGACGTCGCGGCCCTGCTCGTTCTTGATACGGATGCCGAGCACCGTGCGCGCCTCGCTCAGTCCGAGCTCGCGCCAGATGGGTCGCGGCGGATGCGCGGGCGCCTGCGCGGCGGCGGCGAGTGGCACGCCGATGACCACGCACGTCACGAGCGCGAGCAGTAAGTTTTTCATCGAGCGCCTCCGGGCCATCCGGAGGCAAGCAACGTGAGTGCCGTCAGCGCGCGCGCGACTCCACGAGGCGCCAGCCGGCCTCCGCCAGCGGCCGCGCGCGCTCGCCACGCTCGCGCGCGTTGGGATCGCTGGCGGTGCCCGCGATGACGCGGCCCATGATCCCCTGCGCGATCGCGGCCAGCCGGAACTCGGCGAAGGCGATGTAGAAGTCCCAGTGCTCGATGCCGGGGCGGTTGGTGCGGTGGCAGTACGCCGCGAGGTATTCGGCCTCGGTCGGAATACCGAGCTCCGCCAACGGCGCGGCGCGCAGGCCCTCCCACTCGTTGCCGAGGTGATACGGCATGCAATTGTAGGCGAGGTCAGCCATCGGATGGCCGAGCGTGGAGAGCTCCCAGTCGAGGACGGCGACCACGCGCGGCTCCGTCGGATGCACGATCATGTTGCCCGGGCGGTAGTCGCCGTGCACGAGCGTCGTCTCGGTGCTCGCAGGAATGTTCTTCGGCAGCCACTCCATGAGCCGCTCCATCGCCTCGATCTTCTCGGTCTCCGAGGCGCGGTACTGCTGGCTCCAGCGATGGATCTGCCGCGCGTAGTAGTCGCCCGGCCGGCCGAAGTCCGCCAGACCGATCGCCTTCCAGTCAACGAGGTGCAGCCGCGCCAGCACGTCGTTCATCGACTCGTAGATGGCGCGGCGCTCAGCCGGCGTGGCGCCCGGCAGATTCGCGTCGCGGAAGATGCGACCGTGTACGCAGTCCATCACGTAGAAGATCGTGCCGATCACGCTGTCGTCCTCGCACAGCAAGTACGGCTTGGGAACGGGCACCGTCGTGTGCGCGGCCAGCGCGGCCAGCACGCGATACTCGCGGTCGACCGCGTGCGCGGACGGCAGCAGCTTGCCCGGCGGCTTGCGGCGCAGGACGTACTCGCGACCACCCGCGGTCAGATAGTACGTCGGGTTCGACTGACCGCCGCGGAACTGCCGCACGCTCAACGGCCCGCGAAATCCCTCGATGTGCCGAGCCAGATGCCGCTCGAGCGCGTCGACGTCGAACCGGTGGACGTCGCGGACCTCAGCGGTGCCCTCGATCATCGGGCGTCGAGCATACCATCGCGGGACGGGCAGAGTGCCGCGCCGAGGTATACTCCCCGACCATGAGTGCGACAGACAGCGAGCTCGGAGGGCGCGTCGCCATCGTCACCGGCGGCGGCCGAGGCATCGGCCGCGCCACCGCACTGGAGCTGGCCCGTCTCGGCGCCGATGTCGTCGTCGCCGAGCTCGACGCCGACGGCGCCGAGCGCACGGCCAAGGAGGTGCGCGGTCTGGGTCGCAAGGCGCTGACGCTGCCGACGGACGTCACTCGCCACAGCGACCTGGCGGCGATGGTCGAGCGCACGCGCCGGGAGCTCGGCCGCATCGATATCCTCGTGAACAACGCGGGCATTTACCGTGCGGCCGCGACGCTCGACGTGACCGAGGAGCACTGGGACGCGATCATGACGATCAACGCGAAGGCGGTCTTCTTCGCGAGCCAGGCCGTGCTGCCCGTGATGATCGCGCAGCGGCGCGGCAGCATCGTGAACCTCGCCTCCATGGCCGGCAAGATCGGCAGCAAGACGAACCTGCCCTACAACGCCAGCAAGGCCGCCGTCGTCAGCATGACCAAGAGCCTCGCGCTCGCGCATGCCGCGGACGGGGTACGCGTCAACTGCGTCTGCCCCGGCTTCGTCGAGACCGACATGTGGACGAAGGTCGCGCGCGAGCAGGGCGCGCTGCTCGGCATGTCGGCCGAGGAGTTCACGCGGCAGCGCGAGAAGGCGGTGCCGCTCGGCCGGATGGAGCGACCGGAAGACGTCGCCGCCGTCATCGGCTTTCTCGCCTCGGATCGCGCGGGCTACATGACCGGTCAGGCCCTCAGCGTGGACGGCGGCCTCGTCATGCACGGCTGAGGCCGCGCGTGGAGTTCGACCCCGCGGCACTGCCGCCGAACGCGATGTACAAGCTGCTCATCAGCTCCGTGGTGCCGCGACCCATCGCCTGGGTGTCCAGCGTGGATCGCGCCGGCGTGCGCAACCTCGCGCCGTTCTCCTATTTCATGGCGATCACCGACGACCCGCCGACGATCGCGTTCTCGTCGTCGTTCCGCGGCGCCGGCCCCGACGGCAAGAAGGACACGCTGCGCAACATCGAGGACACCGGCGAGTTCGTCGTCAACGTCGTCGACGACGACCTCGCCGCGCAGATGAACGTCACCTCCGGCGAGTACCCGCCGGAGGTGGACGAGTTCGAGGTGGCGGCGCTGGCCGTCGCGCCGGGCACGCGCGTCGGCGTCCCGCGCGTGGCGAGCGCGCCGATCACCCTCGAGTGCCGGCTCGATCGCCTCGTGTCCGTCGGCCGCGCAACGCTCGTGCTCGGCCGCATCGTCTACGTGCACGTGCGCGACGGCCTCTACGACGCGGCCACCGGCCGGCTCGACATGCATCGCCTGCGTCCCGTCGGTCGCCTGGCGGGCAACCTCTACACGCACGTCCACGACATCTTCGAGATGAAGCGTCCCAACCCGGACTACCGCGGCTGACCTGGAGGAAGCGCGCGTGCACGATCTGCTGATCGACAACGCATCGGTGATCGACGGCCTCGGCGGGCCGCCGCGGGCGGGCGGCGTCGCGGTGGCGGATGGCCGCATCGTGGCCGTGGGCACCGAGCTCGGCGCCGCGCGCCAGCGCGTCGACGCGCGCGGGTTGACGCTGGCGCCCGGCATCGTCGATCTGCACACGCACTACGACGCGCAGCTCACCTGGGATCCGTTCGCGACGCCCTCGACTGCGCTCGGCGTGACCACCGTCGTCATCGGCAATTGCGGCTTCACCATCGCGCCCTGCCGGCCGGCCGACCGCGACCTCACGCTGCGCGCGCTCACGCATGTCGAAGGCATGTCGCTGGAGGCGCTGCGCGCGGGCGTGCGGTGGGACTTCGAAACCTATCCCGACTACCTCGACGCGATGGAGCGGCGCGGCGTGGTCCCGAACGTCGGGTCGTTCGTCGGTCACTCGTCGGTGCGAACGTTCGTCCTCGGCGCCGACGCGACGAAGCGCGCGGCCACCGACGCCGAGATCGCCGAGATGCGCCGCATCGTGGCGGAGGCGGTGCGCGCGGGCGCGATCGGCTTCGCGACCTCCACGCTCGAGCAGCACAACGGCGAGAACGGCATCCCGATGCCGTCACGACTCGCGGATGCGCGCGAGCTGCTGGCCCTCACCGGCGCGCTCGGCGAGGCCGGGCGCGGTGTGTTCATGCTCACCAAGGGCAGCACGACGACCGTGCCGTGGCTGGAAGAGGTCGCCGCCACGAGCGGTCGGCCTGTGATGATCGCGGCGATGTTCGTCGATCCGGGTGATCCCACGCGTGTCTTCCGCGAGGTGGCGGAGATCGAGGCGGCGCGCCGCCGCGGGCGCGAGCTCTGGGCGCAGGTCGGCTGCTTCCCGCTGGGCATGGAGTTCACGCTGCGCCATCCCTATCCGCTCGAGGCGTTTCTCGCCTGGCGCCCGGCCATCGAGGCGGCCGACGAGGCCGCGTACCGGCACGTGCTCGCCGATCCCTCGTTCCGCAAGCGGCTCAAAGAAGAGGCGGCGATTCCTGGCGTGCCGAACCGCTTTTCCAACAAGACGTGGCCAAGCCTCACGATCATGTCCGTCGAGCGGCCCGAGCACCACGCGTGGGTCGGCCAGACCATCGGCGCCCTCGCGGCGGAGTCTGGGCGCGATCCGTTCGACGTCTTCCTCGACTTCGGGCTCGACGGCGAGCTGGACGCGATGTTCGATTGCCGGCTCTTCAACACCGACGAAGACGAGGTCCGTCGGCTGCTGCGCCATCCCTACGCCGCCGTCGCGCTGTCGGACGCCGGCGCGCACCTGTCGTTTCTCTGCGATGCGGGCTTCGGCCTGCACCTGTTCGGTCACTGGGTGCGCGAGCGCGGCGACCTCACGCTGCCCGCTGCGGTGAAGCGCGTCACCAGTGACGTCGCGGCGGCATACCGCATCGCGGATCGTGGCCGCGTCGTCCCCGGCGCGTAGGCCGACCTCCTGCTGTTCGATCCGGCGACGGTCGCACGAGGCGACAAGCGGCGCGTGAACGATCTACCGACGGGCGCCGCGCGACTCCACACGCCGGCGGTGGGCGTGCACGGCGTATGGGTCAACGGTGTCCGCACCGTCGACGAGCGCGGGATCATCGCGGATTGCGGGCGCCCCGGCCGCGTGCTGCGTGATTTTGCGGCCTGAGCGACGGTATCGATCGCCGGCGCGACTCGATGGCGCTCGGTTTGCATTCATGGCGAAGAGATCATGCGAATCGCTCAGGTCGCGCCGCTGTATGAGCCTGTGCCGCCGCGTCTCTATGGAGGGACCGAACGAATCGTCTCCTACGTTACCGAAGAGCTGGTGCGGCGCGGCCACGACGTTACGCTGTTCGCGAGCGGCGACTCGCGCACGGCCGCGCGGCTGATCGCGGTGACGGAGCGCGCGGTGCGACTGGACGCGAAGAGCCGCGAGGTGCTCGCGGCCGACATCAGTCGGCAGCTCGGCCGCGTGTTCTGCAACGCGGGCCGGTTCGACGTCATCCATTGCCACGTCGACTATCTGGCGTACCCGTTCTGCGGCCTCGTGCGCACGCCCACGTTGCACACGCTGCACGGGCGGCTGGACCTGCCGTATCTCGTCCCGCTGTTCCGCGATTTTCCCGACGTGCCGCTCGTCTCCATCAGCAATGGGCAGCGCGCGCCGCTGGCCGCGTTCAACCTCAACTGGGCGGGCACCGTCTATCACGGCATGCCGCTCGACGGTTTTCCGTTCGTCGCGCAGCCGGGCGAGTACCTGGCCTTCCTCGGCCGACTCTCACCCGAGAAGCAACCGGATGTCGCGATCGAGGTGGCCAAGCGCGCCGGGATGCCGCTGCGCATCGCGGCCAAGATCGACGCCAACGACCGCGACTACGTCGACCGCGTGATCAGGCCGCTGCTCGACGACCCGCTCATCGAGTTCATCGGTGAGCTCGACGACGACCGCAAAGCCGCGTTCCTCGGCGGGGCGCGCGCGCTGCTGTTCCCCATCGACTGGCCCGAGCCGTTCGGCCTCGTGATGATCGAGGCGATGGCCTGCGGCACCCCGGTCATTGCGCGCCCGTGCGGATCCGTGCCGGAGGTCGTCCAGGACGGGCGCACCGGGTTCATCGCCGATACGGTGGACGAGCTGGTGGAGGCTGTGAAGCGCATCGACACGATCGATCGCGCCGAGTGCCGTCGCTACGTCGAGCGACAATTCAGCGTCCCGCGGATGGTGGACGACTACGAAGCCCTCTACCGCCGTGCGACGTCCGCGCGGCAGGCGGCATGAAGGACCGGCTACCCCGAGACGACGTCCTCATCGGCGAGCACTACTACATCCTCGCCTCCAGCGTCGCCGCCGACCTGCCCAAGCTCGTGCTCAAGCACGACGATGCGTTCCTGGTGGCGGATCGGCGCGGCGACTTCCCGAACGTGCCGGGCGAATTCGGCTTCTACGTCGGTGACACGCGCTTCCTCTCGTTGCTCGAGCTGCGGTTGCACGGCCTGCGCGGCATCGCGCTGAACGCCGGCGTGTCCGACGACGCCCTGGAGGCCGCGATCGACCTCACCAACCCCGATATGCCGTTGCAGCCGCACCTCGTGCTGCCGGGACGCTCGATGCGGCTGGCGCGCCGGCTGACGATCTTCGGTCCGCAGCTCTATCATTGGCTGGCCGTCGAGTCGTTCGTCCAGGAGCGTCACGACCTCGCGCTGACGCTGTCGTTCGCCGCCGACTTCGTCGACGTCTTCGAGGTCCGCGGTCATCCGCGTCCGCAGCGCGGCGAGATGCTGCCGCGCGAGGGCGACGCGCGTGTGGTGCGCTTGGGCTACCGCGGCCTCGACGGCCTGCGCCGCACGTCGACGCTCGTGTTCGATCCGCCGCCCGACCGTCTCGATGCCACCGGCGCCGATTATCATCTGCCGCTGGGGCCCGGCGATCGCTTCGAGCTCCACGAACCATGACCTCTTCGATCACTGGCTGCAGCGCTCGCGACACGATCTCCATCTGTTGCTGACCGAGACGGCCGACGGCTTCGTGCCGTACGCGGGCATTCCATGGTACGTCGCGCCGTTCGGTCGCGACGCGCTCATCACCGCCTTGCAGCTACTGCCGTTCGAGCCGGAGATCGCGCGCGGCACGCTGCGCTACCTCGCGCGCCTGCAGGGCACCGTCGACGACGCGTTCACCGACCAGGAGCCCGGCAAGATCCTGCACGAGTACCGTCGCGGCGAGATGGCGACGTGCCGCGAGATTCCGTTCATCCCGTACTACGGCAGCGTGGACGCCACGCCGCTGTTCGTCATGCTCGCGTCCGCCTACCTGAAATGGACCGACGACGTGGATTTCGCGCGCGAGATGTGGCCGGCCGTCGAGCGCGCGCTGGCGTGGATGTGGGCGATGGGCGAGGCGCAGGGCCGCGGCTTCTTGGCCTACGCGCGCCGCTCGCCCGTCGGACTGCCGAATCAGGGCTGGAAGGACTCGCACGACTCGGTGATGTACGCGGACGGCCGCCTCGCCGAGCCGCCGATCGCGCTCGCGGAGGTGCAGGGCTACCAGTACGCCGCGCTGCTCGGCGCGGCGGCCATGGCGGAAGCGCTCGGCCGCGACGCGGAGGTGCCGGCGCTGCGCGCCCGCGCGCGGCGGCTGCAGGAGCGCTTCGAGGCCGACTTCTGGCTGCCCGACGAGGCCTTCTACGCGCTCGCGCTGGATCGCGACGGCGCGCCGTGCCGCGTGATCTCGTCCAACCCCGGCCACCTGCTGTGGACGCGGATCGTGAGCGACTCGCGCGCGCAGATCGTCGCGCGGCGGCTGCTGCAGGACGACATGTTCACCGGCTGGGGGCTACGCACGCTGTCGAGCCGCGAGCGAGCGTACAACCCGATGAGCTATCACAACGGCTCCGTCTGGCCGCACGACACCGCGCTGGCCGCGGTCGGCATGCGCGAGTACGGCATGAACGCGCAGTTCCTCACGCTCGCCACCGGGCTCTTCGAGGCCGTGCTGCAGTTCGACGACATGCGGATGCCCGAGCTGTTCTGCGGCTTCCCGCGCGTCGCGGGCTACGCGCCGACGCGCTATCCCGTCGCGTGCTCGCCGCAGGCGTGGGCCAGCGGCGTGGTGTTCCAGCTCATCGGCGCGATGCTCGGATTACGTCCGGAAGCCGCCGACAATCAGATCACGCTCGCGCGGCCGACGCTGCCGGGCTGGCTGACGTGGATCGAGATCCGAGGCCTGCGCGTGAGCAAGTCGCGGCTGGGCATGCGCGTCTTGCAGGGCTCGGACGGCGCGGCGGTCGAGCTGCTCGCCCGCGACGGCGACGCCGAGCTCGTCGTCAGGCGCTGAGCAACTCGGAGAGGGGCGTCGTCGCCCCTCCCCAGAACTTCGATTGCGCCGGCAAAGCCGGCGCTCGAACAGCGCCAGGCCGACTCATCACGCACATCGAGGCGAACGCGTCGCTCCTGAGAATCACTCAGCCGCCGACGTTCAGGAAAAAGCCTGTGACGAGGCCGACGAGCAGCGCGACGCAGATCACGACGTAGCGGCGGTCGTGCTCACGCGCGAAGGCGATGAGCGCGGCGACGACGCCGACGGCGGGCGTGGCGAGCAGCACGACGATGCCGACGACGATGACGGCGAGTGGACTCGGCGGCCACCGCGCGAGCGCGCGCGCGAGCTGGGGCACCGACACGAAGACGTCGACCGAGCGGCCGGCCTCGCGGTTCTCGACGACGTGCGCGATGTCGAGCGGATGTGCGGTGCGCAACGCGCGAAGCTCGAGCGCTGCGAGGCCCCCGATCATGAGGGCGACCGCCAGGAACCCGCCGAGGAAGAGCACGCGCGAGACGGCGCGCTCGGGCGTCACCGGAGCACCCCGAGGCCATGCAGCAGCATGGAGAGCGCGAGATAGAGCACGATCGGCAGGAACAGCTTGCGCACCGTCGTGTTGCTCAAACGGCCGATCACCCGCGTGCCGATGAAGGAACCGACCAGCACGCCGAGAGCCACCGGCGTCGCGATGACGGGATGGATGTCGCCCCGCCCGAAGTACACGCCCGCGCTCGCCGCCGCCGTGAGGCCGATCATGAAGTTGCTCGTCGCCGTCGAGACTTTCATGGGCAGACGCATCACCGTGTCCATCGCGAGCACCTTGAAGGCGCCGCTGCCGATGCCGAGCAGACCCGACAGCAGGCCGGCGCCGAACATCACGGCGGCGCCGGCCCGCACGTGTACCGCATGATAGGCGACGTCGCGGCCGAGCACCCGGTCGCCGTAGACGCCGTCGAGGCCGAAGCGCTGCGCAAGAGGATCG
This sequence comes from Candidatus Rokuibacteriota bacterium, assembly GCA_003220475.1. Classification (GTDB taxonomy): domain Bacteria; phylum Methylomirabilota; class Methylomirabilia; order Rokubacteriales; family CSP1-6; genus AR12. The sequence continues at coordinate 2,925 of QHSO01000002.1, read as the reverse complement.
GCCACGAGCGAGTCCACCACCTCGACGTGCAGCTGGCGGATCGTCGTGAAGGCCGAGTAGGCGAGCGCCAACCCGAACAGCGTCTGCAGCGCGCGCGCCGGCATCACACCGACGAGGCTCGCACCGGCGAGCGCGCCCGTCACCGTGAAGAGCGCCAGAAAGAGTCCCAGACGGATGTTGGCCAGCCCCGAGCTGAGGTGACCGGCGGCCGCGCCGCACGACGTGGCGATGACCGACAGCACGCTGGCGCCCATCGCGTACGGCAGGCTCACGCCGAAGAAGAGCGTCAGCAGCGGCACCAACAAAATTCCGCCACCCAGGCCGAGGATGGCGCCGAGGACGCCGGCCACCGTCGACGTTCCCAGGATCATCGAGAGGAACGCGACGTCGTTCACGCATCATTGTACTCGCCGCCCGCGCATTGACGCGCGGGGTGCCCGGGCGCGCATTGACGCGCGCGTGGCCGGGCGCTACGCTCGGCGCCATTCGGAGCCGCGCCCTTCGGAGCCGCGCCCTTCTTTCTCAGGCCACCCACGGCCGAGGTGGACGCCACGCTCCGATACAGAGGAGAGCCGCATGCACGTCGGAATGGCGTCCGTCTTCCAGAATCCAAAGCAGAGCCGCGCGGATCGCGAGATCTACCGCGACGAGCTGCGCCTGGTCGACCTTGCCGAGCCGCTCGGGTTCGAGTCGGTGTGGGGCGTCGAGCACCACTTCACCGACTACACGATGTGCCCCGACGTGCTGCAGTTCCTCACCTACGTCGCCGGCCGCACGCAGCGCGCACAGCTCGGCTCGATGGTGGTCGTGCTGCCGTGGCACGACCCCATGCGCGTCGCCGAGGAAGTCGCCATGCTCGACACCATCTCCGACGGTCGACTGATCCTCGGGCTCGGACGCGGGGCGGGCAAGGTCGAGTTCGAGGGCTTTCGCCTCTCGATGGACGAGTCGCGCCAGCGCTTCGTGGAGTCCGCCGAGATGCTGCTGCAGGGACTCGAGACGGGCTGGTGCGAGTACGACGGCACGTTCATCAAGCAGCCGCGCGCCGCCATCCGGCCCGCACCGTTCAAGTCGTTCCGCGGCCGCACCTATGCGGCGGCCGTGTCGCCGGACTCGCTGCCGATCATGGCGCGTCTCGGCATCGGCATCCTCATCATTCCGCAGAAGCCCTGGCACGAGGTCGCGAAGGAGCTCGACACGTATCGCGGCGTCTATCGGCAGGTCAACGGCGTCGATGCCCCGCCGCCGATCTCGGCAGGGTGGACGTTCTGTGATCCGAGCGCGGAGCGAGCGCGCGAGATGGCGCGCCGCTACATCGGTGGCTACTACCAGACGGTGCTGGATCACTATCACTTCGAAGCCGATCACCTCGCCAAGACGAAGGGCTACGAATACTACGGCAAGATGAGCGAGAAGATCGCGGAATATGGCACCGACACCGTCATCGACTATTTCGTCAATCTGCAAGTCTCCGGCACACCGGAGCAGTGCTACGAAAAGATTTTGGACATCCACCGGCGGACCGGCAACAGCCACTTCGTCGGCGTCTTCTCGTACGCGGGCATGCCGTACGACGAAGCCGAGCGCAACATGCGGCTCTTCGCGAAGGACGTCATGCCCGAGCTCAAGACGCTCGCGATCAACGCGCCTGCCGCGCCGGAGGCCGCCGTCGCCGGCGCAGGCACCGACGTCCGGGCGCTCGGCTTTTGAGCTGGCAGACGCTGCTCTACGACGTTGCGGACGGCATCGCCACCGTCACGCTGAACCGTCCCGACCGTCTGAACGCGGTCAACGGCACCGTGATCCGCGAGCTGGTCGACGCCTTCGGGCGTGCCGATGCCGACGATGGCGTGCGCGCGGTGATCGTCACCGGCGCCGGGCGCGCCTTCTGCGCGGGCGCCGATCTCTCCGGCGGCGGCACGACGTTCGACCGCCCCGGCGACGGTCCCGAGGCTCACCGCGACGGCGGCGGTGTCGTCACGCTGCGGATTTTCGACATGAAGAAGCCGGTCATCGCGGCCATCAACGGCGCGGCCGTCGGGTTCGGCATCACGCTCACGCTGCCGATGGACGTGCGGCTGGCCTCGACCGAGGCGAAGATCGGCTTCGTGTTCGCCCGGCGCGGCGTGGTGCCCGAGGCGTGCAGCACGTGGTTCCTGCCGAGAGTGGTCGGGATCGCGCAGGCCGCCGAGTGGACGTACACCGGTCGCGTATTCTCCGCCGAGGAGGCGCGCGCGGGCGGCCTCGTCAGCCGCGTGCTCGAGCCCGACGCGCTCCTGCCCGCGGCCCGCGCGCTGGCGCGCGAGATCGCCGATCAGACCTCGGCCGTGTCGGTCGCTCTCGTGCGACACATGCTCTGGCGGATGCTCGGCGCCGACCATCCCCGGGCGGCGCATCGCCTCGACTCGCTCGGCATGTGGTACACGGGCCGCTCCGCCGACGCGCGCGAAGGCATCGCCTCGTTCCTCGAGAAGCGAGCGCCGCGCTTCACAGGGCGTCCGAGCAAGGACATGCCGCCGTTCTATCCGTGGTGGACGGACGCCGAGGCATGACCACGCCGCTCACCGTCCACCTGCCCTTCAATCGCGACATCCTCGGCCCCGCGTTCACGCCCGCCAAGCGCGGCGCCAAGCCGCCGATCGAGCGCGGTCACTGGCTGCTCGTACAGGATCAAAACCTGCTCGTCCTCTCCGAGGGCGGCGGCGTTCGATTGCCGCACGGTGATTGCCCGCTGCCGATCGATACCGCGCCCTTCTGGCTGGGGACGTACCGCGAGACGCCGTGCTGGGTGGTGCCGGTTCCGGCGGGCGCCTCGATTCCCGACGGCCTGGCGGCCGAGACGGTCGTGCCGATGCGAAACACGCGGTTGCCGGACGAGCTGCTCTCGCTCGGCGGCATGGCGATGCAGGCGCTCTGGTGGGAATC
>QHSO01000228.1 GCA_003220475.1 Candidatus Rokuibacteriota bacterium | reverse complement strand
CGTGTGCGGCCAGGTGCCCTTCTCGACGTACTTCACCCACGTGCGGAACGTTCCGAGGGGAACCTGGTTCTCCTCCTTGCACGCCACCGTGCACGCGTGACAGCCGATGCACTTGCGGTGGTCGATCACGAATCCGTATCTCATTTTTGATGGGGGCCCCGGCATGGCCCCCAAACCCCCCAACGATTCATCGCAGGCTCGCCTCGGCCGTCGAACGGCCTGCGGCTTCGCACTCCCACGCGCCCCGGGAAACCCGTGGCGCTCCTCGGTCTCACGCGCACTACTCGAACAGCACGTGCCACCAGACGCGCACGCCGGTCAGGGCGATCACGAGGAACAGTATGCCCTTGAGTGCGCCGCCCGCCAGCCGCCGGCTGGCCACCGCGCCGAGCTGCGCACCGGGCACCGCGCCGAGGGCGACGACGAAGGCAGGGCCGAGCGGAACCTGTCCGGTGACGAGCTTGCCGATGACGCCGCCCGTGGCCGCGAGCGCGGTGATCGCGAGCGAGCTGCCGATCGTCACGCGGATGGGCACGCCGACGACCACGAGCAGCAGTGGCACGAGGAGAAAGGCGCCGCCCGCGCCGACGAGACCCGCCGCGAAGCCGACACCGCCGGCCACCGTCGCCGTCAGCGTGCGGCTGTACTCGCGGTCTTCTGCCGGCGCGGCGACGTCCGGCTGCGGCGCGGGCACGAACATCAGCACACACGCGAGCGTGACCATGAGCGCGAAGACCATGAGCAGCCACATTTCGTGGATCCAGAGCGACGCGATCGCGCCGGCGAGGGAGGTCGCCGCCATCGCGAGACCGCCCGTCGCCGCCAGGCGCGCGTTGACGGCACGCCGGCGACCGTGCGCGATGACTCCCGAAACGGCTGCGATGAAGACCTGCACCATCGTGATCGCCGCCACCTCCTTGACGTCGAAGCCGCCGATGCCGAGCAGCGGCGGGACATAGAGCAGCAGGGGGATCATCACGATCGCGCCGCCGACGCCGAGCAGACCCGACACGAATGCGCCGACCATCCCGAGCACGACCAGGACACCGCCGAGGAGGAGCGACACGAGACGGGCGGCTTACCTCCCGAGGCTCGCGTAATAGGCGGCGAGGTTGGCGAGCGTCGGGTCGTCGACACCCTTCATGAGGGCCTTCAGCGCGGTGAGGTTCGCGTCGCCCGGGCTCCGCTTGTCCGCCTTGAAGAGCTTCATCTGATTCAACAGATAGCCTGCCGGCTGGCCGGCGAGTGGCGGCGTGCCTTTCGCCTGATCGCCGCGGCCGTCCTGGCCGTGGCATCCGGCGCACTGGGTCGCCGCGGTGCGACCGCTCGCGATGGCCGCGCGGTCGAGCTTGATCGGCGACGCCTCGCGCTTCTGCGTGGCGAAATACGCGGCGACGTCGTCGACGCCGAGCGTGGTGACCATCTTGGAGAACGGCTCCATCTCCGGCGATGGGCGCCGTCCCGACGCATAGTCGTCGATCGCCTTCTTGAGATACCAGGCCGGCATACCGGCGAGGATCGGGACCGCGTCGGCGCGCGCAGCGCCGGCGCTCCCGTGACAGGCGCTGCACGAAAACGCCTTCGTGAAGCCTGGCGTGTCGACAGGACCGGCGGCGGCCGTCGCGGGGACAAGCGCCGCCAGCGCGGCGACGAGGACGAACGCTTGCACGACGCGCGCTGCGCTACGCAAGGATGTCCGCCCAGATGCTGGTGGCCCAGGCCTCCGCGTGGTGCGCATAGAGTGCCGACTGGCCCGGCGTGAGCTTTTGCTCGATCTGCACCACCTTGCCGCTGTCGATGCGGTAGGCGTTGATCACCGCCATCACTTCCGTGTCGCTCACCCATGAGTAGCAGGTGTTGATCGGCGGCATCTCGGGTGCGGGCCGTCCGTTGAGCAGATTCACGACGGCGGTCGCGGCGATCTTGCCCATGCTGTTGGCCACGGTGCCGGACTTCGGCACCGGGATGCCGATCGTGGAGTCGCCGACGACGTGAACGTCCTTCGCCTTCACCGACTCGTAGGTCACGTGGTTGACCTCGCACCAGCGCTTGTCGACGCCGACGAGGTCGGCCTGCACGGCGATGGCGGCCGCGCGCTGCGGCGGAATCACGTTCGCGACGTCGTAGCGCACCTTGTCGCCGAACTCGGTCGTCAGCTCGCGCGCGGCGGCATCGACCTTCACCACTTTGTTCGACGCGCGGTACTCGAGGTTCGGATACGCCTGCCACGCAGCGCGGAACAACGCCGGCTTGCTGATGACGTTCTGGTTGGCGTCGAGCACGATGAGCTTCGCGCGCGGCTTGCGCGTCTTGAGATACCAGGCCACCTGGCACGCGCGCTCGTACGGTCCCGGCGGGCAGCGATACGCGGCAGGCGGGACCGACAGCACGAAGACGCCGTCGTCGGGCATCTCCTTGAGCTGCTGCGCGAGCGCCACCGTCTGCGGCCCGGCCTTCCACGCGTGCAGCACGCGATCGCCGGCGGCGGCGAGTCCTTCGATCTGTTCCGTCTGGAAATCGATGCCGGGCGCGACGATGAGCCGGTCATACGTCAGGAAGCCACGCGCGAGCCGCACGCGGTGCGCGTCGGGCTCGATCGCCGTCGCGCTCTCGCGCATGATCTTGACGCCGTGCTGCTTACGCAGCCCGTCGTACCCGAAGGTGAGGCTCTCGATCGAGCGCACACCGCTCACGACCAGATTCGAGAACGGGCAGGAGATGAACTTGTCGTTGGGCTCGAGCAGGACGACCTCGATCGCCGGATCCTGCATGCGCACGTACTTGGCGGCGGTGGCGCCGCCCCAGCCGCCGCCGATCACGATCACGCGACGGCCGCTGCGATTCGGCGCCAGGTCGCCGGGCGTGCTCGTCGTGGTCGGCGCGCCGCCCGTGCTCGCGCAGCCTGCGAGACCAGAGAGGGCGACGACGGCGGACGAAGCCTTGAGGAACTCCCTGCGCGTCATCCGTGCCATGACGTTTCTCCCGGAGGCCACGGTCGCTGAACTGCCACCGTAAGGTACAGCGGTTCAGTCCGGTACGGTGAACTTTCTGGTGTCCTCGTTCCACGTGGCGGCGAACGCCCACGCGGCGGCCACGACGATCACGAGGAGCACCGCGGCGCCCCAGCCGACGGCCGACGGCAGAAACACGGCCACACCCACGTTCGCGAGCGCGCCGCCCAGCACGAGGCGCGCAACCGAAGCGCCCAGCGCGAAGCACGCGACCGCCGCCCAGAGCTTCACCTGCCCCTCGCCCGCACGCCAGATCGAGCCCGCGCCGCAGCCACCCGCGAGCGTCATGCCGATGCCGAAGAGCGTGCCGCCGAGCAGGCCGCCGATCCCCGCGGCGGCGAAGACCCAATCGCCCTTGTCCTTGAGGTCGGTGAATTTCAGAATCGCGAAGCCCAGTGTGCTGACCACCAGCGCGAGCGCCGCGGCGCGCGTGTGCTCGGCGTCGCCGGTCATGAACGGCTCGCGGAACGCGCGCACGAGACAGAACCGTGAGCGCTGGAAGATTACGCCGAAGGCGGCGCCGAATACCAGAAAGAGACCGCGCTGCGCATGCCCCGCCGCCGCGTACACGAACGGCGCGGCCACGAGCGCGACGAGCAGCAGCACGCCGACGAGCGGCTGGCGGCTCGCGTCGCGGCCGGCGCGCGCCCACGTCCGCCCGCGGCCGCTCGACCAGCCCGGGCGGTGCGCGGTTTCCCACAGCAGATACCGCAAGCCGAGAAAGGCGCCCACGCCGAGCCCCACCATCATCGCGAAGCCGGCGAGGCTCAGCGCGCTCACCGCGGAGAAGAAGCCGCCGATGTTGCAGCCGAAGGCGAGCGTGGCGCCGACGCCCATGAAGGCGCCGCCGGCGGCGCCCTTGATCAGCTCGCCGGGCGCCGGCACGCGGACGGCGAACTCGCGCGCGCAGAGCGCGCCCGCGGCGCCGCCGAGCAGGACGCCGAGGTTGAGCAGCGAGCCGGAGTAGAGCCACGGCGGCAGCAGATCGGGACGGCGCAGGACACCGACGCCCGTGAGCACCCAATCGCCCCAGTTTCGCAGCCCGTCGGACGCGGTCCACGGCCGATCGAAGGCAAAGAGGAACACGTTGACGGTGGCGACGAGGATCGCGGCGCCCCACACCGGCCACGCGCGACCGACGAGCGCGTTCCACTGCGCGCGCAGCGCGGACGCCATCAGCCGCTACGCTTTGGTGACGCCGTAGCCCGCCTTGAGCCAGGCGGCCATGCCACCCGTGACGTTGAGCCACGGGCCGGGCACGCGCCGCTTGAGCGCGCTGATGGTGGTGCTCGAGCGCAGACCGCCGGCGCAGACGACGGCCTTCGGCCGATCGGCGGGCAGCTCGCTCGCGCGCGCGACGGCCTCGAACATCGGCACGTGCAGCGCGCCCGGCACGTGGCCCTCGAGCCACTCGAACGGTTCGCGCACATCCACGACCACCGCGCCGTCGGCCTCGAGCAGCGTGTGCAGATCGTAGGCGGTGATCTGCGGCACCGACTCCACGGGCAGGCCGGCGTCGCGCCAGTCGATCATGCCCCACTGCAGGTAACCGACGACCTCATCGATGCCGACGCGCGAGAGCGCCTGCACCGCGCGATCGACATCCGACGGCGCCTGCGCCAACACGACCACGCGCGTGCCCGGCGTGACGAAGCCGGCCACGCGCTCGGCGAACTGCGGTCCGTCGATCCAGACGTTCAGCGCGCCCGCCGGATGCGCCTCGCCGTGCGTGCCGGGATCGCGCAGGTCGAGCACGACGGCGCCGGCCTGTGCGGCCTCCCACGCCTCGCGCGCGCTCATGGGACGCGGCTTGGCGGCGGTCAGCGGCAGCAGTCCGCGATTCTTCGCGACGATGGTCTCGAAGGCCGCGGGCTTCGGCGGGACGCCCTGCATGATGAAGTCGACGAACCGCGCCTTGTCGTCGAAGCGAAAGGCGGGATTGAAGCGCCGCTCGAAGCCGATCGTCGAGGCCGCCTTGGCGCTCATCGCCCCGCCGCCGCACGCCGAGCCGGCGCCGTGCGCGGGATAGACCTCCACGCCGTCGGGCAGCGGCTGCAGCACGCGGCGCAGCGATTGCCAGAGATCCTCCGCCGCCGACACACCGCCGAGGTCGGGGCGCCCGACGGAGCCGACGAACAGCGTGTCGCCCGTGAGCACGAACCACGGCTCCGTGCCGCGCGCGTGATCGGTGACGAGCACGCAGATCGAGTCGGGCGTGTGCCCGGGCGCGTGGCAGATCTTGAGCTCGACCTGGCCCAGACGCAGCGTGTCGCCATCGACGAGCGGCGCGTG